>CANJWG010000016.1 GCA_947478365.1 Flavobacteriaceae bacterium | reverse complement strand
TGTTGGATCGTCTTCTTCTCCAACACCACCTTCACCCTGAGCAAAGACAACAAAATCTGAAAATAAAACAAAAGCCAAGAGGTAAAATTTCATAAGTTTTTTCATATCAAAAAAATAATTAAAGGATAAATATACTAATCATTATATAAATTAAAAAAAATTGAATGTTAATTATTTTTTATTTAATCAAATTCAGAAGTAAAAAACAATTTCACAGTTGGAAACTTGCTTTGTGTCATTTGTATGGTGAATTCAGAATCAGCTAAAAAAACCAATTGATCATATTTATCATGAGCCAGGAATTTTTGCTTAATTCTTTTAAACTCTTTGAATTCTTCGCTTTTTGGGTCATCGGGTTTTACCCAACAGGCTTTGTGAACAGGAAAATTTTCATAACTACATTTAGCCCCATACTCATGTTCCAATCGGTATTGAATTACTTCGTATTGAAGTGCGCCAACGGTTCCTATAACTTTTCGGTTATTCATTTCCAATGTGAATAATTGCGCTACACCTTCATCCATCAACTGGTCAATTCCTTTGTCTAATTGTTTTGCCTTTAATGGATCAGCATTATTGATATATCTAAAATGTTCTGGTGAGAAACTTGGAATTCCTTTGAAACTCATTATTTCTCCTTCGGTTAAGGTGTCGCCAATTTTAAAATTACCGGTGTCATGTAAACCAACAATATCTCCTGGATAAGAGATGTCTACAATTTCCTTTTTCTCTGCAAAAAAAGCATTCGGACTAGAGAATTTCAAATTCTTGTTGAGCCTAACGTGCATATAGGGTTTGTTTCGTTCAAATGTTCCTGAAACAATTTTTACAAACGCCAATCTATCACGGTGTTTTGGATCCATATTAGCATGGATTTTGAAAACAAAACCTGCCATTTTTTCTTCTTCAGGTTTTACTAAACGGGTTTCTGATTCTTTTGCTCTAGGTTCTGGTGCGATTTCAACAAAACAATCAAGCAATTCTCTTACACCAAAATTATTCAACGCGGAACCAAAAAATACAGGTTGTAAATTTCCGGCAAGGTATTGATCTCTGTCAAACGCCGGATATACTTCTGAAATTAATTCCAGTTCATCACGAAGTTTTACCGCTGGTTTTTCGCCAATTATTTTTTCCAATTCCGGACTTTCAATATCAGAAAATGCAATGGTGTCTTCGATGTTTTTGCGGCTGTCACCACTAAAAAGGTTGATATTTTGTTCCCAAATATTATAAATACCCTGAAAGTCATAACCCATTCCAATAGGAAAACTCAAAGGTGTCACGCTTAATCCCAATTTTTGTTCTACTTCATCCATCAAATCAAAGGCGTCTTTCCCTTCTCGGTCCAACTTATTAATAAAAACGATAATCGGAATGTGTCGCATTCTACAAACAGAAACTAATTTTTCGGTTTGTTCCTCAACACCTTTGGCAACGTCAATAACCACAATAACACTATCAACTGCAGTCAATGTTCTAAAGGTGTCTTCTGCAAAATCTTTGTGTCCTGGTGTGTCTAGAATATTTATTTTTTTGCCTTTATAATTAAATGCTAAAACAGATGTCGATACTGAGATTCCTCTTTGTCGTTCAATTTCCATAAAATCGGAAGTCGCTCCTTTTTTAATTTTATTATTTTTAACTGCGCCAGCTTCCTGTATAGCGCCTCCAAATAATAATAACTTCTCTGTAAGTGTCGTTTTTCCAGCATCGGGATGCGAAATAATTCCAAAGGTTCTGCGACGTTGTATCTCTTTTAAAAAACTCATGATTTTTGATAAATTGGTTGCAAAAATACTATTATTTACTGATTATTTTTGCATGCTACCCATTTCAAATCTTTCAATAGTTTTTTCGTGTTAATAAAATTATGTTAATACTAGTGATGATAGTTGTATAATGTGTTTGAATTGTTATTTTTGTTGATTGTTACGTTGCTTTAATAAAGTAAATTTGTTGAGGCAATAAGTATATAATTTAATCAAAATTTATAATAGAATGAGTTTTAAACAGTTTTTTTTCGGGTTGTTTTTTTCAATATCATTTGCAAGTAATGCGCAAACCAATACAAAGGAAGTTTTATTCACCATTAATGAGAAACCCTATTATACAGATGAATTCTCAAGGATTTATAAAAAGAATTTAGATTTGGTTAAAGATGATTCTCAAAAGGATTTAAATCAATATTTGCAACTTTTTGTTGGATATAAATTAAAAGTAAATAAAGCTTTTAAACTTGGTTTACAAAACGGAGCTCAGTATCAAAGTGAATTAAAATCATATAGAGCGCAATTAGCCAAAAACTACTTCAACGATACAAAAATCACAGAAGAACTTGTAGAAGAAGGATATAATAGACTTCAAAAAGAAATTAGAGCTTCGCATATCCTTATTTTAGTCGATGAAAATGCATCTTCGGAAGACACTTTAAAAGCATACAAAAAAATTGATGAGATTAGCAAAAGAACTATAGCTGGAGAAGATTTTGACAATTTAGCGGTTGAATTTTCAGAAGATCCATCAGCCAAAGAAAATAAAGGAGATTTGGGTTATTTTACAGCTTTTAGAATGGTTTACCCATTTGAGAATGCAGCCTACAACACTCAAAAAGGAAAAATTTCAAAAATAATCAGAACTCGTTTTGGATATCATATTTTAAAAGTTAATGATATACGAGCTAATCGTGGAGAAATTACGGTTGCTCATATCATGATTTTAAAACCAAAACCTGAAGAAACTGAGAAAGATGGTGAAAAGACAATTAATGAAATTTATAAAAAAATCCAACAAGGTGAGAAGTTTGAAGATTTAGCCAAGCAATTCTCAGAAGATAAATCTTCTGCCTCTAAAGGCGGTCTGTTGAATAAATTTGGTTCGGGACAGCTTAGTTCTGATGAATTCGAAAACACTGCTTTTTCACTTGATAAAGCGGGAGACATTTCAAAACCGTTTCAATCTGATTTTGGTTGGCACATTGTTAAGCTGATTCAAAAACATCCAGTAAAATCAATTGATGAAATGAAAAATGAGTTAGAAAATAAAATCGGGAAAGACGATAGATCTAAAAAAATTACTGCTTCGTTGAACGAAAAACTCAGAAAAAAATACACATTCAAAAGAGATAATAAACAATATACATTAATTTCAAAATTGGTGACCAATGATTTCTATGAGTCAAAATGGGCGCTTCCTGAAAACGCCAAAGATTACACAGCCAATTTATTAACTATAAATACCAAGAAAATTGACGGTAAAACTTTCTTGGATTTTATAAACAAACAACAAAAAGCGGGGTTAAAAGTAAAACCGTTGTCAAAACTAGTTGACGCTATTTATGATAATTTTTTGGATGAACAATTAACAGCATATTATGATGAGAATTTAGAAAACGAATTTCCTGATTTTGCTAATGTAATGAAAGAATACCGCGATGGTTTATTGCTTTTTGACTTGATGGAAAAAGAAATTTGGGACAGAGCAAAAACTGATACCATTGGTTTGAAAAAGTTTTATGAGGAACATAAGATGGAGCATCTTTGGAAGAAAAGAGTTGAGGTGACAATAGCTTCTTCTACCAACCAAGACATAATTAAAAAAGCGCAAGCTCTTTTGAAAAAGAATGAAAAACCACAATTTATAAAAGACAAGTTAAATGTTAACAATGTAATCAATGTAATGACTAATAGCGGTGTTTTTGAAGAAGAAAGCGATGGGTTGCCAAAAACAATGAAATATAGTCTTGGCGTTTCAGATGTTTTCAAAGAAGGAGAGTATTATTTTGTAACCAAAGTAGATAAAATAATACCCGAAGGCATAAAAACACTAGAGGAATGTAAAGGAAAAATCGTAAATGATTATCAGCAATATTTAGAGCAAAGGTGGGTTGATGATTTGAAACAAGAGTTTACAGTAAAAATCAATACAGATGTTTTTGAAAACGTAAAAAGTCAGTTGAAATAGTAAAATGGGTAGAATTAGTTTTTTTCTAATTTTTTTACTGGTTTGTTCTTGTAATTATTTCAAACCACAACAAGAATCTCAGTCAATTGCAAGAGTAGGAAAAAATTATTTGTATAAAAGTGACATGGCAACTTTAGTTCCGGCCGGGACTTCTAAAGAAGATAGTTTGCTTTTGGTTCGTGATTTTATTGATCGTTGGGCAAGCCAAAAATTGCTTATTGAAGCTGCTGAAATAAACTTAAGCGATGCCAAGAAAAGAGAGTATAACGCATTAATAAAACAGTATAAAATTGATTTATACACAAGAGCTTACATCGAAGAAATTGTAAAAAGAACCGTTGATACGTTAGTAAGTCAGGAAGAATTAAAAAAATATTACCAAGAAAATAAGGAAAATTTCAAAACCAACGGAACATTAGTTAGATTGAGATACATTAATCTTTCAAAAGACAATCCGCGTTTTGGAACCATTAAAAACAAGTTCTTTGATTATTCTAAAAAAGATAAAATTTTTTGGGACACTTATGCTTTACAATGCAAGAGTCTAGCCCTAAATGATAGTATATGGGTAGACATGAGTCAAGTTTATGAAAAGCTGCCTTTTATTACGCCAGACAATAGAGATGAATTTGTAATTGCGGGGAAGCGAATAGAGAGAACAACTAAGAATGATGTTTTTCTTGTAAAAATTACTAATGTGATTGATAAAAATCAAATTAGTCCATTTGAATATAGCAAACCCACGTTGAAAGAAGTGCTGTTGAACAAAAGAAAATTAGAATTGATTAAAAAATTTGAAAAAGATATCACCAATGATGCCATTAAAAACAATGATTATGAAATATATAAATAGCAAATTTACCTTAGCAATTATTGCAATTCTTTTTACGGTAGGATTTGCCAATGCACAGGAAATTATCAAAGACACTGTCAAAACAAAGCCTGTAGCAATTTCTTCTAAAAAGCAAAAAGTAGATGGCATTATTGCAACATTAGGTGATTATATTATACTTGATTCTGACATTGATAAGTCATTTTTAGAATTGTCAAGTCAAGGAAATTCAATTAAAAATATTACACGTTGTCAAATGTTAGGGAAATTGATGGAAGACAAATTGTATGCTCATCAGGCAGTTCAGGATAGTATCATTGTAAAAGATGAAGAAATCAAAGAGAAACTAAACGAGCAGGTAAATTATATGATTGAGCAATTAGGTTCAATGGATAAAGTAGTTCAATATTTCAAGAAAAGTAGTGAAGACGAATTCAGAACAGAATTATTTGACATTATTAAAATGAATAAATTAGGTGCCGAAATGCAGAAGAAAATTATTGACGGTGTCGAGATTACTCCTGAAGAAACACGTAATTTCTTTAAAGCTATTCCAACAAGTGATTTGCCTGTTTTTGGTGCCGAAATGGAAGTAGCGCAAATTGTAGTAGCTCCCAAAATTTCAGAAGAAGAAAAACAAAGAGTAATAAACAGATTAAAAGAAATTAAAGCTGAAGTGTTGGCAGGAGCAAGCTTCAAGACAAGAGCCGTTATTTATTCTGATGATAGAGGATCAGCTTCTAGCGGTGGATTCTATAAAATCAACAGAAAAACCCAATTTGTTAAAGAATTTAAAGATGTCGCCTTTTCGTTGGGTGAAGGTGAAATATCTGAACCATTTGAAACTGAATACGGCTATCACATCATTATGGTTGAAAAAATTAAAGGACAAGAAGTTGAATTAAGACATATTTTAATGATGCCAAAAGTCTCAGACCAAGCTTTGAAAGAGGCTAAAGAAAAAATACTAACCATAAAAAGAAAAATCGAAAACGGTGAAATTACGTTTGCTGAGGCAGCAAGAACCATGTCTGATGAAAAAGAAACACGTGCTAATGGTGGAGTTTTGATTAATCCTAAAACACAAGATACCCATTTTGAATTAACCAAAATGGATCCAAGTTTGTATAGCGAAGTTTCTAATTTAAAAGATAAAGCGGTTACAGCGGCGATTTTAGATGATGACCCAAGAAGTGGTAAAAAATATAAAATCATTACCGTAACAGACAGAATTGATCAGCACACTGCCGATTATGCCAGAGATTATGTAAAAATTAAAGATTTGGCACTCAAAGAAAAACAAATCAAAGCCATTGCAAAATGGACAGATGAAAAAATTAAAGAAACTTATATAAAAATAAATGGTGAGTATAAAGATTGTACTTTCACTAACAATTGGTTAAAAAAATAATAAATATAGATTATTGAAATCCTAATTCCTTAATTCTAAATCCTTAATAAAGATGTCAGATGTTGCCGCTATTCAAAATTTAGTTCAAAAAAGAACGGAACTTAAAAAAGAAATTGCTAAAATAATTGTAGGTCAAGATGATGTAATTGATCAAATTTTGCTCAGTATATTTTCGGGCGGTCACGCCCTTTTAGTTGGAGTTCCCGGCTTGGCAAAAACATTGATGGTGAATACGATTTCACAAGCTTTAGGATTAGATTTTAAAAGAATACAGTTTACACCCGACTTGATGCCTTCGGATATTTTAGGAAGTGAAATTCTAGACGAAAGTAGAAATTTTAAGTTTATAAAAGGTCCCATATTTGCCAACATTATTTTGGCCGATGAGATTAACAGAACGCCGCCAAAAACTCAAGCTGCTTTATTAGAAGCTATGCAGGAACGATCGGTAACCATAGCGGGTCAAAATTATAAATTAGACTTGCCTTATTTTGTTTTAGCAACGCAAAACCCAATTGAGCAGGAAGGAACGTATCCTTTGCCAGAAGCGCAGCTAGACCGTTTTATGTTTGCTATTAAGTTGGATTACCCTTCTTTTTCTGAAGAAGTAGATGTCGTTAAAAGTACTACATCGGATAAAAATCCTATGATTAATCCTTTATTTACAGCTCAGGAAATTATAGATTTTCAGCATTTAGTTCGTAGAATTCCAGTAGCAGATAATGTGATTGAATATGCCGTTACCTTAGTTAGCAAAACACGTCCGAACAATCCGTTGTCGAACGATTATATAAAGAATTATTTAGATTGGGGAGCAGGACCAAGAGCTTCACAGAATTTAATTTTGGCAGCCAAAGCAAATGCTGCTTTCAATGGAAAATATTCGCCAGATATTGAGGATGTTAAATCGGTAGCAAACGGAATTCTTCGTCACAGAATTATCAAAAACTACAAAGCGGATGCTGAAGGAATCACCGAAGAAATGATTATTGATAAATTGTTGTAATAGTTTAATTTTTTTTATGAGAAAACCTTACTACAATTTATATACTGAGTGTAACTTATTTAATAATTATCATTTTAAGACAATTATAATTTATAATTGCTAAAAAGTATATAGTAAAAATTGGTATTTCGCAAAATAGCATTAAAACATAACTTATTCCAATAAAAACTTTTATAGACGTATCACGTTTTCGTAAATTTGCAAAGCACTCGAGACAGCATTGCCAAAAAGAACGCAGTTAAATAATTAAACCCAGTATACTATGGCTTTTGATATTGAAATGATTAAAAAAGTTTACGCAACTATGGCTGAAAGAGTTGATAAAGCTCGCCAAATAGTAGGTCGTCCACTTACTTTATCTGAAAAGATTTTATATTCACATTTATGGGATGGAAATCCAACACAAGCTTTCACTCGTGGAAAGGATTATGTTGATTTTGCTCCTGATAGAGTTGCTTGTCAGGATGCAACCGCTCAAATGGCTTTATTGCAATTTATGCATGCCGGTAAAAAGACAGTCGCCGTTCCAACAACTGTTCATTGTGATCACTTAATTCAAGCAAAAGTTGGAGCCACTACTGATTTAGCAGTTGCCAATTCACAATCAAAAGAAGTTTTTGATTTTCTTTCTTCTGTCTCTAACAAATATGGAATTGGTTTTTGGAAACCAGGTTCAGGAATTATACATCAAATCGTTTTAGAAAATTATGCATTTCCAGGAGGAATGATGATTGGAACCGATTCACATACAGTAAATGCTGGTGGATTAGGAATGTTAGCTATTGGTGTAGGTGGTGCTGATGCTGTAGATGTAATGTCGGGCATGTCATGGGAATTGAAGTTTCCAAAATTAATTGGAGTAAAATTGACCGGAAAATTAAACGGTTGGACTGCCCCAAAAGATGTAATTCTGAAAGTAGCTGATATTCTTACGGTAAAAGGTGGAACAGGAGCAATCGTTGAATATTTTGGTGAAGGCGCAACCAATATGTCTTGTACCGGAAAAGGAACTATATGTAATATGGGTGCCGAAATTGGAGCAACAACTTCTACTTTTGGTTACGATGATTCTATGAGAAGATATTTGGCTGCAACCGATAGACAAGATATTGTAGATGCTGCAGATAAAGTAGCTGGTTATTTAACAGGTGATGCTGAAGTATATGCTAATCCGGAGCACTATTTTGACCAGGTTATCGAAATCAATTTATCAGAATTAGAACCACATATCAACGGGCCATTTACACCCGACAGAGGAACCCCGGTTTCAAAAATGAAAGCTGAAGCGGCTGCTAATGGTTGGCCATTAAAAATTGAATGGGGATTAATTGGTTCATGTACCAATTCATCATACGAAGATATGGCGCGTGCCGCATCAATTGTGGAACAAGCTGTCGCTCACGGAATAACTCCAAAAGCAGAATTTGGAATTAACCCAGGTTCAGAACAAATCAGATATACCATCGAAAGAGACGGTATAATAGCCACTTTTGAGAAAATGGGAACCAAAGTTTTTACCAATGCATGTGGTCCATGTATTGGGCAATGGGATAGAGCTGGTGCCGAAAAACAAGAAAAAAATACCATCGTGCATTCGTTTAATAGAAACTTCTCTAAACGTGCAGACGGAAATCCAAATACACATGCTTTCGTTACTTCACCGGAAATGGTAGCTGCTTTAGCTATTTCGGGAGATTTGAGTTTTAATCCAATTACGGATACCTTATTAAATGATAAAGGGGAAGAAGTAAAACTGAATCCACCTCACGGTGATGAGTTGCCAAAAAGGGGATTTGATGTAGAAGATGCCGGTTTTCAGGCTCCGGCAGCAGATGGAAGTAACGTTCAGGTAGCAGTTTCAGCAACTTCGGATAGATTGCAATTGCTAGCGCCTTTTGATGCCTGGGATGGTAAAAATATCACAGGAGCAAAATTACTTATCAAAGCTTTTGGAAAATGTACTACGGATCATATCTCAATGGCTGGACCTTGGTTACGTTTCCGTGGCCATTTAGATAATATTTCTAATAATATGTTGATTGGTGCAGTGAATGCTTATAACCAAGAAGCGAATAAAGTTAAAAATCAATTAACAGGATCATACGATGCTGTTCCTACAGTTGCAAGAGCATACAAAGCGGCTGGCGTCCCTTCTATAGTTGTGGGTGATCATAACTATGGTGAAGGTTCTTCTAGAGAACATGCTGCCATGGAACCAAGATTTTTGGGAGTAAAAGCAGTGTTGGTAAAATCATTTGCGCGTATTCATGAAACGAATTTGAAGAAACAAGGTATGTTAGCATTGACATTTGCTAACGAAGCGGATTATGATAAAATTCAGGAGAACGACACTATCAATTTCTTAGACTTAACAGAATTTGCTCCTGGCAAACCGTTATCTCTAGAGTTTGTACATGATGATGGATCAAAAGATGTAATCTTGGCAAATCACACCTACAACGACAGTCAAATTGGTTGGTATGTTGCTGGCTCTGCTCTGAACCTAATTGCCGCTGGTAAAGCTTAAGTAATATAGACTAATTAAAAAAATGCTCAACAGTTCGTTGAGCATTTTTTATTTTCTTTTTATACATTTCTTTAAGTCCTGACTTCCATTCAACCAATTCATAATAAAAGTTTACTGAAGTGAGATTGTCTTTTTTTATTACCACACACTTCCCAGTTACATCAGCTTCATCCCCACAAATTATTGTTTTTGGGCCGACAGTTAAATTATTATTCACATATAACTGATAAATTTTATAAGCAATATCTTGACGAATCGTCATTTTGGAATTATAAGTACTCACTATAATCATACCTTTGCCTTCTCGCGCTACAAACTCCATTCCGTTGTGACCATAATTGTAGATTTGTATTTTAGGGTCACCTTCATTAAAGGCAAAACAGCTCATAATAAAAAAACTAAAAAATATTTTTTTCATGTGTTATATGTTACTTGGGATACAATAAGTTGTTGAATATAAAGATTAATTATTAAACAGAATTATTGCTAAAATATTGAAAAAAATCCGTTTAGCTTTAAACAAACCAAACGGATTTTACCTTACTGAATTAATAATCTACTAGTAATAAGTATAACGTCTAACTTTTGCAATGTATTTTGCCAAACGAATTACCTGATGGCTGTAACCATATTCATTATCATACCAAACATATAGAACAATATTTTTCCCGTCTCCAGAAACTATTGTTGCGTTGCTGTCATAAATAGATGGTTGAGCAGTGCCAACAATATCTGAAGAAACTAATTCATTGTTCAACGAATATCTAATTTGCTCTACTAGTTCACCTTCAAGAGCATATTTTTTCATAACAGAATTTAATTCTTCAAGAGAAGTTTGTTTGCCAACTTCCAAATTCATTACCACTAATGAACCATTAGGCACTGGAACACGAATAGCATTAGAAGTAAGCTTTCCGGCTAAACTTGGTAATGCTTTAGCAACAGCAGTTCCAGCACCAGTTTCTGTAATTACCATATTCAACGCGGCCGCACGACCACGACGGTATTTTTTGTGCATATTGTCAACCAAGTTTTGGTCATTGGTGTATGCGTGAATAGTTTCAATATGACCTTTTACAACTCCAAGAGTATCTTCTATTACTTTTAAAACCGGAGTAATGGCATTGGTAGTACAAGATGCAGCTGAAAAAATAGCAACTTTATCAGGATTATGATCTTTATGGTTGACTCCATAAACAATATTTGGAACTCCTTTTCCCGGGGCAGTTAATAAAACTTTACTAACTCCTTTTGAAGTTAAGTGACGTTTCAATTGTTCTTCGCTAGTAAAGGCACCAGTATTATCAATAACTAAAGCATCATCAATTCCATATTTTGTATAATCAACATCTTCAGGGCTATTTGCAGTGATTAGATGAACTGTTGTTCCGTTAATGATTAACGCATTGTTTTCGGCATCAGTTTGAACAGAACCTTGAAAATCTCCATGAACAGAATCATGACGTAGTAATGAGGCTCTTTTTTCTAAAGATAAAGCATCATTTCTGTCACGAGTTACAATTGCACGTAGACGAAGTTGTTGCCCTTTGCCTATTTTGCTCATCATTTCACGAGCTAACAATCGACCTATTCTTCCAAAACCATATAAGATAACATCTTTAGGTTTTAAGTTTTTAAAATCTTTGGCATTTTTTAATTTGTCTAAAACAAAAGCGCGACAATCTTCATATTTATTGTCTTCAAGATGGTATTCATAAGTTAGTTTTCCAATATCAATTCGTGAGGGAGGCAAGTCTAAATTTAGAATAGAACGGGCAATTTCGACAGAATCAAAAATATTTATAGGTTTTTGAACAAACTCTCCGGCATATTCATGAAAGTTAATAATGTCGCTCACGTTTCTATCAATTAATTGATTTCTGAAAAGAACCAATTCGATTGATTTGTCATACCACAAATCACTAATAATTTTAATTAATTCAACGCCTGCCTTACGTCTGTCAGCTTGAAAGGATAATTCTTTCTCGTATAACTTGATACTGTCCATAAAAATAAAAAAGTTTTAGTTGTGTTGCTTTTCCTGAATTCATTTCAGGATAAAAATAAAATTTGCCACCTTAAGTTCAGCTTGTCAGCCATGGGTGACAGCAAAAGTATAAAATAGAAGTCTCTCACGAAAACGATTTCGTAACTTTTTTTAAAACAAAAAAACCAGTCCGAAATTTGAACTGGTTTTAATGATAATTTACCTTTTAACTTTATAAAATTACTTGAATTACTTGCCCAATTTTATTAATCATTTGTATACTTACATTTTGATTTTCGTCTTTTTTATTTAAAACCTTAGAAATAGTTTCCACATCGGTTGCTTTTACATTATCTACCGAAAGAATAATGCCACCTTTTAATTGATCATAATAGGGTTTCAGATTTTCGTTATTAATTTCTTTTATGCGAACACCATAATCAATTTTGAATTTCTTTTTATCGGCAGCTTCAATATTTTCTAATTCTAATCCTTTAAATTCGGTAGTAACTAAATCATTTTTTATTAAAGTAACCGAAACTGATTTAGTTTCACCATCTCTAATGAACGTTACTTGCACTCTGTCATTTGGTCTTTTAGTACTTATATAACCGGAAAGTTCAGCGTAAGTATTAATGTTTTGACGATCCAACTTTTTGATTATATCTCCTTTTTGTAAACCTGCTTTTTCGGCCCCTGAGTTTTTAGTTACTTTATTAATATAAAAACCTTCGGTGTCATTAACGCCTAGTTCCTTTGAAGCTTTGCTATTTAATTCGCCACCTTCAACACCAAGAATTCCGCGTTGAACATTTCCAAATTCCATAATGTCTTCAATTATTTTTCGGGTAATGTTTGATGGAATCGCAAATGAATACCCAGCATAACTTCCTGTTGGTGATGAGATCATTGTGTTAATTCCGATTAATTCACCACGTATATTAACTAATGCCCCTCCAGAGTTTCCTGGATTTACAGCTGCATCGGTTTGAATAAAAGATTGGATGCCGTTATCTTCTAAATTTCTAGCTTTTGCCGAAACAATTCCAGCTGTTACCGTCGAAGTTAAATTATAGGGATTACCAACTGCTAAAACCCATTCGCCAACTTTAACCTGATCTGAATCGGCAAACGTAGAATAAGGTAATTTTTCATCGGCATTAATTTTTAATAAAGCAATATCCATTTTAGAATCGGTTCCAATAAGTTTTGCTTTGTACGATTTGTTATTATTTAGGGTAACTTCTAGTTCTGAAGCATCTTTTATAACATGATTATTGGTTACGATGTAACCATCTTCCGAAATAATTACACCCGAACCTGTTCCTACTTGTTCTTGTTGCTGTCCGCCATTAGTTCCATAAAACCATTGCATCATCGGATTATAAACGGTTCTAACTGAAACATTTTTAACGTGTACAACAGTGTGAATAGTACTTTCAGCGGCTGCAGTAAAATCAACGGCCTCACCAGATAAACCAACATTTTTAGCATAATTTTCAGATGCCATAGTCACAATCGAATTGCGATTGTCTTTGCCTTCAATAAATAATTTGTAAGCGCCAAGCGTGGTTGCACCACTTAATAAAGAAACTAAAAATAAACTTGATAATCGTTTCATAGGTCTATAATTTTGTTTTTAATTGTTCATATGTAATTCGCATAACAGCCTATTGTTTTTAGACAAATTTTTGGTTATGCTCATTTCATAGTCATTAACATTTTAAATTATTTGAACGTAAAATTATAAATTTCTCTTTTTCAAAAAATTGGTTTAACGCTCGTTTAACAATTTTTAAGTTAATCTTAATATTTGCTATATTTGTGGGAGTTAACTAAGCTATGCAAATCACTTTTTACAAATACGAAGGAACAGGAAATGACTTTATCTTTATAGATAATCGTCAAAATGTGTTTCCAAAAACTGATGTCAAACTAATCGAAAAGCTATGCGATCGACGCTTCGGTATTGGGGCAGATGGTTTGATCCTTATAGAAAATGATGATGAAACCGATTTTCAAATGACTTATTATAATTCTGATGGGAATCAAAGTTCGATGTGTGGTAATGGTGGTAGGTGCATTGTGGCTTTTGCCAAAAGTTTGAATCTTATTAATGATCAAACAACTTTTTTGGCAACGGATGGTATTCACAAAGCATTTCTTTTTGAAGACGGAATCATTTCTTTAGGAATGAAAGATGTTGATGAAGTAATAATTGATTCCGATTATGTTTTCCTGAATACAGGTTCACCACATCATGTAATTATTGTGGATAATATAGACAATTATGATGTAAAAGGAATAGGAGCCAAAATTCGATATTCTGATTTGTATGGTAAAGCCGGAAGTAATGTAAATTTTGTGAAGCAGCTATCAGATAATCATTTCCGTTTACGTACCTACGAGCGCGGCGTTGAAGATGAGACTTATTCCTGCGGAACTGGTGCAACAGCAGCAGCCATTGCAATGAATGCTATTGGAAAAACAAATTCAAATCATATAAATTTAGATGTAGAAGGTGGAAAACTGGAAGTTTCCTTTATTAAAGAAGGAAATGTTTATACCAATGTTTTTCTTAAAGGTCCGGCAACTTTTGTTTTTGAAGGAAAAGTAGAAATATAATTCGTAATTTTTCATGACACTAATAGGAAAAAATATTCATTTGCGTGCTCTTGAACCCGAAGATTTAGAGTTTGTATATGCTATAGAAAACGATGAAAACATTTGGGAAGTCAGTAATACTATAACTCCTTACAGCAAATTCTTAATCCGGCAATATCTTGAAAATGCTCACCAGGATATATATGAAGCCAAGCAATTGCGATTGGTTATTTGTAAAAAAGAAAATGCTGATGCTATTGGTTTGATTGACTTATTCGATTTTGATGTAAAGAATAAACGAGCTGGAATAGGAATAATAATCCAAAATGAAATTGATAGAAATAATGGTTTTGGTAAAGAAGCATTGAGTTTAGTGATTAATTATACATTTGAACAATTACAATTGCACCAATTGTATGCAAATATTGGTATAGAAAATAAAGCAAGTGAAATGCTTTTTACTACATTTGGATTTAAGAAAATTGGGGTTAAAAAAGATTGGAATTATACGAATAATGCTTTTCATGACGAAGCTATTTTTCAATTAATAAAAAAATAAATTATTTTGAATAGAAATAAAATTATAAAGATTTTAGGAATTATTTTCCTTTTTTTTGTGGCTATTATTTACATTAAATTTTTTACTTCGGATACGAATTTTGAGAAAGATGAAATATATGTTCAAATTCCAACAGGTTCCAACTATGACGATGTTGAAAAAATACTTTCGCCACTTATAAAAAACATGAGCGACTTCGAGTTTATTGCCAAACGTCGTTCTTATCCAGAAAATGTAAAAGCCGGACGATTTTTGATAAAAAAAGGAATGAGTGCTTTTCAATTGGTTGCCTCCATGAGAAGAAATGTTCCGGTGAAATTGGCTTTTAATAATCAGGAACGATTGGAAAATCTTTGCGACCTTTTAAGTTCTCAAATTGAACCTGATACTACAAAACTCCTGGCAACTTTTCGTGATAGTACTTTTTTGCATCAAAACAACTTCACTAAAGACAATGTTGTTGCCATGTTTTTACCCAATACCTATGAGGTTTACTGGAATATTACGGCAGAAAAATTCAGGAATAAAATGCTCGATGAATACAATCGTTTCTGGACAAAAGAACGAATTGCAAAAGCTATAGCTTCGGATTTAACACCGGTTCAAGTAATTATTGTGGCATCAATTGTTCATAAAGAATCAGTAAAAAAAAGTGAACGACCGACAATTGCAGGTGTTTACCTTAACAGATTAAATCAGGATATGCCTTTACAGGCTGACCCAACGGTGATTTATGCCTTAAAATTGAAAGATAATAATTTTAACCAAGTTATCAAACGCGTTTTATACAACGATTTGTTTATCAATTCTCCTTACAATACCTATAAAAACATAGGTTTGCCTCCGGGACCAATTGCCATGCCTGATGTTGACGCTATTGACGCTGTTCTGAATGCAGAGAAGCACGATTATATTTATTTCTGTGCAAGCGTTGAAAAATTTGGCTATCATGTTTTTGCTTCTACTTATGAGCAACATCAATTGAATGCTAAGAAATATGCTGATTGGCTTAATAAACAAGGAACAAACAGATAATTTTGAAAGAAATTAAAGGTGTATTTATATTGCTGTTACTTTGGTTTTGCCAAATTACTGTCGCTCAAAATTCCATTGAAAATTTTCTAAAACCATCAGATATTTTAAACAAAAAGCGACTTAAAACTCTTGCTATTTCTGAAGTTGCTATTGGATCGGCAACCTTGATTGGCTTGAATCAACTTTGGTATGCTGATTATCCTCGTTCAAATTTTCATTTTATTAATGATAATGCCGAATGGCTCCAAATGGATAAAGCAGGGCATGTTTTTTCATCTTATCATTTAGGAAGTTTTGGAGCAAATGCATTAAAATGGTCGGGGGCAAGTCGAAATAGTCAACTAATTTATGGTTCAACTTTGGGTTTAGCTTTTATGACAACGGTTGAGGTTTTTGATGGTTACTCTAAAAATTGGGGAGCTTCTTTAGTTGATATCGCTGCTAATGTTTCTGGAACAGCTTTATTTGTTTCACAAGAATTATTATGGAGGGAACAGCGAATTGTTCCTAAATTTTCTTTCCATACAACACCTTATGCTTCAGCTCGACCAAATGTTTTAGGAAATTCAATTCAGGAGCAAATTTTAAAAGATTATAACGGCCAAACCTATTGGTTATCGGCCAATATTTTTTCTTTTGCAAAATCATCTAAAATTCCGAAATGGTTGAATCTTGCTTTTGGTTATGGGGCAGAAGGAATGATTACAGCAAATGATGAATTTACCAATACCGTCTTTCTTCCGGAAAGTAAACGATACCGACAATTTTATCTTTCACTTGACGTTGATTTGACCAAAATTAAAACGAATTCCCATTTTGTTAGGACAATTTTAACAGTTTTAAATTCGATTAAGATTCCAGCTCCAACTATAGAAATTAAGGGTTCAGGAGGAACCAAAACGCACTTTATCTACTTTTAGTGCATTTTAACTGCTTGATATTCAATTTTATAATTTAAGTTGTATATTTGCGCCCGGAAATATCAAGATGGTGACAGCGCTTGGAAATGACCTTAAATGATAAAAAAAGGAATTTTTTACACAACAATCTTACTGACTGTTGCTTTCATAAGCTTAGGTTTTAAACCTTACAATTCCCAAATCAGAAACATCTTTCTTACTGATGAAAACATAGGACAATCTTATATTTTTCCTTCTCAAAACAGCATTGATTATTTTAAATTAAAAATCCCTTTTACGGGTAGGTATTTTATCGGTTTTAAAGAAGCGGTGGCCCATAAAGAATCACAAGGGAAATATGGCAAAATCAATTCTTTAGGTTATATGGGAAAATACCAATTCGGAATTGAAACTTTGAAGTCTATTGGTATTAATGATAGCATTGGTTTTATGAATAATCCAAGACTTCAGGAAAAAGCTTTTGTAGCCTTACTTTCTAAAAACAAATTTAAACTTAAGGATTATATCAATTATTTTGAAGGTAAAATTGTCGATGGTGTTAAAATAACAGAATCAGGAATTTTAGCGGCAGCACATTTAGGTGGTCCAGGATCGGTAAAACGATTTTTGAATTCGAATGGCGAGAAAAAATGTAAAGACGAATATGGAACTTCTGTTAAAACGTATATGAAAGATTTTGGGGGATATGAAACCGCCGGAATCCAAGCTGTCAAAAACGCTAAAGTAAACTAATTTACGTTTTGTGAATAATAAAAATGGTTGGTCTGTTGTGCAGGTCAACCTTTATTTTTTTCCAGTCAGCCACACGATAGGTTTTGATAAATTCAGTTGGCAATGTAATATCAGTTGCGATACAGAGATGTGTATTGGCTTGTAAAATTTGCAGTAAATCTTCTAATAATTTATTATTTCGATAAGGCGTTTCAATAAAGATTTGTGATTGATTTTTTGAACTCGACAGGTTTTCAAAGTTTTTTAACGCTGCTTTTTTATCACCTTTATCAATTGGAAGATACCCGTTGAAGGCAAAATTCTGACCATTCATTCCGGAACCCATCATTGCCAATAGGATAGAAGATGGTCCAACCAAAGGCACAACTTGTATCCCGTTCTCGTGAGCAATTTTTACAATTACGGCTCCGGGATCGGCAACTCCGGGACAACCGGCTTCGCTCATTAAACCAACATTTAAACCATTAAGACAAGGTGCAATCATGGCTTTGTATTCTGAAACTTCTGTGCGTTTATTTAGGGAAGAAATTCTTAAACTGTTTTGAACTTTTTCAGGATGTATGCATTTAATAAATTTTCGAGCTGTTTTTTCATTTTCAACGATGTAATCGTCTATAAAATCTATAGCCCTTTTTACAGTTTGGGGTAAAACATCATGAGGATTAATTTCTCCCAAAGTGGTTGGGATTAAATAAAGTTTTCCTTTTAAAGTTAAAGGTTTCATCCGCGCTTTTTTATAGTTTTTTTATCTGTCAGATGGATTTACCAAAGTATTTCATGAATGTTTTTCTATTAGTTTTTTGGCTAAAATGTCGCAGGTTTCATCAAGCATTTCATAAACCATTTCAAAACCATTTTGCAATCCGTAATACGGATCAGGAACATCCACATTAGCCCCGGGAAATAAATCATCCAAAATTAGCTGTACTTTCTTTTTATGTTCTTCTTTTTTTGCCAATTCAATTACATCATTATAATTTGAATTATCCATTACATAGATATAATCAAATTCTTCAAAATCGCCAGGTGTAAATTGTCTTGCTTTTTGATAGGTAATGTCAAGTCCGTTTTTTTGTGCAGTTAAGACAGAACGTTGATCGGGTTGCTTACCAATATGATAGTTTCCTGTTCCTGCTGAATCTACAAAGAATTTATCTTTTGGAAGTTTAGCCGCTAAAAGTCCTTCTGCCAATGGTGATCGGCAAATATTTCCTAAACAAACCATTAAAATTTTAACGGGCATATTTTATGATTCTAAAGCGCTAACTTACTCAAAAAGTAATTATAGTGATAATTTTTTATGAATATCTTCTACAAATTTTTTGAACTGTTTGTCAGTTGAAACTAAGTTGTCAACTGTTTTACATGCATGAAGAACAGTAGCATGGTCTCTATCTCCAATTTGGGAACCAATATTTGCTAGAGAAGATTTTGTAAATTTCTTAGCAAAGAACATAGCTAATTGTCGAGCTTGAACAACATGACGCTTTCTGGTTTTAGATTGCAGGGTATCAAGATCTAATTGGAAATAATCAGAAACAACTTTTTGAATATATTCAATCGAGATTTCTCTTTTTACATTTTTTACAAACTTCTCAACTACATTTTTAGCCAAATCCAAAGTCACTTCTTTCTTATTGAAAGAAGATTGGGCAATAAGCGAAATAATTGCGCCTTCTAATTCACGAACATTTGACTTGATGTTTCTAGCTACATACTCTAATATTTCATCCGGCATTTCAACGCCGTCTCTATACAAAATATTTTTTAAGATAGAAATTCTGGTTTCATAATCCGGTTGATGTAATTCGGCTGATAAACCCCATTTGAAACGAGATAGCAAACGTTGTTCGATGTCTTGCATATCAACAGGCGCTTTATCAGAAGTAAGAATTACTTGTTTGCCATTTTGGTGTAAGTAATTGAAAATATGGAAGAATACATCTTGAGTTCCAGTTTTTCCTGAAAGGAATTGAACATCATCAATTATCAAAACATCTATCAATTGATAGAAATGAATAAAATCATTTCTATTATTTTTCTTAACGGAGTCAATATATTGTTGGGTGAAAACTTCTGCAGAAATATATAAAACTGTTTTTTCAGGATATTTGTCTTTGATTTCAACACCGATAGCATGGGCTAAATGCGTTTTCCCTAATCCAACACCACCAAATATTAATAATGGATTGAATGATGTTCCGCCTGGTTTGTTAGCTACAGCCATACCAGCAGAACGCGCTAGTCTATTGGAATCACCTTCAAGGAAATTGTCAAAACTATAATTTGGATTAAGTTGCGACTCAATTTTTAAGTTTCTAATTCCAGGAATTACAAAAGGATTTTTTAACTCTGGATTTAGATTTTTAAAAGGAGCATCAACATCTTGAGATTTTATTGGACTGCGGTGAGCACTTGGAAGTTGTTCAGTAAATGGTTGTTTATTCCCATAAGTGTTCTCCATTTTAATTTTATAAAGTAACTTTGCGTTTTTTCCAAGTTCTTTAGTTAACGCTACTTTTAATAATTTAACATAATGTTCTTCGAGCCATTCATAAAAGAATTTGCTAGGAACTTGAATGTATAAAGCGTTATCAGTTAGTTCAACTGACTTAATCGGCTCAAACCAAGTTTTAAAAGCTTGCTCTTGAATGTTGTCTTTTATAAATAACAGACAGTTTTCCCACACCGATTGCGCAGTTTTGCTCATATTTGGTTTAAAATTAAAGTATTTATTTATTAGGTTTTAACTCGAAAAAACAACGAATGTTTTAATATATTTCGGGGTAGCAAATATGTGAATAAAATTTGTTAAAAAAAATAATAATGACCTTGATTTTTAAAAAATATTGTTGTACAGAAAAAATAGATTTTAGATTAAAAGCAAAAAAATCGGATGAAAGAACATCAAATACAAATTAGAGTGCGTTACTCGGAAACAGATCAAATGAGTGTTGTTTATCATGGCAATTATATGCCCTATTTTGAAATGGGTCGCGTGGAATGGCTTAGAAACAAAGGGATTTCGTACAAGTCATTAGAAGAAAACGGAATAGCACTTCCAATTGTATCGATGACAATAAATTACAAAAAACCAGCACGTTATGATGATTTACTTACAGTGATAACCAAGTTAAAAAGTCAGTCGTCTGTGAAGATAGAATTTGATTGTGAAATTCGTAATGAAAATGGCCAGTTGTTAACAACTGCTTATTTTTTGTTGGTTTTTGTGGATATAAATTTAGGAAAACCTATAGCGCCTCCACAATATATTTTGGATATTATAAAGGATTAAATTTTTTTGATCTCAATCTCAAATAAATTAAAAAAAATGTCGAAAATTATTTTGGCATTTTTTTTTCGAGTTGCTATTTTTATTTGGCAACTCTCTTTCATTTGTTGAGAAATGATTTCAAGGTTTTTCTCTTTAATTATTCGCATTACTTTATTCATGTTTTTATAATCAAAGGAAATTTGAAACTGGACATCTATTGTTTTTTCTAGAATTACGGATTCTTCTAATGCCATTTGAGCTGCTGTTTTATAAGCAGAAATTAATCCGCCTACACCCAATTTCACTCCTCCAAAGAAACGAACAACGACTACTAAAATATTGGTTAAACCAAATGATTGGATTTGTCCATAAATTGGCATTCCTGCTGAATTGTTTGGTTCGCCATCGTCATTGACTCGAAAAAAGAGAGTATCCGTACCCAGTTGAAAAGCATAACAAAAGTGACCTGCGCCAAAATGTTTTTTGCGTAATTTGTCTAAATGCAATTTGATTTCTTCTTCTGTAGTTAAAGGAAATGCATAGCCAAAAAACTTACTGTTTTTTTCTTTAAATAGAATTTCCGTGGAAGGTGAGGCAATCGTTTTAAAAGTGTCTTTTATTTCCAAAACTATAAGGGCAGATGCTTTTGTTCAAACAAATCGATGACATCTTCTTCGCTAACTTTTAAATTCCAAACATGTAAACCTAACGATGCGGCCGCATCAGTATTAACTTTTTTATCATCAACAAACAAAGTTCTTTTTGGCGATAAATCATGATTGTGAATAATGGTATTGAAAATTTCTTTGTCAGGTTTACGCATGCCCATTTCATAAGAGTAATATACCTTTTCAAAGCAACGATAAAAATCACTGTAAAAAGACATTCCTACTTTATGTTCAAAACGATCTATATGAATGGAGTCAGTATTTGTCAATAAAAACAAACGATATTTGGAAGAAAGCATTTGTAAAAACTCTAATCTCTCCAATGGAAATTCGCCAATTATTGAATTCCAAGCTTTTACAATTTCTTCAATACTGGCATTAGGAATGTATTTTGAAAAGGAATTTATGAACTGCAGTTCGTCTATTTTTCCCTTTTCGAACAAGTCATTATGTGCTAACAAATCTTCATTAGGACCATCCAATCCCAATTTTTTGAACTCTTCAATGGAATGTTCTTTATTTAGATTAATAAAAACATCACCAAAATCAAAAATTATAGCGTTAATCATAATTGTAAAAAAGTTTAATTTGATCGTCTATTAAGTTTCTTGTTTGGAAATTTCCATTTATTATAGGTGCTTTTAAACCACTTTTCAAATGAATGTTTCCAATAAAAACGCTAGCTTCATCCCAAAGATTATCTTCTATAAAACTTTGAAGCGTTTGTCTTCCGCCTTCTACTACTATTGATTGAATGCCATATTTATATAAAATATTGGCAATTGTTCTAGTTAGCTTAGTATCAAAGATAGCATTTTCATAAATACAATTTTCACTAGATGTTACATTTTCTTGCTCAGTTATGATAATGGTTTTTGTTTTTTCGTCCTTAACAAAAAAGGCATTTGATATTTTACCAGTTCTGTCTAGAATAATTCTTATGGGGTTTTCGCCTATCCAATCTCTAACATCCAATTTTGGATTATCGTCTAAAACAGTATTGGTTCCTACCAAAATTGCCTTTTCTTCGCTTCGCCATTTGTGAACCAATTGTCTCGAAAACTCATTAGAAATCCAAACGGGTTCTATTTTGTCTTTGGTTAAGGGCGCTATGAACCCATCCTGACTTTCTGCCCATTTCAGTATGATATAAGGGCGTTTTTTTTGATGAAAGGTAAAAAAGCGTTTGTTTAGTTCGTTGCATTCTTTTTCTAAAACACCAACAGTTACATTAACCCCATTATCTATTAATCGTTTAATTCCGCTTCCGGCTACTTTACTATTTGGATCAATGGTTCCCATCACAACATTTGGAATTTTATGTTTGATAATCAAATCACAACAAGGAGGAGTTTTTCCAAAATGGCTGCACGGTTCAAGCGATACATAGATAGTTGCTTTTGCTAATAATGATTTATCTTTTACAGAGTTTATGGCATTTACCTCGGCATGTGGTTCGCCTGATTTTCGGTGCCAACCTTCGCCAATAATTTGATTTTTATAAACAATCACACTGCCTACTAATGGATTTGGATAGGTTGTTCCCAAGCCATTTTTGGCTAATTGGATACAGCGTTTTATATATTTTTGGTGTATATTCACCTCACAAAAATAAGACATTACTTTTAGAATGAATGGTATCGTAATAAGAGAAATCAAAAAGGAAGATAACCAACAAATTGCAGCGGTTATTCGGGATGTTTTTATTACAGATAATTTTCCAAAGACGGGAACTGCATTTGCTGACATACAATTAGATTTTATATTTGAGACTTATGATAAACCACGAGCAACTTATTTTGTAGTTGAAAATGAAGGGAAAATAATTGGTGGCGCAGGCATTTCTCAATTAGAAAGTTCAACGGAAAACATCTGCGAATTACAAAAAATGTATTTTCTAGAGGAGGTCAGAGGTAAAGGAATTGGTTTTCAAATGATACAAATTTGTTTGCAAGAAGGAATCAAGCTGGGTTATGAAAAGTGTTATCTTGAAACTTTACCCGAAATGCTAACGGCGCAAAATTTATATAAAAAAGTCGGTTTTGAATATCTTTTTGCGCCAATGGGAGATACAGGCCATATCAGTTGTCCTGTATGGATGATTAAAAAATTGACAATAGATAATTAATTGATTAAATGCTACTAAAAAATTATAAAACCACTTTTCTTAAGAAGCTATCTTCTTTATATGACGAACAAGAAATTGACAGCTTTTTTTATATTATTCTGGAGAAATTACATGGTTTAAAGCGAATAGATTTAGCACTTAATCCTTCAAACGTAATGGACGGCAATCATTTAAAAAAGTGGAATAGCATCGTTTCAGATTTAAAAGTAAATAAACCCATTCAGTATATTTTGGGTGAAACTGAGTTTTACGGATTGCGTTTTGAAGTTAATGAAAATACGTTGATTCCAAGACCCGAAACGGAAGAGTTAGTTGAAATTATTATCAAAAATGAGGGAAAAAGGAAAAGGGAAGAGGGAAAAGTTAGAATCCTTGATATTGGAACGGGTAGTGGTTGCATCGCTATTTCATTGGCTAAAAACATTCCAAATACGGAAGTTTATGCAATTGATGTTTCTGAGGAAGCTTTGGCTATAGCCAAAAAAAATGCTGATATAAATGCTGTTAAAGTAAGTTTTGTAAATGTTGATATTTTAAAAATAAACGATTTAAAACAATTCCCAAGTTCTAACTTCCCACTGCCCACTTACTTTGACATAATTGTTTCTAATCCGCCGTATGTTCGCAATTTAGAAAAAGCCGAAATTAAACCTAATGTATTAGAGTATGAACCGCATTTGGCTTTATTTGTAGATGACATTGATGCCTTACTTTTTTATCGAAAAATAGCAGAACTGGCTATTAAAAATTTAAATCCAAATGGGAAACTGTATTTCGAAATCAATCAATATTTAGGAAAAGAAACAGTTGAATTAGTTGAGAGTTTTGGGTTTAAAAATGTCAAATTGATAAAAGACATTTATGGGAATGACAGGATTGTATTTGCAGAAAAAGAATGATTTTTTTCACAGAGTTTCACAGAGAAAAAGAGATACACGTAAATTTATTGAACATTTATTACATAACAATTACTCATAGCGCAAAGCTTCTATAGGATCTAGTTGTGAAGCTTTAATCGCGGGATACAATCCAGAAACCAACCCCACAATAAAACTCGTCACAAAAGCTGCCAATATAGCTTCCCAAGGAGTCACAAATGCTAATTTTAGTAGTGAGGAAATTCCGTATCCAACTAAAATCCCCAAAATTATTCCAAATATACCAC
>CANJWG010000015.1 GCA_947478365.1 Flavobacteriaceae bacterium | reverse complement strand
GGAGCTTTGGTGGATGCACGTAGTGAATCCAGTTTAGTGAAAAGCGGAGCTTTGGTGGATGCACGTAGTGAATCCAGTTTAGTGAAAAGCGGAGCTTTGGTGGATGCACGTAGTGAATCCAGTTTAGTGATAAGCGGAGCTTTACTGGATGTTGCGGAGCAAAATCCAGTCTAAATTTCTAAATAAAAAGGCAATGAATTCAGATTATATACTTGACGAAAAATTTGAAGACATCTTCTTCCTCGAAGCGGATATCAAATACAAAGAATACGAAAACTGCAGTTTTCACCACTGTGATTTTACAGATTGTACCTTTCAAACAGTAACTTTTATCGATTGTAATTTCTTTGATTGTAATTTTAAGGATACCAAAATAAACTATGTATCATTACGTGGAGTTCAGTTTACCAAATGTGATTTCACTTCAGTTAATTTTGCGATGACAGACCAAGTTATCTATGAGTTTAACTTCAAAGATTGCCTATTAGATTATGCCAAATTTTACGCATTAAAATTGAAGAAAATGCAGTTTATAAATTGCAGTATGATTTCGGTAGATTTTATGGCTAGTGATTTAACCGAAGCGCTGTTTGATAATTGCAACCTACGAAGAGCTGTTTTTATTGATACTATTGCTAATAAAACTGATTTTTACACCAGTTATGATTATACTATCGACCCTGAAAAAAACAAGCTAAAGAAAGCCGTTTTCTCAACGGATGGATTGAAAGGACTTTTGGAAAAATATAATTTAGTTATCAAGTAATTACTTCGTAAATACTCTATTTTCCTGTTCTATTACTCTTATGAAGGTTGTGCGTTTCGTCAACTCTTTTAGTTTAGAAGCACCAACATAAGTGCACGTACTTCTGATTCCACCTAAAATGTCATGCAGCGTTTCAATCACATCTCCTTTAAACGGTACTTGAACTGTCTTTCCTTCGCTGGCGCGATATTCAGCAACACCACCAACATGTTTTTTCATGGCAGTTTCCGAACTCATTCCGTAGAACTGTTTGAACTTTTCACCATTTATTTCTAACATTTTTCCACCGCTTTCGGTATGACCTGCAAGCATTCCGCCAAGCATCACAAAATCAGATCCTGCACCAAAGGCCTTAGCCACATCACCTGGAATAGCGCAACCTCCATCGCTGATAATATGTCCACCAAGTCCGTGAGCTGCATCGGCGCATTCAATAATAGCCGAAAGTTGCGGATAACCAACACCCGTTTTAACTCGAGTAGTACAAACAGAACCTGGACCAATACCTACTTTAACAATATCTGCACCCTCTAAAAGTAACTCTTCTACCATTTCACCAGTGACGACATTACCGGCAATAATCACTTTATCTGGATATTGTTTTCGTGCCTGACGAAGGAATTCAACAAAATGTTCTGAATAGCCATTGGCGACATCAATACAGATAAATTTTAGCTGAGGGTTGTGTTCGAATATTTCTGCTATTTTTTTGAAATCATTTTTGCTTGTTCCAGTACTCACCGCAATATAATCGCAAATATCTGTTGGAGCCGATTTAATAAAATCGTTCCATTGTTGAACTGTATAATGTTTGTGTACAGCAGTAAAAAGTTTTTCTTTCGCAAGAGCCAATGCCATTTCGAAAGTGCCAACAGTATCCATATTGGCAGCCATAATGGGAACTCCTGTCCAAGTGAGTGTACTGTGTAGAAATTTAAATTCACGTTCCAGACTCACCTGTGCTCTACTGTTTAAAGTTGAACGTTTCGGTCGAATCATTACATCTTTAAAGCCTAATTTTATGTCAGTTTCAATTCTCATTTTAGTAAAATTCTAATGAATCAAATATAGAATTTAGTGATGAAAACGGAATTGATTTTTCAAAAAGTAATTAGTAATTTATCAACAGTAAGGTAATCCTTTCGTGTCTTTCCCACTTAGACGGAAATCCATTTGATTTACGAATACAATATACTTGGTTTCCCGCCTACGCGGGAAAAACAAAACAACCGAAAAATGGAGAATTTCCTTAATAGCCCCGATGGGAGCAAACTACCGCGTAGTGGGGACAGCGGGACTGCACATCCTTAACAAAACAAACGTTATGCTCCTAATTAAAATTTTCGTGATTATCCGTGAATAGTCTCTTTATTTCCGTAATTGGCAATGACTTGCGCTTCGAAAGCAATCCACTCACGCCAACGTTTTTCAACATCGATGCCTTTGCCATATTTTCGGGCATAAGTGATAAAAGTAGTGTAATGTCCGGCTTCACTTTCCATTAATTCTCTATAGAATTTTGACAATTCCTCATCCTGTATATTTTCGGAGAGAACTTTAAAACGCTCACAACTTCTTGCTTCAATCATAGCCGAGAAAAGTAAGCGTTCCACTAATCCTGAAACTCGACTCCCATTGCTGCTTCTTTTCATGTATTGTGCCAATTCATTTACATAATCATCTTTGCGCTCACGCCCAAGTTTTAATCCGCGCTTTTTGATAATGTCGTGCACTTGTTCAAAATGGTCTAATTCTTCTTTGGCCAAAGCCAACAAATCGGTAACCAAATCTTCATGCTCCGAGTTATTAGTAATTATGGTAATGGCATTAGTTGCTGCTTTTTGTTCACACCACGCATGATCAGTTAGAATTTCTTCAATGTTCTTTTCAACAATGTTAACCCATCTTGGGTCGGTTGGTAATTCTAAACGTAGTACTCCCATAATGAATCGGATTAAAAATTAAAATTCAAAAATACATATTTTAATATTTATTAAAGCGCTGATTTTATTTCTGAAAATACTACGAAATAATTTCACCGTCTTCCATCGTTATTATTCTGTTAGATCTTTTGGCAAAGTGATTATCATGAGTTACAATTAGCATGTTTTGATTATGTTCTAAAGTCAATTTTTTGAAAATATCAAAAACTAAATCGCTGTTTTTCTTATCTAAATTTCCGGTAGGCTCATCACCCATAATAATCAAAGGATTGTTGATTAAAAGCTATAGCCACACGTTGTTTTTGTCCACCACTTAATTGATTAGGCATCTTAAATGCTTGGTCAACCATATCTAAAGTTCGTAAATGTTCAATTGCATCGTGTTCAATTTATGATTCCTAAACCTGAATAAGAATAACAATCGAAAAACTTCCACAGCCATTGGTGATAGTTGATAAATTGAAGTTGTTATTAAACTAAAATTATTTTTAATTAGAAAATAAAATATTTTTCCAACCAACTTAAATTTCTTATCTATTTTATTTTATGATTTGAAAGTAATATTTATTTTGTGCTTTTTTACATATTACGTCTGTACTGCCCTCCGACTTCAAAAAGGCCTGCAGTAATTTGTCCTAATGAACAGTATTTAGTAGCATTCATCAATACTTCAAATATGTTTTCATTATTTATGGCAGCATTTTGAAGTGCTGTAATCTGTTCTTCTTCTATCGCATGATATGACTTATGCAAATTATCAAGCGTTTTTATTTGTTCTTGTTTTTCATCTTCAGTAGCTCGTATCACTTCTGCAGGCAAAACGGTAGGCGAACCTTTGGAACTCAAGAAAGTATTTACTCCAATAATTGGGAATTCACCTGTATGTTTTAAAGTTTCGTAGTACAAACTTTCCTCCTGTATCTTACTTCGTTGATACATCGTTTCCATAGCTCCAAGCACTCCACCACGTTCTGTAATTCTGTCAAATTCTTGCAATACTGCATCTTCAACTAAATCGGTTAACTCTTCGATAATAAAGGACCCTTGAATAGGGTTTTCGTTTTTAGCCAATCCTAATTCTTTATTGATAATCAATTGAATTGCCATGGCTCGGCGCACACTTTCTTCGGTTGGCGTTGTAATGGCTTCATCATAAGCATTAGTATGCAGGGAATTACAATTGTCGTAAATAGCATATAATGCCTGCAATGTAGTACGAATATCATTAAAATCAATTTCTTGTGCATGCAAAGAACGTCCAGATGTTTGAATATGGTATTTCAACATTTGTGCTCTTTCGTTGGCACCATATTTATTTTTCATGGCTTTCGCCCAAATCTTACGAGCCACTCTTCCAATCACTGCATATTCAGCATCAATTCCGTTTGAAAAAAAGAATGATAAGTTGGGTCCGAAATCGTTGATGTCCATACCTCTACTCAAGTAGTATTCGACATAAGTGAAACCATTTGAAAGTGTAAATGCTAACTGAGTTATAGGATTAGCCCCTGCTTCGGCAATATGATAGCCGGAAATAGAAACAGAATAGAAGTTACGCACATTCTTCTTAATAAAATATTCCTGTACATCACCCATTAATCGCAATGCAAATTCAGTAGAGAAAATACAAGTATTTTGTGCCTGATCTTCTTTCAAAATATCCGCTTGTACCGTACCTCGAACTTGTGACAACGTCTTAACTTTAATATCCTGGTAAACTTCCATTGGCAAGACTTGGTCGCCAGTAACACCTAAAAGCATCAGGCCTAAACCATTATTTCCTTGTGGTAATTCGCCATTGTATTTTGGACGAGTCAATCCTTTTTCTTTATAGATTTTGTTAATTCTTTTTTCAACTTCTACTTGAAGATTATTTTCGATTATGTATTTTTCACAGTTTTGGTCAATAGCGGCATTCATAAAGAATCCTAATAACATTGGTGCTGGTCCGTTAATTGTCATTGATACAGAAGTCAATGGATGACACAAATCAAAACCGGAATACAATTTCTTAGCATCGTCCAAACAACAGATAGAAACTCCGGCATTTCCAATTTTTCCGTAAATATCAGGACGTAAATCGGGGTCGTTTCCGTATAAAGTCACACTATCAAAAGCAGTTGATAATCGCTTAGCTGGCAAACCAGCGCTAACATAATGAAAACGTTTGTTAGTTCGTTCAGGTCCGCCTTCACCGGCAAACATACGTGATGGATCCTCTCCTTCACGCTTAAATGGATATAATCCCGAAGCAAACGGGAATTCACCTGGAACATTTTCCTGTAAATTCCATTTTAAAATGTCTCCCCAAGCCTGGTATTTTGGGAGCGCTACTTTTGGTATCTGTGAGTGGGATAAGCTTTCAGTATGTGTTTGGATTTTGATTTCCTTGTCACGCACTTTAAAGCTATATACCGGATTTTTATATTTGTTAACCTTGTCATTCCAAGTGAAGATTATTTCCCAATTGAATGGATCAAGATTCATTTTAACTCTATCGAATTCTTTAACTAATAGGTTTAGAAAATCTTTACTATCATCATTGTTATTTAAAGATTTAACTTCTATTCCTGATTTATCAATATTTACTTTTTTTTCGGAAACACTTTCGATTGTTTTATAGATTCCATATAACTTCTGAGCAACTTCAACTTGGGTTAAAACCGTTTCGTCATACTTGCGGTTATTCTCAGCAATTTCAGATAAATATCTTGTTCTGTGTGGCGGAATGACGAAAATCTTTTCGCTCATTTCACGTGTAATTTGAAAAGTCGATTTTAAATCAGCTCCCGTTTTTTCAACAATACAATCCATAATTTTTTTATAGAGCGTATTCATTCCGGGATCATTGAACTGAGAAGCAATAGTTCCGAAAACAGGCATTTCATCCGGATTAGTGTCCCAAAGGTTGTGATTACGTTGGTATTGTTTTTTTACATCACGTAAAGCATCTAAAGCGCCGCGTTTGTCGAATTTATTTAGCGCTACCATGTCGGCAAAGTCCAACATATCAATTTTTTCTAATTGAGTGGCTGCACCAAACTCAGGAGTCATAACATATAACGAAACGTCGGAGTGATCCATGATTTCGGTATCTGATTGACCGATTCCTGAGGTTTCTAGAATGATGATATCATATTTAGCAGCTTTCAAAACCTGAATCGCTTCAGCTACATATTTAGACAATGCCAAATTAGACTGACGTGTAGCCAACGAACGCATATAAACTCTAGGATTGTTGATCGCATTCATCCGAATTCTGTCACCAAGCAATGCACCACCTGTTTTACGTTTTGATGGGTCTACTGAAATTAATCCGATAGTTTTTTCTGGGAAATCAATAAGAAAACGTCTAACTAGTTCATCAACTAAAGACGATTTTCCAGCTCCACCTGTGCCTGTAATTCCAAGAACCGGAATTTTTGACGTTTCATTAATCTTGTGAATATCATCAAAAATTGGTTTGGCAATTTCCGGGAAATTTTCGGCTGCTGATATTAAACGAGCAATAGCTGTTGGGTTTTTCTTTTCAATATTTTTTAATTCACCATTCAATTCATTACCAATAGGATAATCGGATTGCTTTACCAAATCATTAATCATCCCTTGTAATCCCATTGCTCGACCGTCATCAGGAGAATATATTCTGGTAATTCCGTAGGTTTGCAGTTCGGCTATTTCGCTTGGCAAAATCACTCCGCCTCCGCCTCCAAAAATCTTTATATGACTAGCACCTCTTTCTTTCAATAAATCATACATATACTTAAAATACTCGTTATGTCCGCCTTGATAGGAAGTCATGGCTATTGCATTAGCATCTTCTTGTATGGCGGTATTTACTACTTCTTCTACACTTCTATCGTGACCTAGATGAATTACTTCTACACCTGTTGATTGAATTATTCTTCTCATGATGTTGATAGCCGCATCGTGACCATCAAAAAGTGAAGCAGCAGTAACTATTCTAACTTTATTATTTGGGATATAAGACGTTTGTGGTTCCATTTTGAGGATATGATAATTTAAATGCCGCAATTTACACAATAAATAAAATTGTTACAACGAATTCCTAGAAAACATAAAAATAATACATACTATAATAATAGAACTGTAGTTTTGGGTTAATTATTTTTTTGGCTTTGTTTTTGATAAAAGCATGAAAAAAAAAAACAAATTCTATGAAAAATAAATTATCTCTACTCTTATTACTTCCAACTTTCGGTTTCGCACAAGGCGGTCTTTTAGATCAAATCAAAAAAGATGTCCAAAAAGAAGTTCAAAAAGTAGTTCCTGCAGATTTAAATATTTTAAATGGTACCACAGGAAATGTTGATATAGCTGCTGGCTTGAAAGAAGCTTTAAATAAAGGAATTGAAAAACAAGTAACCAAATTAACTGCCACAGATGGTTTCTACAAAAACGAAATGGTAAAAATTCTTTTGCCAGAAGAACTTCAAAAAATAGATGAAGCACTAAGAAAAGTCGGTTTGAGTTCTTTAGCCAATAAAGGATTATTAATGCTAAACCGTGCTGCTGAAGATGCTGTAAAAGAGTCTACTCCTATTTTTGTAGATGCAGTAAGGAAAATGAGTTTCACCGATGCAAAAAACATCTTGATGGGCAATGAAAGTGCAGCTACTTCTTATTTGCAAACCAATACTACTTCACCATTGTATACCAAATTTAATCCAGTTATTAAAAATTCTTTTACTAAAGTTGGTGCAGATGAAGTTTGGTCAACCATCATAAAAAAATACAACAGTTTACCTTTGGTGAAAAAAGTAAATCCTGATTTAACAGATTATACTACTAACAAAGCTTTGGAAGGTGTTTTCAAAATGATAGCTGTGGAAGAAAAAAACATACGTACCGATATCAAAGCAAGAACTTCTCCTTTGCTAAAGCAAGTATTTGCAATGCAGGACAAAAAATAAATATAAATTTTTAGAAATCAATAACATAAGTATAACATAACCTTAACAGTAAAAGCTAAAAAGACGACGTATATTTGAGGTATAATAAATTTGGTTTTTTATTACTTGGTTAGGGTTAGTTAGTTTATGAATGCCAGTATCTTTAAATGCTGGCATTTTTTTATACAATACTGTGATGAAGTTTTTTGAAATATTCAAATGCTTTTACCAATCGACTTCCATACCAAGAAAACATTTCACCATCTACAAAAACGGTTTTGGCATGATGCGTAAATCTACCTAACTCAAAAGCATGTTCATCACAAAATGGAAAAGGTTCAGAGGATAGTAAAACCAAATCAGGATTACCTTGAATACGCATTTTTTGAATAATCACTTCAGGATATCGTTCCTCTCTATTGGCATAGATGTTTTCAAAATTATTTAATTGTAGCATTTCATTAATAAATGTATTATTTCCTGCTACCATATAGGGATTTGCCCAAATGAAATAAGCTGCTTTTTGAATAGGTTTATCTTTAACAAATTTCTGAAAATCATGGTATCCAAAATTTATTTTATCGATCCATTTCTGGGCTTCGGTTCTTTTGTTAAACAGTATACCGAAGTCTGAAATCATTTTCAAATTGTCTTCTAAAGTGATAATATCAGTAACCCAAACTGGACAAATTTTAGAAAGTTGTTCTACAATTTCCTTAGTGTTTTCTTCTTTATTGGCAATGATAATATCCGGTTGCAACAATCTGATTTTTTCGAAATGTATTTTTTTAGTGCCTCCAATAATTTTCTTGGTTGATTTGAAATGAAAAGGATGTACGCAAAATTTGGTAATACCAACGATACTTTCTTCCAAACCCAAATCGTATATTAATTCTGTTTGTGAAGGTACAAGAGAAACAATTCTTTTAGGTGTGGTTTCAAAAGAGTGAGAAGTACCTATCTGGTCAAAAAATGTTTTCAAAATGATTATTTATTTTCAAGAATCACTTCCATTTCCTCTTGCATCTTCAGTGCTTCTTCCCTTGCTTTTTCAGCGAAATCCTTTCCGTTAGATGCATAAATAATTCCACGAGATGAATTAATAATCAAACCTATATCCTTATTCATTCCATAGTTACAAACTTCCTGTAAACTTCCACCTTGCGCTCCAACCCCGGGAACAAGTAGAAAACTATTTGGTACTATTTTTCGAATTTCGGTAAAATATTCCGCTTTAGTTGCGCCAACAACATACATTAAGTTTTGAGAGTTTTTCCAAGTTTTTGAAGTCTTAATTACTTTTTTGTATAACTCTTCGCCATCAACATTTTTAGTTTGAAAATCGAAGGCACCTTCGTTAGAAGTTAGTGCTAACAAAATGGCAAATTTGTTTTCAAAAGCGAGAAAAGGTTCAACTGAATCTTTACCCATATATGGCGCAACGGTAATACTATCAAAATTCAAATCTTGCAGAAATGCTTTAGCATACATTGTTGAAGTGTTACCTATATCTCCACGTTTTGCATCGGCAATCGTAAAAATTTCTGAGTACTTGTCGTTAATATAATTGATGGTTTTTTGAAGCGATAGCCAGCCTTTGATTCCATTAGCTTCATAGAAAGCCATATTGGGTTTATAAGAAACACATAAATCATGAGTAGCATCAATTATGGCTTTATTGAATTCGAAAATTGGATCTTCGAGTTCCAGTAAATGTTTAGGGACTTTTGATAAATCAACATCTAAACCAATACAAAGAAAGGATTTCTTTTGTTTGATTTGTTGAACGAGCTGTTGTGTTGTCATAGTAGTTGTTTAATCGCAAAGTTCGCAAAGTTTGCCAAATGTTAAAAAAATGCCATACTAAATTTAGAATGGCATCTATTTTCTTTGATTAAAAAACTTCGCTTTCTTTTAGTTTTTCCATATTGTTAACCAACTGAAGTTCGTCAACAAATTTTTGAATTTTTCCATTCATCACGCCATCCATATCAAAAACATCCAATCCAATTCGGTGATCAGTCACACGACCTTGCGCATAATTGTAGGTTCGGATTTTTGCTGAACGGTCACCAGAACTTACTTGAGAAGTACGCTTTACTGCATCTTCTGCTTCTTTTTTAGCTAATTCTTGTTCGTATAAACGTGAGCGTAAAACAGTTAATGCTTTGTCTTTATTTTTATGTTGCGATTTTTGATCTTGGCATTGTGCCACCAAACCCGTTGGAATATGAGTTAAACGAACAGCTGATTTTGTAGTATTCACCGATTGACCACCTGGACCAGAAGAACAGAAAAAATCCACACGAACATCATTCATATCAATTTGCACATCAAATTCTTCCGCTTCAGGCAATACCATAACCGTTGCTGCAGAGGTATGAACTCTACCTTGAGTTTCAGTTTGAGGGACACGTTGCACACGGTGAACCCCAGCTTCAAACTTTAACGTACCATAAACATCTTCTCCGGTTACTTCAAAGATAACCTCTTTAAAACCTCCAGAAGTTCCTTCATTCATATCAACTGTGGAAGTTCTCCAACCACGATTTTCACAGTATTTGGTGTACATTCTATATAAATCTCCTGCGAAAATAGAAGCTTCATCACCACCAGTTCCGGCACGAATTTCAACCATTACGTTTTTAGCATCTTCCGGATCTTTAGGTATCAACATAAATTTGATTTCTTCTTCTAACTCAGGCAAACGATCTTTGGCTTCATCCAATTGCATTTTAGCCATTTCCACCATTTCTGAATCAGATCCATCGGCTATAATTTCATTGGCTTCTATAATATTTCCAGTAACATTAATAAGCTCTTCACGCTTTTCCATCAATGCTTTCAAACCTTTATATTCTTGATTTAACTGTACATAACGTTTTTGATCGGCAATAACATCGGGCTGAATAATCAAATCCGAAATTTCGTCGAAACGCTGTTTTACATATTGAAGTCTTTCTAACATATTATTATTTATTTTCGAGTGCAAAAATAGCAAAAAAAGTGCATAGTTTAGAGTGTTCTGTTGGCATATTTTTTATAGTATTGTACTATCTAAAAACAACAATGATGAAAATTGCTCTAAGAATACTATCTATACTTTTACTTGTTTCTTGCCAAAAGAAATCCGAAAAGAAGTTCGATAAACTCGAAAAAATGAATTGGCTTATTGGGAATTGGGAACAAAAGCTTCCTGATGGTACATTAAAAGAAACCTGGACTAAAAAAAATGACAGCATCTTTAGCGGAGATAGTTATTTTATCAATACCAAAGACACTGTCCATTTTGAAAGTATAACGCTTACACAAAAAGATGAAGAATTAATCTATAGTGCGGCAGTTATCGGACAAAATAATGATGAGCCAGTAGATTTTAAATTAAGTTCCGATGCAAATACCTCCTTTACTTTTGAAAATCCTGCGCATGATTATCCACAAAAAATTACTTATAAAAAAGTAAATGAAACGAATTTAGTTGCTACAATTTCGGGCAAACATCAAGGAAAACAAAGCACTGAAAGTTATGCTATGAAGAAAAAATAAAACCTCGTATATTTCTAGACGAGGTTTGCTATTCACTGATTACTATTAACTAAATACTTCTTTCCGGAATATTCGCCAAAATCTCTAAGAAAAACTTCCAAAACTTTTGAGACGATTTAATCGAAGCTCTTTCATCCGGGCTGTGTGCACCGTGAATGGTTGGACCAAAAGAAATCATATCCATACCAGGATAATTGGTTCCTAAAATGCCACATTCTAATCCTGCATGACAGGCAACTACGTTAGGTTTTGCTCCATTTTGCTTTTCATAGATATTAACCAATAAATCTAATATTTCCGATTTTACATTCGGTGTCCAACCAGGATAGCTTCCTCCAAATTCTACTTCACAACCAAACAATTCATAAGCTGAACGCAACGCATTTGCCAAATCAAATTTGGAACTTTCCACCGAAGAACGGGTCAAATTTTGAATAGAAATCTCACCATCTTTAACAATCACTCGAGCAATATTATTAGAAGTTTCTACCAAATCAGACATATCAGCACTCATGCGGTACACGCCATTGTGCGCTGCATAAATAGAACGAAGTAATCCTTCCTGCACGCCTAAATCCATAACAGTTGAAGGTAAATCACTTTTTACGATTTCAATAGTTAAGTTGGGTTCTGTAGTCTTAAATTCAAATTTGACATCGTTGATGATTTCCTCCATATCAAACACAAAAGCTTCATCATACATTCCGGCCACAATCACTTTCGCCACACTTTCACGCGGAATGGCATTACGTAAACTTCCACCAGCAATTTCTGAAATCTGTAACCCAAAATTCTCAAAACCATCAAATAACAAACGGTTCATAATTTTGTTGGCATTTCCCAAACCTTTATGAATATCCATACCCGAATGCCCGCCATTCAACCCTTTAACGGTAATGTTGTAACCTACGGAACCTTCGGGAGTTTCTTCCTGATTATAACTTCTGGTTGCCGTTACGTCTACTCCACCGGCACAGCCAATATCAATTTCATCGTCTTCTTCGGTGTCTAAATTCAACAGAATTTCCCCCTTTAAGATTCCACCTTTCAAGTTCAAAGCACCTGTCATTCCGGTTTCTTCATCAATAGTAAATAGCGCTTCTATAGCAGGATGCGGAATAGCTGTACTTTCTAAAATTGCCATGATGGCTGCAACTCCTAATCCATTATCGGCACCGAGTGTTGTTCCGCGAGCACGAACCCAGTCTCCATCAACATACATATCGATTCCTTGCGTAAGAAAATCAAAATCAGTATCATTATTTTTTTGGTGCACCATGTCCAAATGTCCTTGAAGAACAACTGTTTTACGGTTTTCCATTCCTGGAGTTGCGGGTTTGCGGATGATTACGTTGCGAATTTCGTCTTCAAAAGTTTCCAATCCTAATCTGTTTCCAAAGTCTTTCATAAACTGAATCACTCGTTCCTCTTTTTTTGACGGCCGAGGCACCGTATTCAAATCGGCGAATTTATTCCAAAGTGCTTTTGGTTCAAGGTTTCTAATTTCTTGGCTCATTATATTGATGTTTTTTTATGTCGAGGCACAAAGTTACAAAGTTTAGTTTCTTTGCGAATTGATATTGTGATTATATTTACATTTAAAATTATCAATGTGAATCGCAAGTACATACTTCCTCTTTTTTTGTTATTTCAAATCGTTTTTCTGAAGATATTGATATACTTCCCAGAAGTTGTTGAACGTTATTACAGCAATGGATTATATGTATTTACTTCAAGATTTGAGCGCACTATATTAGGCTGGATTCCATTCTCATTTGGAGATATTATGTATGGATTTTTAATTGTTTACTTGTTTTTTTCCATGTGGAAAAATAGAAAAACATGGAGAAAACATTGGAAAGACAACCTTTTAAAAGTCTTGAGTGGCTTTTCAATTTTCTATTTAATATTTCATCTGTTTTGGGGATTTAATTATTATCGTATGCCCCTTTTTGAAAAAATGCATATCCAAAGAGAATATTCCAATAAAGATTTATACGCGTTTACCGAAAAACTAATTGCCAAAACCAACGAAGTGCAATTTGCTATTACACACAATAAAAACCAAAAAGTAAGAAACCCGTATTCTCACGACAGCATTTTCAAAATGACACAAAACGGTTATGATATTTTAGCCAAACAATATCCTTTTTTTAGGTATGAGATTCCGAGTCGAAAAAAATCACTTTTCAGTCTGCCCTTGACCTATATGGGTTTTGGTGGTTATTTGAATCCGTTTACGAATGAATCGCAAGTGAATTATAAGTTGCCAATGTATAGTTTTCCGAACGTAATTTGTCATGAAATGGCGCATCAAATTGGGTATGCTAGCGAAAGTGAATGCAATTTTATTGGTTTTATGGCTTGCGTTAAAAATGTTGATTTAAACTTTCAATATGCTGCCTATACTTTGGCGTTGCGTTATTGTTTGGAAAATGTGATTATGAAAGATGAGGCAAAATTTAAAGCGTTAAAACCAACAATCAATCCCGGAATTATTGAAAACTATAAAGAAAGTCAACGCTTTTGGCAGCAGTACGACACTATTATAGACAAAGGGTTTCATGCTTTTTACAATCAGTTTTTAAAAATGAACCAGCAAAAAGACGGCTTGGAAAGTTATAGCAAGTTTGTAGATTTATTGATTAATTATTACAAAGGGAAAGAGTTGCGATGATAAACGAAGAGATGATAGATGATAGATTTTGTCTGTTCTCTATTCGTCCATTATCTATTATCTCATTTTACATTCTGCTTAAAGTAAACTTCTGTAGCACCTAGTCCATACTTTTGATAATTAGCATCTTGAAAAACAATATTATCATAGCGTCCTAATAAGAAATCGAGGTCTGATTTAAGTACACCTTCTCCAACGCCGTGTATAAAAACAATCTTCGGAATTCGGTTGCGAATCGCAAATTCGATATGGCGTTTGGCGGTTTCTATTTGAGTATTTAAAATATCATAGTTGCTCATCGACTTGTAGTTTTTGACCAACTTTTCAATATGCAAATCAAATTCCGGTGGAGGAATTTCCTTTTTGGCTTTTTTTTCTTTGTTGATATAGTTTGGTTTGGCTACTTCCTTTTCGCTAATCACCTGGCTTTTATTAAAACTGAAGGTCATAGCGTTACCGTTTTCAATCTTAATTAACTCGCTGCTTTTGAATGTCAGATTAAAACCGTCAGTGGTTTCAACAGTCACTTCCGAACCATTTATTTCAACTACAATACCATCAATGGTATCGTCTAAAACCGAAACCTTATCGCCTTTACTCAGCATTGTCTTCCTCCTTTTCCTCTTGATTTTTACTTGGCGTTTTGGCACTTAATTTCATAATACCATACATAAATATCACGATAGTAATACATAAAATATAAACGTTGGGTTTCGTTTTTGATTGCTCGTATAAACCAATAATGATTGCGACAAGTGTAAAAGGTATTACTAATTTTTTCATGGTGTAAATTTTCATTCCAAAAATAAAAAACTCGAGGCTTTACAGACTCGAATTTTTAGTTTAGCGTCCCAGCCGAATTGTATGGAGCGAAAGCGTAATAAAACCAGCCACAATAGCTGGTTTAGATACATATATTTTAATAAAATTACATTCCGCTACTTGCCATTTTGGCTGCGAAAATAACTACTCCAATAATTACTAAAATGTATAGCGAAATAACAACAATAGTTGTAATTCCTAAAAATTTATGGTGCGATTTTAAATTCACCAAAGCATCCGAAAGCACATCACTATTACTTGATTCTAAAGCTTGTTTTGTACCGGTAGCATACTTGTATAAATAATAAATCGGAAAGAAATACAATGCAGCAATTACAATATACATCAATCCCATATAGGTTTTAAATCCTCCGAAAGGATTAGCACTTCCGAAAGCTGGATTATTTGATAATGCAGACATGGCAAACATCATAAATGCGCCGGCAAGAATCATGAATGCGATTCCAATAAATCCTATGATTGCTAAAAACATACACCACTTGGCACTTTCTCTTAACGCTGAAACAGCTGATTCATTCAATGATAATTTTTCTTCCATAATTAATTTAGTTTTTTGGTTGGTTTATAAATTGGTTTTTATTTTTTACTTTTCAAATTGCTTTAATGTCTTAATAATTATTGAAATACAATCTAATAATTGCTCCTCATTCATTACCAGTGGCGGGGCAAAGCGGATGATATTACCATGAGTTGGTTTAGCTAATAATCCGTTGTCACGTAAAGCCATGCAGATATTCCATGCTGTATCACTTTCTTCTATATCATTTATGACAACTGCGTTTAACAATCCTTTTCCACGAACTAAGGTTGCAATGTTTGATGTTTTTACAAATTCCCCTATTTTTTCTCGGAATATTTTACCTAAACGACGTGCATTTTGAATTAAATTTTCGTCATTCACAACATCTAATGCTGCCATAGCAACTGCAGCGGCTATTGGATTTCCTCCAAAAGTAGAACCGTGTTGACCAGGTTTTATGACATTCATAACAGCATCGTTTGCCAACACTGCCGAAACAGGATAAGCGCCACCAGAAATAGCTTTACCTAAAATTAATATATCTGGCGCAACATAAGTAGACTGCTTTTCGCAACTATTTTCACAAGTACAATTGCCACAAACGGCTAGTATAGAACCTGTTCTTGCAATCCCTGTTTGTACTTCATCAGCAATAAATAACACATTGTTTTCTTCACACAAAACTTTGGCTTTAGCCAGATAATCTTCACTTGGCACATAAACTCCAGCTTCTCCCTGTATAGGTTCAACTAAGAATCCTGCAATATTTTTAGAAGAGGTAATGGCTTTTTCTAAGGCGTCAATATTATCGTATGGAATTTTGATAAATCCTGCTGTATAAGGTCCAAAGTTTTTACGGGCATTCTCATCATTAGAAAACGAAATAATGGTGGTAGTTCTTCCATGGAAGTTACCGTCACACACGATTATTTGCGCTTCATTTTCATTAATTCCTTTCTTTTCATATGCCCATTTTCTACAAAGTTTCAGAGCAGTTTCAACCGCTTCTGCACCTGTATTCATTGGCAATACTTTATCAAAACCAAAATATTTAGTAATGTATTCTTCGTAAATACCTAGTTTATCATTATAAAAAGCTCTGGATGTTAGCGTCAAAGTCTGTGCTTGTTCTATCATAGCACCAACAATTTTTGGATGACAATGACCCTGATTTACGGCAGAATAAGCCGAAAGAAAATCATAATATTTTTTTTCTTCCACATCCCAAACATAAACACCTTCTCCTCGACTTAAAACTACCGGCAAGGGATGATAATTGTGTGCACCATACTTATTTTCTAAAGCAATTGCTTCAGTTGAAGTCATTTTTTCTAAAACTGACATTGTAATTGAAATTTTAATCTGTCCTAGCTACAGACTATTTATAAACCGAAATTCCTTCTTTTGGAGAGAAATCATCCATATGGTATACAAATGTATAAAAAGATTTTTATACTTCTTAGATTGTTAGACTTTAAGTAAATTGCAAATATAACAGTGCCACAGCAGCAAGAGTCATAATTATCAAAGCAGTTAATCCTAAAAAATTAGAGAGCCTGCTGTTAGTAAAATTACCCATTACTTTTTTGTTGTTTGAGATGTGCAAAATAATGGCTATCAAAACAGGAGCAGTTAATCCGTATAAAATAGCAGTATAAATCAAGGCTTTGACCGGAGAAATACCAATATAATTTAACGACAACCCTAACATCAAAGAGATGGCAATAACAATATAAAAGGCTTTAGCCTCGTGGAATTTTTTGTCTAAACCTTGCTCCCATCCAAAAGTTTCAGTAATGATATACGATATTGAACCGCTTAATACGGGAATAGCAATAAGACCAGTACCAATAACCCCAACTGCAAAAAGTAAATAAGCAAAATTTCCAGCCAAAGGTTTTAAAGCTGCAGCTGCTTGTTCTACCGTATCAATTTGATGGATACCAGCATTGAATAATACTGTGCCAGTAGTAAGTATAATAAAATACATAACAAAACCAGAAAACGACATGCCAAAATCGACATCTTGTTGCATATCGTTAATGATTTTTTTATTAACTATTAAATGTCGCTTTTTATTTTTCATTTCTTCGACTTCTACTGAAGCCTGCCAAAAGAAAAGATAGGGAGAAATTGTAGTTCCTAAAATACCCACTAAAATAGCGACAAAGTCTTTGTTAAACTTTATAGTTGGAATAAATGTGGCTGTAGCTATAGCTGCAAAATCTTGTTTGTATAGAAAAGGGACAATAAAATAAACCAACATTACAATGCATAAGTATTTCAGCACAGAAGCAATTTTTACATACGGCAAGTAAATAATTAAACCTAATAATAGTATCGTGAAAAATACACTAAAAAACGAGGCATCAATAGCCGGAAATAACAAATTCCCTACAGCACCCATTCCAGCAATGTCAGCACCAATGTTCATTATAATAGCCGGAAAACTAAAAAGTAACATGAGGTATAAAACTGATTTGTGATAATGGGTTTTTAAAGCTCCTGTCAACCCTTGTGAGGTAACCAAACCAATCTTTGCACACATTTGTTGAATAGCAGCCATTAGAGGAAAGGCAACAATAGAAGTCCATAGTGTAGAAAGTCCGAATGCAGCACCTGCTTGAGAATAGGTGGCAATCCCAGAAGGATCATCGTCGCTGGCTCCGGTAATTAAACCAGGTCCCAATACTTTCCAAAAACGCTTTACTTTATTCATCCACTTATATTGATAATCAAAAACTAATTTACATGTAAAATTAGAAAATCTTAGTTCCTTTCCTCAAACATTTTGAGTAAAGTATTAACTGTATTCCAATTCCGTGTTGTCGAAACCACGTTCATACTTTTTTCAATCCATTTATTATCCAATCTGGTTTTGGCGGGTGATATGTCGTATTTCAAATAAATGCGTTTCCCATCCAATTGTATTTCATCTGGATGGATAAAGTTTAAATTGAGTTGGGTAATAATATTGTTTGGCAGTTCCGATGCGATAAATGAAACATACAATTTTTTTAAATCAACACCTTCATCATTCAAAAAATCATTTCGGTCCAAGCAAGCCTGCAAATCTTCTTTGCCAATTACAATTACAGGTACATCATGCCCAAATTCTTTAAATATTTCCTGTTTAATCAGAAATCCTACTTTACTCGGACTTTCCTCTTCAGTATCTACAAAAACATTTCCCGATTGGATATAAGTCAATACATTGGTAAAGCCAATAGCTTCTAATGCTTTTTTTAAAGCAACCATGTTAATCATTTTATGTCCCGAAACGTTGATACCTCTTAATAATGCTAAATGAGTATGCACTTTTTAATTTTTCCTCTAATTTATATTTTTTTCTTAAATCATTACCAAGTTTTAAGCAATAGTTTATTTTTGCGCCATGGGAAGAAAACAAACCAACAAAGTCATCTTTGAAAACATAACCGTTTTGGATGCTGGCGCCAAAGGCGTATCAGTAGCCAAAGCACCCGAAGGTCAGGTCATCTTTATATCCAACGTCGTTCCAGGCGATGTGGTAGATGTACAAACATTAAAGAAAAGAAAATCCTATTACGAAGGCAAAGCCATCAAGTTTCACTACTATTCTGAAAACAGAATTGAGCCTGTTTGCGAACATTTTGGTGCCTGTGGCGGTTGCAAATGGCAGAATATGAAGTATGAGCAACAGTTGTTTTACAAAAATCAAGAAGTCTATAATAACCTGAAACGCATTGGAAAGATTGAATTGCCCGATTTTGAACCTATCCTAGGTTCTGAAAAACAATTCTTTTACAGAAATAAAATGGAGTTTGGATTTTCGGATACACGTTGGTTAAACGAAAACGAAATAAAATCAGAAGACCAATCGTTAAGTAAAAAGCCTGCCCTTGGTTTTCATATTCCAAGAATGTGGGATAAAATTTTAGACATTGAGAAATGTCATCTGCAGGAAGATCCATCGAATGCAATTAGAAACGAAATCAAACGATTTGCTACTGAAAATAATATGACGTTTTTTAATGCAAGAAATCACGAAGGATTATTACGTACACTAATGATCAGAACGGCTTCGACCGGAGAAATCATGGTATTGATTCAGTTCTTTCAGGAAGGTAAAAAACAACGTGAATTGTTGATGAATCATATCCACACAACGTTTCCAAAAATTACTTCACTACAATACGTAATCAACAGCAAAGCAAACGATACGTTATATGATCAGGATATCAAATTGTATAAAGGAAGAGATTATATTTTAGAAGAAATGGAAGGTTTGCATTTTAGTATCAACGCCAAATCGTTTTACCAAACTAATTCTGACCAAGCCTACGAATTGTATAAAATCACTCGCGAATTTGCTGGATTGAAAGGTAATGAATTGGTGTATGATTTATATACCGGAACCGGGACTATTGCTCAGTTTGTTTCCAAAAAAGCTAAAAAAGTTATTGGTGTCGAAGCCGTTCCTGAAGCCATTGCTGATGCCAAAGAAAATGCTAAACGCAACAGTATTATCAATTGTGAGTTTTATGTTGGCGATATGAAAAACGTATTTAACGATGATTTTATTGCACAACACGGACAACCAGATGTTATTATAACTGACCCGCCACGAGACGGAATGCACGCAGCTGTTGTTGAACAATTGCTAAAAATTGGAGCGGATAAGATTGTGTATGTAAGTTGTAACTCGGCCACGCAAGCAAGAGATTTAGCGTTAATGGACGAACAATATAAAGTGACACGGGTGCGTCCTGTAGATATGTTTCCACAAACACATCATGTGGAAAATGTTGTACTTTTGGAGCGAAGATAGTTTACAGTCACATTATACAGTAGCAGTTGCAATTATAAAATGAGACTGAAAACTCAGACTGAAGACTTAACTCAATATAAACATGAAAAAAATAGTATTGCTGCTTATACTGACAATTACTTTCTCCGGTTGCGAGAAGGATGACATCTGCACAGATGAAACCACTCCCCGATTGCTATTGGAATTTTATGATATTTCGAATCCAGCGAATTTGAAGAATGTCGTAAACTTAGTGGTTACAGGCGAAGGACAAACAGCATTGGGTACTTTTAACGGAGTTAGTAAAATAGAGTTACCTATCGATATAACTCAAGATACTACCAAATACAGTTTGATACTCAACAGTACCAGTCTGATTGGAGCCAATGAAGACTTGCTTCAATTTAATTATTCCCGTCAAAATGTATTTGTTTCCAGAGCATGTGGTTACAAAACAATTTTTGAATTTAATGCTACTCCAAATGGCGTTATCAAAACGGATGCGACAATACCTGATGGCTTATGGATACAAGACATCAATATATTAACAACAAACATTGAAACCGAAAATGAAACACATATCAAAATTTACTTTTAGTATTGCTTTGGTATTGCTTTCGTTTTTAGGCAATGCACAAGATAAGACTTCTACAAACCCAAGCAAAGACGAACTGAGCGAAGCTAAAAAAGACAGCATCCCACTCAAAAAAGAGCGCTATGGATTACGTGTTGGAGTTGATTTATTTAAACTAACCCGTTCTTTTTACGAAACCGACTATAGCGGATTGGAACTTGTGGGTGATTATCGTTTAACACGCAGACATTATTTTGCTGGAGAAATTGGTAACGAAAACAAAACGGTTAGTGACGATCAAGTCAACTTTACTTCCAAAGGAACGTATCTAAAAGTTGGATTTGATTATAACTCTTTTCAGAATTGGGGCAATATGGAAAATATTATTTCGGTTGGTCTGCGTTATGGAGTGAGTAGTTTTAGCCAAACGCTAAACAGTTATCAAATCTATAATCCAAACCCATATTTTGGAGAATCTCCAGTAATCATTTCAGGCGAAAACTTTGATGGCCTATCAGCACAATGGATAGAAGTTGTTGCCGGTATGAAAGCCGAAGTATTTAACAACATATTCGTTGGGTTCAGTTTTAGGCTAAACCGAATGTTGTCTCAAAAACGTCCGAACAACTTTGACAACCTATATATTCCGGGCTTCAACAGAACCTATAACGGAGACTATGGTGTAGGTTTCAATTATACTGTTTCTTATTTCATTCCATTGTATAAGACAACCGTAAAAGCAAAAGAGAAAAACAAGAAAGAAAAACCTAAGAAGGAAAAGAAAAATAATTAGTATTCTTATTTCAATTCTTTCACTCCATTTATAAAAAGCCATTTCATAAAAAGTTTTTCACCATCATGAGTTTTAACTGCCTGAAATTTTGGCGCCATTAAAGTTGCTATAACAAAAGCCGTAATTGGAATAAAATAGCCCGTTAGTGTCAATCCACCATAACGCTGAATTAAATAATAAACAGGGAGAAAAAATCCGGCAAAACCGATAAAGTTATATAGGAACGCTTTTACTTTTTTAGACATGATAATTTAGCATTTTTGAATTCAGTTTTCAAAGATAGCTAAATCATTAAATTAGATTGAGTCAAATTAATAATTTTAGCCAAACAAAAAAACACTACTTTTAATACTGAAAACAGAACAAAAAATGGAAAATATAAAATTTAATATCGCTGTTTTAATTGATGGCGATAATGCACAACCCAAGTTAATAAAAGAAATACTGGAAGAAGTTTCCAAATATGGCAAAGCGACCATCAGAAGAATTTATGGCGACTGGACACAACAACACATGAATGGCTGGAAAGAAATCATCAATCAATATTCTATCAGTCCAATTCAAAAGTTTGCTTATACCACCGGAAAAAACTCTACCGATAGCTCACTCATTATCGAAGCAATGGATATTTTGCACGACAAAAATACTGAAGGATTCTGCATAGTGTCAAGTGATAGCGATTATACCGGTTTAGCCAAAAGAATTCGAGAGGAAGGTCTTTTTGTAATGGGCATAGGGCAAAAGAAAACACCAAGTGCGTTTGTACAATCGTGTGAAATCTTTACGTTCACCGAAAATCTTATAGTTGAACCGAAAACCATTCCGGTAGCCAAAAAGAAAGCTAACACAAAAGAAATAGAAATTGTAGTAAAAGATAAAGATGTAACACCTAAAATAAACCTTTCTATTATAGATAAAGCATTTGATATTTCAGCCAATGAAGACGATGAAGCCTATATCGCTAACATTGGAACCAACCTACGGAAAATATCACCAAGCTTTGACTCCAGAACTTATGGTTTTAGAAACCTGACCAAGCTTTTTGGAAGCATTGATAAATACCAAGTGGTGAAAAACATAGTCAACGGATTGAATCATCCTTTAGTCAGATTGAAATAGCAGATATAATTTTAAGTAAATTTTAAAAATTGAATATACCAATTCAGTGTTAAATACATTATTTTTGGTGGTTTAAAATTCTTTTTAAGGAAATAACACCTTTTGTTTATGAAGAAATTGCTACTTGCCGCTGTCTTTTGTTTCTATTCATTAGTTGCCGTTGCCCAATCTGGGTATGAAATCACCATCAATCTAAAAAATTGCAACGATACTTTGGCTTATCTCACTTATTATCAATTTGACAAAACGTTAATAAAAGACACTTGTACCACAATCAAAAACGGAAAAATTGTTTTTAAAGGAAAAGAAAAACTCGACAAAGGAATTTACTCTCTGGTAAGTCAGGGAAAATCTATCTATTTTGATTTCTTTATTGATGAGAATACCCAAAAATTAGAACTAAAATCGGAAGCAACTCAAAATATTGGTAAAGAATTAACAGCGCTTAATTCGCCATTGGAAAATAATTTCTTTAGCTATGTACAATACATCAACCAACAAAACAAAGACTTTCAAGCATTTAAACAAACTGCAAAATTAGCGACCAAAAAAGATACGCTTGAGCTAAATAACAAAGCAAAAGAGGTCGAAAAAAACATTAATAATTTTGAGGAAAATTTTATCACTGACCATAAAGGAAGTTATATAGCTGATGTGATGAATTTAAAAGCAGAAAAACTACTTAAAGATATTCCAAAAGCATCCAATGGAAGGCCTGACAGCATTCAGGTATACAACTATTACAAAAAACACTATTGGGATAATGTCGATTTTACGGATGATGGGATCATTAGAAATCCTTTTTTCAATACTAAATTAAAAAGGTATTTTGAATCTGTAGTTGTAATGCACCCAGACTCAGTTTTTGTTGAAATTGAAAAAATAATGACCAAGACCAAGCCCGGGAGTTTAACCTATAAACTTTTATTGGCTCATTTCACTTATACTTATGAAACTTCAAAAATAATGGGTTTCGATAAAGTGTTTGTATATATGTCAGATAAGTATTTTAAAACCGGCAAAGCCAATGGTATTTATGACGATAATGATGTTGTACAAAAGATTATCAAACGCGCTGATAAATTGAAACCCTTATTAATTGGGGCTATGGCTCAGGATTTATTTATGATTAGAGCCGAAGACTTTCCGAAGATGAAAGCCATGGGATTTGAAAATGCCAAAAACAGCGAAGAAATGACTAATGTTTATTATAAAAATGTTGATCAGGTTTCTAAAATGTATGTCAAGTTAAGTGAAGTCAAAGCAGATTATACAGTGCTTCTTTTTTGGGATGTTGATTGTGGACATTGCCAAAAGGAAGTTCCAATACTACTGGAGCAATACAATGACTTGATAAAAGAAAAGAAAGATATAAAAGTATTTAGCGTTTATATGCAACACGAAGGTGATAAGTATTTAAAATATATAAACGAAAATAAATTACCATGGATAAACGTTTATGATGGGGCACACTATAACAATGCTGTTGAGAAGTATGATGTTTACTCTACACCTGTTATTTATATCTTGGATAAAAACAAAGTCATCAAAGCCAAACGAATTGATGCAAGTCAGTTAAAAACAATGATTAAAGCCATAGATTTCGAAACCAAAAAAGGAAAATAAACTATTCTATTGTATTTATATATTTCCCTTTCTTGCTGCCTTCATACATTTCATATTTCACCAAACGTGCTTCTAAACTTCCGTTGAAAAGTTTGATTTTGCGAGAAGGACGAAGTCCAACAAACTTCAAGGCTTCTCGATTCGCTGTAATAAACCAAGCATTGGTATTAGGGTAGTTATTCTTTAAAGTATCGCCAATTTCTCTGTAAAATCGTTCCATTTCAATATCCAAACGTTCACCGTATGGTGGATTAAAAACCATATGTAATGGTCCGGTATTTTCCTTTTTACTGTCAAAAAAGTTTGCTTGACTTATAGTAATATATTCGTCTAAATTGGCATTCTGCATATTGTCTTTTGCTTTCTGAACTGCGCTTGGCGCTTTGTCGTAACCAATAATAGTATGGTGAAATTCTTTGGTACGTTTCATCAACGCATCAATAATTTGGTCAAACAAATCATTGTCCCAGTCGTTCCATTTTTCAAAAGCAAATTCTTTTCTGTTGATATTAGCCGGAATATTACAGGCAATCATGGCAGCTTCAGCCAATAAAGTGCCAGAGCCACACATTGGATCTAAAAAATCGCTGCTTCCATCCCAGCCCGAAAGCAACAACATTCCAGCTGCTAAAACTTCATTAATGGGAGCAATATTGGTTGCTGTTCTATAACCACGATGATGCAAAGAAGCTCCCGAAGTATCAAGTGACACAGAAACTTGATCTCTGTCGATATGGATGTTAATTCTTAAATCTGGAAAATCCTTATCAATGCTTGGGCGTTGTCCGGTTTTCTCACGAAATTGGTCAACGATAGCGTCTTTTGCTTTCTGGGAAACAAACTGCGAATGCTTGAAATTATCCGAATGAATTGTTGTGTCAATTACAAAAGTTTGATTATCTCCAAAATATTTAGACCAGTCAATACCTTGAATGCCTTTGTATAAATTTTGGTCGTTAGTTGCTTTGAAATAATAGATTGGTTTTAATATCTTCAAGGCAGTACGCAGAGACAAATTAGCTTTATACATAAATCCTTTATCGCCTTTAAAAGTTACAGCACGTGTTCCGATTTCAACATCTTGGGCCCCTAATT
>CANJWG010000014.1 GCA_947478365.1 Flavobacteriaceae bacterium | reverse complement strand
GTTCGCTTATATTTAATTTGCGGATCAGGGAAAGTAATCCAAATTTCATCTATTTCATTTTCTGCAAAAATAAAATTGATTAACTCTATTTGAGTTCTAACAAATGCCACATTGTTCATTCCATCCTCAACAGCAGTTTTTGCTCCACGCCAAAATCGAGCACCTTTTATATCAATACCAACAAAATTTTTATCAGGATAACGTGCTGCTAACCCAACAGAATATTCGCCTTTGCCGCAACCTAGTTCTATTATTATCGGATTATCATTTTTAAAAAAACCAGAATTCCATTTGCCTTTTAATGGAAACTCACCGCCTACCACTTCTTCTCTTGTTGGTTGAAAAACGTTATCAAAAGTTTCGTTTTCTTTAAACCGCTTTAATTTATTCTTACTCCCCACAAACTTAATTTTTTTACTTCGTACAATTGCTTCGCCTGTTCAGCTAAAGCTTCGAGTCGACCTTCGGTCTCGGGTGACAAAATTAAGGAAATATAAACTATTCAAATTCTTTTTTACTTTGCAATTTTAAATTGTAACTTGACCAAATTGAAGACTAACACAAATAACATTCTTGTTGCGCCACTCAATTGGGGTTTAGGACATGCTACTCGTTGCATTCCTATTATTCGTGAGTTGGAGAAAAATGGTTATATTCCTATTTTGGCTACCGATGGTGTGGCTTTGCAACTACTTCAAAAAGAATTTCCTCATTTACAATCCTTAGAATTACCTTCTTATGAAATTGAATATGCCAAAGAAGGCACCGATTTCAAATGGAAACTGATTAAAAACAGTCCTAAAATGATTCATGCTATTTTTAAAGAAAAGAAAGTAGTCAAAAAATGGATTGCCGAATATAATCTGCAGGGCATCATTTCTGATAATCGATTGGGGGTTTACTGTAAAAAAGTTCCAAGTGTTTTCATAACTCATCAACTCAATGTTTTATCGGGGAAAACCACTTGGATTTCAAGTAAATTACACCAACATTTTATTAAAAAATTTGATGAATGTTGGGTTCCAGATTTTCAAGAAAGCGGTAATTTGAGTGGCAAATTAGGTCATTTAAAAAACAGTTCTTTACATTTAAAATACCTTGGCCCGTTAAGTGGATTGGAGAAAAAAGACCTGCTTATTAAATTTGATTTGATGGTTTTACTTTCAGGTCCGGAACCTCAGCGTACTTATTTGGAAGAAAAACTCACAACTGAAGTTCAAAATTATAATGGCAAAGTGCTATTTATTAAAGGAAAAGTGGAAGCCAATCAGAAGCGAGAAGTCAAAAGAAACGTTACTTATTACAATTTTATGACTTCGAAAGAAATTGAAACTGCTTTAAACGAAAGCGAAATAGTGTTGTGTCGCTCAGGATATAGCACTATTATGGATTTGGCAAAATTGGAAAAGAAAGCTTTTTTTATTCCCACACCAGGGCAATATGAACAGGAATATTTGGCAAAAAGATTTAAAAGAAATTGTAACATTCCTTATGCCAAACAAGATGATTTTATAATTGAAAATTTATTAGAAGTTAAGTTATATGGTAGTTTACCAAAACTTAAAAGAGAAATCAACTGGAAACAATTATTGGTGCTTTTCGAGCGTGAATGAAAATTCAGAACCTTTACCAAATTCACTTTCTATATAAATTTTTTCTCCATGAGCTTCAATAATATGTTTTACAATTGAAAGCCCAAGACCGGAACCTCCTTCGCTTCTTGCGCCACTTTTGTCCACTCTGAAAAAACGCTCAAATAACCTAGGGATATATTGTTGTTCGATTCCTTCACCATTATCGCGAATGCGAACGATTATTTTTTCGTTAACCAAATCTTCTATAGTAACTTCTGTTGTCCCATTTTCTTTTCCGTATTTTATGGAATTCATTATCAAATTAGAAAGCACTTGCTGAATTTTTTCCTGATCGGCAAAAACGTTTATTGCCTTATTGTACTTTCTGTCAAACATGAGAATAATGTTCTTTTTATCTGCTGTCATTTCGAGTAAATCAAAAACACTTTGCACTAAATCAACAATATTAAACTTTGACAATTCAAGGTTAACATCACCCATTTCTAGTTTGGATATCATATCTAAATCTTCTACGATATAAATCAATCTTTCAACTCCTTTTTCAGCTCTATCTAGGTATTTTTTGCGCACTTTTTTATCGTCAATTGCTCCATCAAGTAGTGTTGAAAGATACCCTTGTACTGTAAACAATGGCGTTTTGAGTTCATGAGAAACATTGCCAAGGAATTCTCTTCGGTATTCTTCACGTACTTTTAGGGTTTCGATTTCTAGTTTTTTATCGGTTGCAAACTTTTTAACTTGCTTGGTCAAAGTTTCCATATCAGTTGTAATAGGCTGACTTCGAAATGACGTAGATTCTAAAAGTGATACATCGTCGTAGATTTTTTTTACTCTTCGATAAATAAAACGCTCTACGCGATATTGAATAACAAAAAAAGAAAAAGTAAACATTGAAACAGCAAAAAGCGTACAAATCAATGACGAAAATTCATGGAAAAACCATAACAAAATCGCGAGAAAACCTGTAGAAAAAGCAGTGACATAAGAGGTTGAAACTAACGCAAACGTATAGGTTTTCTTAAATTTAATTCTCATTTACACTTCTAATTTATAGCCAACTCCTTTGATGGTTTTAAATAAATCATCCCCAATTTTTTCGCGGAGTTTTCTAATATGAACATCTATAGTTCTTCCTCCTACGATGACTTCATTACCCCATACTTTATCTAAAATTTCTTCACGTTTGAAAACTTTTCCAGGTTTTGAAGCTAAAAGATAGAATAGTTCAAACTCTTTACGAGGCAGAACAATTGCTTTATTGTCTTTAATGATTTTATATTCTTCTCTATTTATTTCGATGCCACCAACATTGAGTGTTTCTGAAGCGTGTTCGTCACTTTTCAAACGGCGAAGTAATGCTTTGACTTTGCTTACTAATAATTTTGGTTTGATAGGTTTGGTGATGTAATCATCGGCACCAACATCAAATCCGGCTACTTGAGAGTAATCTTCACTTCGTGCAGTTAAAAAAGTAATGATAACGTTGCTTAATTCAGGTAATTTCCGTATGTTTTCACAGGCTTCCATTCCGTCCATTTCGGGCATCATGACATCCATAATGATGAGTTGTGGCAATTCTTTTTTGGCTTTTATTATTGCCTCTTTTCCATTGGTAGCGGTTATTATTTGGTAACCTTCCTGAGATAAATTATACCCAACGATTTCGAGGATATCTTGCTCATCATCAACTAATAAAATCTTGATGTCTTTTTTTTTCATAAGTGGACACAATTGTTTTGTGGATGTAAAGGTAAAGATAATACAAAATGATTTGATAAACGAAATTGGAGTTAACTGTAATTTAATCTGTTAACAATTTAGTAATGGTTAATCAACAAAATGGTAATACTGAAGTAACATGCCCTTTACATTGCTGTAGTTCCTTTGCAATAAAATTAAATACACTAAAATGAAATTTAAATTAGTACTTACTCTATTGTTTATTAGTGTTCTATGTTTTTCTCAATCCGAGACGCAGTCGAATGGGACGAAGCAAAACAAAGGAACAATTACTGGAATTTTAACTGATAAAAATTTGAATAATGAAATTTTACCTTTTGCCAATGTAGTTATAAAAGGAACTAGCATTGGAGTAACTACTGATGAAACCGGAAAATATTCAATAAGTGTTGAACCCGGAAGTTATATGATTCAATTTAGCTTTTTAGGTTATGAAACTATAGAAGAAAAAATTGAAATTAAGGCAGGGGAAAATGTTACACTCAACAAATCACTTGGCTCAGGAAGTTACCAGTTGAAAGATGTGGTAATTCAAAATACTTCAAGCCGTGAAAAAGAAACGGCTTTGTTATTGGAACAAAAAAAAGCTGTTGAAATTAAACAAAGTATCGGAGCTCAGGAAATGTCGAGAAAAGGAGTCAGTGATGTTGCTACAGCAATTACAAAAACTACAGGAATTACCAAACAGGAAGGTTCAGGAAACATTTTTGTACGTGGATTGGGAGATAGATATAATTCAACAACTATGAATGGTTTGCCTATTCCATCAAATGACCCTGAAAATAAAAATATTAATTTGGAAATTTTCTCTACCGATATTGTTGAATATGTATCTATTGATAAAATATACAACAGTAAATTGTATGGAGATTTTGCTGGTGGTAATGTAGATATTGTTTCCAAAGATTATAAGGGCAAAGGAACGTTGAGATTAGATTTTGGCACAAAAATAAATACAAATGCAATAGCTGAAGATGATTTGAGTCTCCAAAAAGGATATAGCAGTTTTGGATATAGCAATGTTGCAATTTCAAACAATCCCTTAACAGAATATAATTTCAACTCTTTAGAACTTGAAAGCAAGAATCCATTAGGTATCAATTTTGGTATATCAGGCGGTAAAACATTAAATGTTGGCAAAAACGGAAAATTAAATTTCTTCAGTACAGCTTCAATCCAAAATGAATTTGGCTCAAGAACGGATGGAATAGCTAGAGGAGCTGTGAATGGTGAAGGTATAGCGGGTAAAGATTTTGAAAAATATACATCTTTAAATTATAACACGAACACAACGGCAATGTTAAACGTTGGTTATAAGATAAACAACAGTAATAAATTGAATTTTAACTCTATTTTTATTAATACTTCTTCACAAACTAAGGAGGAATTTACAGGTTATATTGTGGACATTGCAAACGATGACAATGGTTTAGTACGCAGAAATAAATATGATGAAAATAGTTTATTTATTAACCAATTATTAGGTGATCATAAATTATCTGAACGCACAAAATTAAATTGGGGTGTTTCATATAACACAATTACTGGCGATCAACCAGATAGAGCACAAAATACATTTAGAATGGAAACTGATGGCTATGTTCTTTCAAGTATTTCAGCAGCAGATAATCACAGGTATTACCAAAACTTGAAAGAAGATGAAATAGCTGTTGCTGCATCTATTGATTATAAAATTGGGAAAATTAGTGATACAGAATTTAAAGGTAAAATCACACTAGGATATGCTGGTAAATCTAAAAAAAGAGACTTTGAAGCAACTCAATTTAATTTTAAAACCAATAATGCATTTACAAATACTATAGTTGATCCAAATCGTTTAGATTTATTCTACAATCAACAAAATTATAGTAATAATTATTTTGAAATTACAACTTTTAGAGGTGGATCGCAAGTTAATGGTGCTTTGGACCCTCAAATCTATAATGGAGATTTAATGATTAATGGAGGATACATCAATACAGATTATAAATTCAATAAATTGAGTTTCCTTTTAGGATTAAAAGTAGAATCTGTAATTCAAAAGGTTGAATGGAACACTTCATTAGATCCATCTGGAGGTGAAGATCAGTTAGATAAAATAGCATTTTTACCAAGTTTAACAATGAAATATGAACTAAACGAGAAACAAAATTTACGTTTAGGATTTAGTAAAACATATACATTACCTCAATTTAAAGAAAGAGCTAGATTTATTTATGAAGAAGTAAATCAGGCTAAATTCGGTAACCCTGATTTATACGAATCTGATGATTACAATTTAGACTTGAAATGGGAAATATTTCCAAAAAGTGAAGAGTTGATTTCGGTAACTGCCTTTGGAAAATACATTCAAAATCCAATAAATGAGGTAACTATTGTTTCATCAACTAATGATGTAACTTATATTAATACCGGTGGGTATGGATATGTAGCTGGTGCTGAAGTAGAATATCGTAAGTTACTTTTTAATTTTGATGGAAATAACGCAAAGAAACTTTCCGCAGGAATAAATGCTTCATATTTGTATAGCAATCAAGAATTAGATTCTGAAAAGGTAGCAAGAGAAACAGATTTTAATGTAGCTTTTACTGAAAATGAAAGTAAACTAACAGGTGCCTCTGACTTGCTTTTAAATGCTGATTTATCCTTTTTTAATGAATGGAATAACAAACAAAGCAATTTAATGACAACTATTGCATATACTCAATTTTCAGATAGAATTTATTCCATTGGAACTAATGATAGAGGAAGCGAAATTGATAAAGCTTTTGGTTCTTTAGATTTTATTACAAGATCAAAAATCAATAAAAATTTTGGACTAGGATTGGTTGTGAAAAATATTCTTGATCCATCAATTATAAGAGTTCAAGAAAATAAAAGTGGAGATGTAACAGTGCTTTCATATAAAAAAGGGTTAACAATAAGTTTTGGAGTTAATTATCAATTCTAAATAAATTGGTAACATTAAGTTAATATTAAAAAAGCATTTTATTAATCAAATGTTCATAATTAATTAACTTTTAAGAAATTCTATTACAAGAAATTTGTATCAAAATAATTTAATACGTAACTAAACAACAAACAATGAAAAAATCAATCTTTAGAGTAATTGGAATTTTTGCTTTAACTGCAACTTTACTTACTAGTTGTTCATCTGAGGACAATGGCCCATCATCATCTTTTGACCTTGACCCTGAAAATTTTGAAGGGACTATAGCTGATGGCGAAGTAGTTCTTAATTCAGGTACAGTTTATAAATTAACAGGTGCACTTATAGTAGCCGATGGAGCAACTTTGACAATTCCAGCAGGAACTCGAATTGAAGCTACGGGACAAACATCATCGTATATTGCTATCAAACAAGGAGCAAAAATTTTTGTAAACGGAACAAGTATCAACCCTGTTGTTATAACTAGCGGATTAACTGTGAAATCTCCTGGAGATTGGGGTGGATTAGTAATTTGTGGAAAAGCACCTATTAATACTGTTACAGGTGGAACAAGTACTGCAATATCAGAAGTAGCAGAATTAACATATGGGGGAACAATTGCAAATGATAATTCGGGTTCAATTAGATATTTAAGATTAGAATATACAGGTGCTGCTTTTAGTGCTACAAAAGAATTTAATGGTGCATCTTTATTTGGTGTTGGATCAGGAACTGTTTTTGAATACGTACAATGCTACCATGGTGCCGATGATGGATTTGAATTTTTTGGCGGTACTGTTAACACGTCTAACTTAGTTTCATTTGGTAATGAAGATGACCAATTTGACTGGACTGAAGGTTGGAATGGCACAAATACAAACTGGTATGGTAAAATTTCTTTCGGAAAAGGAAACAGAGGGATTGAAGCTGATAACTATGAGTTTGGTTATACTAACACTCCAGTATCAAACCCAACAATAAATGGTTTAACTTTAGTTGGTCCTGGTAGTACAGCTGCTTCAGCAACTTTTCCAGAAAATGATGCATTAAAACTAAGAAGAGGAACTAGAGGAATATTTTCAAACGTACATATTACCGGATTCGCTGATGCTTTTGATGTAGAGCATGATGAGTGTATCGCTGCTGTAACTGCAGGTAGTTTAGATGCTGCAAATGTTACTTTTGTTGATGTAACTCGTAAATCAACAGGAAAAACAACTGGAACTCCTACTGCAACACCACCTGTACCAGGTGTAAGCGCAGATGTTTCTGGTGTATTTGCTGAAACTACAACAGCAACAGGTGCTGGAAGTGGCGTAAGTGCTCCAACTTGGGCAAATGGATGGGCTTTATTTGAATAATAACTAAAAAATATGTTAAAATATCCCGAATTTTTCGGGATATTTTTTTTGGTACGCTATTTGAAATGTTTTTTGTGTACATTTGTAATAACAAATAGGAATCATGTTAAAAAATTACTTTTATATTATTCTATTTTTTCTTGCTTTTTCATTTACTGGGTTTGCCCAAGACGTTAAACAGCAAGGTGAAAATTTAGGGTTCTATCCTAATCCCGTTAGTAATGGTAAGATTTACATCACATCTAAAACAAGCTTAGATAAAGAAATTTTGATATTTGATGTGTTAGGTAAAAAAGTACTTCAAACAACTATTTCTTCTCGAGAACTAAACATCGCTTCTATTCCTCCTGGAGTGTATATTATTAAAATTACCGAAGGCGACACTACCGCCACTAGAAAACTAATTGTAAGATAGTTAAAAATTATTTCTTCTTAACTATTTTTTTTACTTGAATTATTTTTATATACAAAATTAGTCACTACCTTTGTATGAAATCTTATAAATAAAAATTATGAAAAAACTTTACATTTTATTAGCACTATTTGCTACATCTGCATCAATAAATGCACAAACAAATTTAATCCCAAATGGTGATTTCGAATCATGGACTGATGGAGTTCTAGATTCTTGGTATATAACTTCTACAACTATTACTCAAGGTTCTGGTGGTGATGTACATGGTGGAACTTCGTCTTGTGGGGTAACATCACCAGCACCTCCTGCAGGAAGTGCAACTGCTAATAAAACAATAAGCCCTACAACAGACATAAATGTAACACAAGGTGTTACTTATGTGTTTTCAGGATGGTATTTAGATAACACCCCAAATGCAAAATTCAGATTTTGGAACCAATTTAGAACCGTCGCAGGAACCGGTGGCTCTGATACTGGTTCAAACGCTTTGCAGGGAGTTGATTATTCTACAGATTCTCCGTCATGGCAATTTTTTACAGCTGAAGGAGTTCCTAATGCTACAGCAGGTGTTGCAAGACCAGGCTTAAGAACTTACGGCACTTCTACTGAAAATGGTGGTATTATTTATTATGATGATGTTATGTTTTATGATAAGTCAACAATGTCTGTAAATGATATAGCAGGCTATGACAATCAAGTGAAAATGGCAACTGTGATTTCGGACTATTTAGTTATAGAGATGCCGTCAAGAGCAACTGTAAACATCTATTCAATAGATGGTAAATTATATAGCTCAAACAGAGTAAATAGTAACGAGGCTATCAACACTCAATCTTTATCTTCTGGAGTATATATTGTAACTATACAAAATGATTTTGCTAAAACAAGCAGAAAAATAGTAAAAAAATAACTCGTTTTTTTATCCCATAAAAAGCTCTATCGAAAGTTAGGGCTTTTTTATTTTCATTACTTTTATATTCTTTCTGAACTTGTTTCAGAATCTCAACAAATGATTTCTGACCAAGACCTATTTACCATTTCTTCTCACAAGCAATTTGAAAAAATAGCTTTGAAAGTCTTTCGTTTTCAATACGAAAACAACTTGGCGTATCAAGAGTTTTGCAATTTTCTGAAAGTAGATAATCAATCCGTAAAAACACTACAGCAAATTCCATTTCTACCTATTCAGTTTTTTAAAAATCATGAAGTGGTTTCTAACACCGATAAGATTCAGGTAACATTCACCAGCAGTGGAACAACAGGAATGATCACAAGCAAACACTTGGTTACCGATGTTTCGCTATACGAACAAAGCTATCGGATTGCTTTTTCTGAATTCTATGGAAACATCGAAGATTATGTCGTTTTGGCCTTGCTTCCATCCTATTTAGAGCGCAGCGGTTCATCTTTAATTTATATGGTAAAGGATTTGATCGAACTCTCCAATAACGAACACAGCGGCTTTTATTTGCATAATTATGATGAATTAATTACCAAACTTATCGAGTTAGATAATTCAGGGCAAAATATAATACTTATTGGTGTTACTTATGCTTTATTAGATTTAATTGAAAAACAAAAGTTCCAACTAAAAAATACCATCATTATGGAAACCGGTGGCATGAAAGGAAAACGCAAAGAAATGATACGCGAAGAATTGCATGAAATATTATGTGACGGTTTTGGAGTACAAACCATTCATTCCGAATATGGCATGACTGAACTTTTGTCACAAGCCTATTCTCTTGGAAACGGAATATTTGAATGTCCTGCTTGGATGCAAATCTTAATCCGCGATACCGAAGATGCTATGACTTATGTTAGCAATGGAAAAACCGGCGGAATAAATGTAATTGACTTAGCCAATATTAATTCGTGTTCTTTTATTGCCACCCAAGATTTGGGCAAAAAATATCCCAATAATTCCTTCGAAGTATTGGGACGTTTTGATAATTCTGATATTCGTGGATGTAACCTGATGGTTTAATTTGAACTAATTTCAGATTTATTTAACCCTAATCACAAAATAATTTTTCTTTCCGCGTTGCAACAATACAAACTGATTATTAATCAAATCGGTTGTGGTCAATTGAAATTCTTCCGTTACTTTTTCTTTGTTTACCGAAATCGAATTCTCCGCCAAAGCTCGTCTCGCTTCACCGTTCGATTTTAAAAACCCTGATTTCTCATTAAGCATATCAACAATATTGATACCTACTGTGATATCATTTCTTAAAATTTCCGTTTGTGGTACTCCGTCAAAAACTTCTAAAAAAGTAGCTTCATCTAATTGCTTCAAATCATCAGCAGTGGCATTTCCAAACAAAATGTTCGATGCCTGAATGGCTTTTTCTAATTCTGCTTTTCCGTGAACTAATATCGTTACTTCTTCAGCTAATCTTCTTTGCAAAACACGTAAATGCGCTGCTTCTTTATGTTCAGCAATTAGAGTATAAATAACATCTTTATCCAAAAATGTGAAAATCTTAATGTATTTCTCTGAATCTTCATCCGATGTATTTAACCAAAACTGGTAAAATTTATAAACCGAAGTCTTATCAGCATCCAACCAAATGTTTCCTCCTTCCGATTTGCCAAACTTTGAACCATCTGCTTTTGTAATTAATGGAGTCGTTAAGGCAAAAGCTTTAGCTTCTGTATTCGGATTCATTCGACGAACCAATTCTGTTCCCGTTGTGATATTTCCCCATTGGTCAGAGCCGCCCATTTGCAATACACAATTGTAATGTTTATGTAAATAATAAAAATCGTAACCTTGAATTAATTGATACGTAAACTCGGTAAACGACATTCCATCACCCGATTCGCCTGACAAACGTTTCTTGACAGAATCTTTCGCCATCATATAATTCACCGTGATTCTTTTCCCAACTTCACGCGCAAAATCAATAAACGAAAAGGATTTCATCCAATCGTAATTATTCACCATAATCGGCGCATTTGCACCTGTAGAATTAAAATCTAAAAATCTTGAAAGTACACTTTTAATTCCCGCTACATTCTTTGCTAACTGCTCTTCGGTAAGCAAATTACGCTCATCTGATTTCCCTGAAGGATCACCAATCATTCCTGTTGCGCCTCCAACTAAAGCAATTGGTTTATGTCCAAAATTTTTCAAATGCAAGAGTAAAATAATCTGCACCATACTTCCAATATGCAACGAATCGGCCGTTGGATCAAAACCAATATAAGCGGTTGTAACTTCCTTAAGAAGTTGTTCTTCGGTTCCCGGCATACTGTCGTGGTATAGTCCACGCCATTTTAATTCTTCTACAAGATTCTTCATGGTAATCAATTTGGCGCAAAGATAAACAGAATTAGGAATTAGGATTAAGGAATTGGGATTTTTTGAAACACAGCATTCCCTTTTCCATAGCAACTGCTACCGCTGTTCGCTCTACATGATAGTTTGCTACCACCTGTCTGCCGGCAAGTAGGTCGGGTTATTAGACACGTTTGTCATCCCCAAGTTGTTAAATTCCTAATTCCTTAATCCTAATTTCCAAATCTTAATTCCTAATTCGTAAATTCGCTACATGATATTAGTAACAGGCGGAACAGGTTTGGTCGGAGCTCATTTGCTTCTTCATTTGGTTGAAAATGAAGATTCAATTCGGGCAATTTACCGACAGACTGCTGCTATCGAAAAAACCAAATCGCTTTTTCTTTTATACCAAAAAGAGCATTTATTTTCAAAAATAGATTGGGTTCAAGCCGACATCAATGACGTTTGTTCACTATTAACTGCTTTCAAGAATGTTAAATATGTTTATCATTGCGCCGGTTTAATATCGTATGATCCAAATGATGAGGATTTACTTCGTAAAGTAAATATAGAAGGTACTGCCAACATTGTTAATTTTTGTATTGAATTCCAAATAAAAAAATTATTTCACGTAAGTTCGATTGCGACTTTGGGAAGTTTTACATCAAATGAAACCCAAGTCACAGAAGAAGCAGAATGGAACTCGGAATCTCCTCATAGCGATTATGCTATTTCAAAATTTGGTGCCGAAATGGAGATTTGGCGCGGACAACAAGAAGGCTTAGATATCGTAATTGTAAATCCTGGAGTGATTCTTGGCCCCGGTTTCTGGAATCAGGGAAGCGGATTGTTTTTCAGCTCCATTAAAAAAGGATTCCCATTTTATACAAAAGGTTCTACTGGGTTTGTTGGCGTTACCGATGTAGTAAAAATAATGATTCAACTAATGAATAGCAACATAACCGGAGAACGATTTACCCTTGTTGCTGAAAACCTAACTTTCAAAAATGTTATTTTCAAAATTGCTGAAAATTTGGGGGCTAAAAAACCTCAAGTTGAAGCAAAACCTTGGATGACAGCTGTAGGTTGGCGATTGGACTGGTTGGTTAATGTAATTTTCAGAACCAAAAGAAAGCTATCAAAATATGGTGCGAATTCACTACATTCAACTGATTATATTTCTAATGAAAAAATAAAAAATACTTTGAATTTTGAGTTTCAAAACATTAATGATGTGATTAAAGAAGTTATTTCTTTGCAAAAATAATTATTGTACTTGTGGTGTATCCGAATTTAAGGTGCTGTTTGGATTAGGCTGAACACCTTGACCATTTTTCTTCATTTCTGCATCATTTTTCAAAGTTTCTGAATTCAGTTTTTCTTTAACTTTTTCAAACATATTTTTGTATTCATTAATATCAGATGCATAATATTTATTGCTTTTCACAAATTGGATGCTGTCTATTTTATACTTCTTGTAAATATATTGATTACCCATTTTTACAGTTATCCCTCCATTAATGTTTTGGGTTTTGATGGCCTCCAATAGGGTAATATCATACAAAATATCAATCATTTTATCCTTATCTATAAGATTCTTAGGCTTTTCAATTGAATTTTTATTGCAGCCAAAAAACAACACTATTAAAACTAAAAGAAAACTTTTCTTCATACCATAATTTTTATCTATCAAAAAGCAAACGCTTTCCAACAGGATTATCTTTAACTTTAAAATTTTGATAAACCAACTCTCCATTAACAAAGGTATGCGTTATTCTTGATTTAAAAGTATACCCTTCGAATGGCGACCAACCACATTTGGCTAGTATATTTTCTTTTTTTACTGTCCATGGCAAACCTGCATTTACAATAACTAAATCGGCATAAAATCCTTCTTTAATAAAACCGCGTTTTTCAATTTTAAAAATCTTGGCAGGATTATGACACATTTTGTCTACTATTTTTTCAATAGAAATTTTTCCTTGATGGTATGCTTCAAACATGGCAACAACTGCATGTTGCACTAATGGCCCGCCTGATGGTGCTTTTGTATAGACTTGTTGTTTCTCTTCTAAAGTGTGAGGGGCATGGTCGGTAGCTATAACATCAATTCTATCGTCTAGTAAAGCTTCCCAAAGCGCTTTTCTGTCATCAGAAGATTTAACCGCTGGATTCCACTTAATAAAATTGCCTTTAGTAGTATAATCCTCGTCCGAAAACCAAAGGTGATGAATACAAACTTCGGCCGTGATTTGTTTTTCTTCTAATGGAATTTTATTGGTAAATAAATCCAACTCTTTAGCGGTAGAAAGATGAAAAACATGAAGTCTGGCTCCAGTTCGTTTTGCTAAATCAATAATTTTTACAGTCGATTTATAACATGCTTCTACGCTTCTAATTTCCGGATGAAATTTAACTGGAATGTCATCACCAAACTGTAATTTGTATCTTTCTAAATTTTCTTTTACAGTAGTTTCATCTTCACTATGCACTGCAATTAATAATTTAGTGCTAGAAAATATTTTTTCTAAAGAATCTGAACTATCAACCAACATGTCGCCTGTTGATGAGCCAAGGAATAATTTTAACCCCGCTACATTTTTTGGATTTGTTTTAAGAATTTCATCCAAATTATCATTGGTTCCACCCATCATAAAAGAATAATTGGCATAGGAATTCTTAGCTGCAATTTGATATTTCTCCTCTAAAATTTCCTGAGTAACCGCATTCGGAATTGTATTTGGTTGCTCAATATAGGAAGTTATTCCTCCTGCAACGGCTGCTCTGCTTTCAGAAGCAATATCGCCTTTGTGAGTTAGACCCGGTTCTCGAAAATGCACCTGATCATCGATGGCACCAGGGATAAGATAATTACTTTCAGCATCAATGATTTTACAGTTTGATAATTTTGGGCTAATGCTATGCGCAATTTCAACAATAAATTCGTTTTCAATCAAAACATCGCCTTCAAAAATGATCCCTTCATTTACAATTTTGGCATTTTTAATTAAAACAGTATTCATTTTATAATTGATTTAAAAACTTCTTTAACCTTAAAGAAATAACTCCAAAAATAGCTTCTTTAATAATAGAACCACTCATTTTAGATTGTCCTTTTGTTCTGTCTGTAAATATGACTGGAACTTCTTGTATATTAAAATTTTTAGCGAAAGCTCTGTATTTCATCTCTATTTGAAAAGCGTAGCCAATAAATTTTATCTTATCTAAATTTATTTTTTCCAATACTTCTCTGTGATAACAAATAAATCCGGCAGTAGCATCCATGATTTTCATTCCTGTAATCATTCGTACATAAACCGAAGCAAAATACGAAAGTAGGACTCGGCTTAATGGCCAATTGACCACATTTACACCTGTAACATATCGAGAGCCGATAGCTAAATCTGCACCGTTGGAATAACAGGCATCATAAAGTTTTATTAAATCATTAGGGTTATGTGAAAAATCGGCATCCATTTCAAAAATGTAATCATAATTATGCTTTAATGCCAATTTAAAACCATGAACATATGCCGTCCCTAAACCTGATTTTTTCTTTCTGACAGATAAAAATAATTTGCCTTGAAATTCACTTTGCAATTCCATCACTTTCTCTGCTGTTTTGTCCGGTGAATTATCATCAACAATTAAAACATGAAATGTTTTATGTAACGAAAACACAGCTCGAATAATACTTTCGATGTTTTCAATTTCGTTATAGGTTGGAATAATTACAATACCTTCATTCATAGTAAGTGCCGTCAAACTTAAGTGCAAAAATAAACTTTTTATTAGAGCGCTATCTTAATAATTATATAATAATTTTAAGAAATAAAAAATTAGTAATTTTGTCGGGATTATGATAGAAACTGTTTTACAGCCAAGAATTTTAGAGCCTAGAGATTGGGCAACCTATTTGTTTGTTTTTTCTTTTGTTTTAATTGCAATTACCAAGACCGCATTTGAAAGTAGGTTTGGCGAATTTCTAAGAATTTTGGTTTCTGATAAATACATAAAAGTGTACAAAGACACTTCTCACCTGATGAGTGGTTTTACAATATTGTTGTTTCTTGTACAGATTATTTCGTTTTCTTTTTTCATTCAATTGGTGCTGAATCATTTTGGTTATGTTTCTAAAACCGATTGGGTAATTTTTCTTCGGATTTTTACCTTTTTTGGAATATTTGTGCTTTCAAAATTTTTGATTGAAAAGATTGCGGCAACCATTTTTAACATTGAAGAATTTGCAGAGCAATTTAATTTACAGAAAGTTAGTTACCGAACTTTTATCGGATTGATTTTACTGCCGATTAACATTTATTTGTTTTATAACAATTCCTCATCGAATATTTTGATTTATTGCACAATTGGTTTGATTTTAATAATTAATTTATTTTCTTATTTAGTTTCGTTGAAGATTTATCAAAATTTACTGATTGGTAAGTTGTTTTATTTTATTTTGTATCTTTGCGCACTTGAAATAGCCCCCTACTATTTTATATATTATTTGATTACAAAAAATTTAGCACATTAGAATGTCAAATTTGAAAGTGAAAACAATTTTGGTGTCACAACCAGAACCAAAAGTAGAGAATTCTCCTTATTTTGAATTACAACAAAAGCATAAGCTAAAGATTGATTTTCGACCGTTTATACATGTAGAAGGTGTAATTGCAAAAGATATTAGAGCTCAAAAAATTGACCTAAATAATTTTACGGCAATCATTTTGAATAGCAGAAATTCTGTGGATCACTTTTTTAGAGTGGCTGAAGAAATGCGTTATAAAGTTCCCGAAGATTTAAAATATTTTTGCCAATCAGAAGCTATTGCTTTTTATCTTCAAAAATATGTGGTATATAGAAAACGTAAAATCTATGTTGGACAAAAAGACTTTGCTGATTTATCACCACTTATTAAAAAATATAAAGACGAAAAATTTCTTTTACCGGCTTCTGACCAATTGAATTTTGACGTCCCACAAACATTGAATGCATTAAAAGTTGATTGGACAAAAGCTACTTTCTACAAAACAGTAATGAGTGACTTGTCTGATTTGGCAGATGTATATTATGATGTTTTGGCATTTTTTAGTCCAACTGGAATAAAATCATTGTTCAAAAATTTTCCTGATTTCAAACAAAACAATACCCGTATTGCTGTTTTTGGAAGCACTACTCAAAAAGAAGCTTTGGAACATGGATTACGTATTGATATTTTGGCACCAACGCCAGAAACCCCATCCATGACAATGGCTCTAGAAAAATATATTGCCGACGCCAATAAAGGAAAATAAAAATTAAATTTGACATTTATAAAAAAGCCATTCTCCAATTATGGGAATGGCTTTTTTCTATAGTTAGTTTATTTAATTATAATTGTGGCCCAGCTTTTACCAATCTTTTCCCTTGTTCATTATCAGTATATTGTTCGAAATTTTTAATGAATCTTGATGCCAAATCAGTTGCTTTTGTATTCCAATCTGATTTATTTTCATACGTTTCTCTTGGATCTAAAATCGATGAATTTACATCATGTAAAGAAGTTGGAATTTCTAAATTGAAAAGAGGAACCAATTTGGTTTCAGCATTTTCAATTGAACCGTCAAGGATTGCGTCAATGATTGCGCGCGTATCTTTTATCGAAATACGCTTTCCTGTACCATTCCAACCTGTATTAACCATATACGCTTTTGCTTTGTTTTGCTCCATTTTCTTAACCAATTCTTCTCCATATTTTGTTGGATGTAATGTCAAAAATGCCTTTCCAAAACACGCTGAGAAAGTTGGTTCAGGTTGTGTTACTCCTCTTTCTGTTCCGGCTAATTTAGCTGTAAATCCAGAAAGGAAATAATATTTAGTTTGCTCTGGTGTTAATTTTGAAACCGGAGGCATTACTCCAAATGCATCAGCTGTGAGGAAAATTACTTTATTAGCATGTCCTGCTTTTGAAATTGGTTTAACTATATTATGAATATGATAAATTGGATAAGAAACTCTAGTGTTTTGGGTTACAGAAGTGTCTTTGAAATCAATTGTTCCATCAGCATGAACTGTAACATTTTCTAAAAGGGCATCTCTTTTTATGGCTCCATAAATATCGGGTTCGTTTTCTTTGCTTAAATCGATGGTTTTTGCATAACAACCGCCCTCAAAATTGAAAACGCCTTCATTATCCCAGCCATGTTCATCATCACCAATTAATTCTCGTTTCGGGTCGGTAGACAATGTTGTTTTTCCTGTACCTGAAAGGCCAAAGAAAACAGCTACATCACCTGCTGCTCCTTTATTAGCCGAGCAGTGCATTGATGCTATTCCCTGCAATGGCAGATAATAATTCATCATGGCAAACATCCCTTTTTTCATTTCACCACCATACCAAGTACCGCCTATAATTTGAATTTTTTCGGTTAAATTAAAAGCAATATACACTTCTGAATTTAGTCCGTAATTAGCAAAATCTTTGAAAGATGTTTTGGACCCATTCATAACAATGAAATCAGGTTCTCCAAAACATTCTAATTCGGCTTCCGATGGACGAATAAACATATTCGTTACAAAATGTGCTTGCCAAGCCACTTCCATAATGAAACGTACTTTTAACCGAGTATTTTCATTAGCGCCACAAAAGGCATCTACAACATATAATTTTTTTTCAGATAATTGTTTGGTAGTATTGTCTTTTAACGCTTCCCAAGTACTTTGAATAATAGGTTTATTATCGTTTACTGCTTTATCCGAATTCCACCAAATGGTATTTTCGGTTATGCTATCTTTAACAATATATTTGTCTTTTGGTGAACGACCCGTAAAAACACCTGTCATTACATTTACTGCCCCAAGTTCTGTTAGTTGACCTCTTTCAAAACCTTCTAAATTTGAGTTTAACTCATAATTGTATAACTTCTCGAAGGAAGGATTGTGAATAATCTCAGTAACATTTTTAATTCCATATTTTTCTAACGAAATCGATTTCGTAATTTGGACGTGGTTCTCCATAGAAATTAGTTTGTATTGTATTAAACAATTATAGGGCAAAGTTAAAAATTATATTTTAGAAACTATTTTTTTATTAAAATATTATCTTTTACTTTCCAAATATTCCAAAGCAAAACACCCCAAGCAACAATTAGCATGGCGCCACCAATAGGTGTGGCAATTCCAATAAATTTAAAATCAACTCCTGTAATTGGTTTTGTACTTAACAAATAAATAGATCCTGAGAAGAAAATTACTCCAAAAATAACCAATCGTAATACCGTTTTTTTTACTTTATCTTCAAGTAAGGTGTTGAGCCCTAAAAACAATAAAAAAAGCGCATGGTACATTTGATATTTTACTCCTGTTTCAAAAGCACCAAGTTGATCAATTGACAATTGTTTTTTTAGTGCATGTGCGCCAAAAGCGCCTAAAATTATTGCTGTCATTCCAATCAAAGCAGCAATACCTGTAATTTTTCTTTCCATGTAATAATATATACTAAAACACAAATTTATTCGTTATCTGAATACTAATAAAGAAATTTCACGTTTCTTTTGGTATGTGAACCGTTTTAAACATTTATTTTTGCACCATTAATTTACGATCATGAAGAAATTACTAATTGGTTTGGCAATTATATTTACAATATTGTCGGTCATTTTTTCGGCTTTGCCACTCGATACTATTGCCTTTTTACCTATTGGTTTGGCAATTATTTTTTGCTTATTATTACTTAAAAAATCAAATGCAAATCAAAAAAAGCTTCCTAATTTTTTACTGCTTTTATGTGCACTTTCTTCTTTATTTGTATTAGGGAAATTACTTTTGATAAAAGACGAAGTGTTGAAAGATGCTAAATTTGAAAAAGAAAAAAAGGAAACTAAAAAAGAAGCCAAAAAGGAACTCGAAGATCTAGAAAAAGATTTAGAATAAAAAATATCAGCATGAGAAACATTTTAATCATTGGAGCCGGGCGTTCATCATCTTCCTTAATAAAATATCTTTTAAAAAAATCCACCCAAGAAAACTTAAATGTAACCCTTGGGGATCTATCAATAGAATTAGCAAAAAGAAAAACGTATAATCATCCTAATGCTACCCCAATTGCTTTAGACATCAATGATATTGCGCAACGCCAAGCTGAAATTCAAAAAGCAGATATCGTTATTTCTATGTTACCAGCACAAATGCATATTGATATTGCAAAAGACTGTCTAACTTTCAAAAAAAATATGGTTACGGCTTCTTATATTTCCGATGAAATGCAAAGTTTGCATGAAGCAGTTAAAGCCAACAACTTAATTTTTATGAATGAAGTGGGACTTGATCCTGGTATTGACCATATGAGCGCCATGAAAGTGATTCATGAAATTGAAGCTAAAGGAGGTAAAATGATATTATTTGAATCATTTTGTGGCGGTTTAGTAGCGCCAGAATCTGATAATAATCTTTGGAATTACAAATTTACTTGGGCGCCTCGAAATGTTGTTTTAGCAGGTCAAGGTGGAGCTGCCAAGTTTATTCAGGAAGGCAAATACAAATATATTCCATATCACAAATTATTCCGTAGAACTGAATTCTTTCATGTGGAAGGTTATGGAAAATTTGAGGGTTATGCCAATCGCGATTCTTTAAAATACAGAAGTATTTATGGTCTTGATGATATCCTAACTTTATATAGAGGAACTATTCGTAGAGTTGGTTTTTCAAAAGCATGGAATATGTTTGTACAATTAGGAATGACCGACGACTCTTATGTTATGGAAAATACCGAGACGATGAGTTATCGTGATTTTATCAATTCATTTTTACCATTTCATGCATCAGATTCGGTAGAATTAAAAACCCGAATGGCACTTGGCATTGAACAAGATGATATCATGTGGGACAAATTAATGGAACTGGACATTTTTAATTCTAAAAAGATAGTTGGGCTCAAAAATGCTTCCCCGGCACAAATTTTAGAACGTATCTTAAACGATAGTTGGACCTTACAACCTGAAGACAAAGACATGATTGTGATGTACCACAAATTTGGCTACGAAATTAATGGGGAGCGAAAACAAATAGATTCCAAAATGGTTTGCATCGGCGATGACCAAATCTATACCGCGATGGCAAAGACCGTTGGCCTACCGGTAGCAATGGCTACCATACAAATCTTGAATGGCAACATCAAAACAGCTGGTGTACAATTACCAATTAAAAAAGAAGTCTATGAACCTATTTTGAAAGAACTGGCAGCACATGGAATTGTTTTTAATGAAACTGAAATGCCATATGTAGGTTACAATCCTGATAAGTTAGCGGGAAATTAAAACCTATTTTATCCATGTTATAAAACCTTACCGTCTATAATGGCAACATAGTTTTTATTTACTTTTGAAACTATTTCTGTACTTTTGAATTACATATTTTATGCAATGAAGATAAATCAACTACAAATAGAAATTGACAGCATTGATAAAGAAATCCTTCGCAACTTAATGGAAGATGCCCGAAAACCCATATTGCAGATTGCTAATAAAATTGGAATTTCGGGAGCAGCAATTCACCAGCGTTTGCGAAAGCTTGAAGATGCCGGTGTAATTGCCAGTTCGAAACTAATTTTAGACCATAAAGTTTTGGGATATAAAACTATGGCATTTATTGGAATTTATCTAGAAAAAGCTTCGAGCAATTCAGAAGCAGTAAAAGAACTTAAAAAAATACCTGAAGTCTTGGAATGTCATTACACTACAGGGAATTGGAGTGTCTTAATTAAAATAATTTGCCGAGATAACGAACATTTAATGCAGTTACTTAACAAAAAAATTCAGCCTATTCAAGGCGTATCAAGGACAGAGACTTTTATCTCATTAGAACAACAAATTGAGAGACAGATACAATTATAAAAAATCCCTCTCGCCCTTAAAGCACAAGACGGAATATCTAATTATTCATCTCTAGAACCACCAAATATTTGTAATGCCCAATATAACAAAGATGCTAAAGCTCCGATAGCGGCTACCACATAAGTTCGGGCAGCCCATTTTAACGCATCTTCGGCTCCAGCATATTCTTCTTGACTGAGCATATTTTTGTTTTTTAACCAAGCCAAAGCTCTATTACTAGCATCATATTCAACAGGCAAAGTAATAAAACTAAAAGCCGTAGCAATCGCCATCAATACCAAACCAATAACAGCTATATAAAAACCAAATCCTAAATGCGCTCCAGCACCAAGAATTAATCCTCCAAAAATAAGCCATTGGGAAAGTGTAGATGACAAATTTACGATTGGCACCAACTGAGAACGCAATTGAAGCATGTTGTAAGCTGTTGCATGTTGTACAGCATGTCCGCATTCGTGAGCCGCCACCGCTGCTGCCGAAGCATTTCTTTGGTTATATACAGCTTCGCTCAAATTTACCGTTTTATCTAAAGGATTATAATGATCTGTTAATTGTCCAGGGGTAGAAATTACTTTTACATCATAGATCCCATGATCTTGTAACATTTGGGTAGCTATTTCGGCTCCGCTCATTCCGTTTAATAAATGCACCTTTGAGTATTCTTCGAATTTACTCTTTAGCTTTGAACTTACTGCAAAGCTAACTAGTGCAATTAAACCGATTAAAATATAGTATCCCATCATAATTTTATAAAATTAGTTTAAACTTTTAACAAATTGTAAGCCAATATCTTTATAATGACAAGTTGACATTTTATCCAACCAAGTTTATCACTTTTCCTGGAACGATGATTATTTTATTCGGAGTTCTTCCGTCTAATTGTTTGATAGTTCTTTCGTCAGCCAAAACAATTTCCTGAATTTGCGGGACAGTTAAATCTAAAGGCAATTTAATAGTAAAACGCATTTTTCCGTTAAACGAAACTGGGTATTCTTTTTCAGATTCTACCAAATATTTCTCTTCATAAATAGGGAATGCCACAGATGAAATAGAACCTTTATGGCCTAATTGGCTCCATAATTCCTCGGCAATATGAGGTGCATAAGGTGAAATTAGTATGGTTAATGGTTCTAATATTTTTCGGTGATGACATTTTAGCGTTGCCAACTCATTGACACAAATCATAAACTGCGACACTGACGTATTGAACGAGAAATTCTCGATGTCTTCGGTAACTTTCTTGATGGTTTTGTGTAATGATTTGTACATATCAGATGTTGGTTCGGTATCCGAAACATTTATACCAGTATTTTCGTCAAAATACAATCGCCATAGTTTTTTTAAGAAGCCCGAAACTCCAGTAATTCCTGCTGTATTCCATGGTTTTGCTTGCTCTAATGGCCCAAGAAACATTTCATATAAACGAAGTGTATCAGCCCCATAATCATTACAAATATCATCAGGATTGACCACATTATATTTCGATTTGGACATTTTTTCGACTTCGCGACCTACAATATATTTACCGTTTTCTAGAATAAATTTGGCGTCTTTGTAATCAGAATATAAAGGATGGTTTTTGAATGCCTCTATATATAATTCGTTAGTGATATCGTTGACAACGGATAAATCGACATGAATAGGATGTACTTTATTATCAGCAATTAATCCTTTTGAATAAAGTTTTTTGGAATCTACACTTCTATACACAAAAGCACTCATGCCCAAAATCATTCCTTGATTAATTAGTTTTTTGAATGGTTCTTCGGTTGGCGCGTAGCCTTTGTCTTTTAGAAATTTGTTCCAAAAACGAGCGTATAATAAATGTCCGGTGGCGTGTTCGCTTCCGCCAATATACAAATCTACGTTTTCCCAATATTTTAAAGCATCTTTACTAGCAAACTCATCTTTGTTATGTGCATCCATATAACGCATCCAATACCAGGAACTACCTGCCCAGCCCGGCATGGTGTTTAATTCTAAAGGGAAAATGGTAGCCTCCCCCAACCCCTCCAAAGGTGGGGAGAGTAATTCATTTGAAACCACTTTATTATTCACAGTGTCCCACGCCCAATGCGTTGCGTTTCCTAATGGTGGCTGTCCGTCTTCGGTTGGAAGATATTTCTCCACTTCCGGTAAAATGATTGGTAAATGTTTGGCATCAATCATCTGCGGTAAACCGTTTACATAATATACCGGGAATGGCTCTCCCCAATATCGCTGACGGGAAAAAACAGCATCGCGCAAACGATAATTGGTTTTGCCATTTCCATGACCGTTTTTTTCTAAAGTGTAGATTATTTTTTCGGTTCCTTGTTTAAAATCCAAACCGTTTAATATGTCAGAATTTACTAATTTAAATCCGTCTTTGGCTGTAAAAGCTTCTTTTGAAATATCCTGATTGAAAATATTCTTAATTGCCGGCATCCCTTGCTGTCCTTTGAAATGATTAGCAAAAGCAAAATCTCTTTCATCGCCAGAAGGCACCGCCATTACAGCACCCGTTCCGTAACCTGCCAAAACATAATCGCCAATCCAAACCGGTATGGGTTCTTTAGTAAATGGATGTTCGACATAAGAACCTGTAAATACTCCGGAAATGGTTTTTACATCGGCCATTCTTTCACGCTCTGAACGTTTTGCTGTAGCTTCAACATAAGCATCAACTACTGCTTTTTGTTCTGGCGTGGTGATTACAGAAACCAATTCGTGCTCGGGAGCTAAGGTCATAAACGTAACTCCGAAAATGGTATCAGGGCGTGTTGTGAAGACTTCGATGGTTGGTGGTTGTCGGTTGTCGGTTGTCGGTTGCTCTGATAACGGAGAACCGATAACGGAGAACTTTACTGTTGCTCCCACCGATTTTCCTATCCAATTGCGTTGTGACTCTTTGATAGATTCGCTCCAATCAATAGTTTCTAATCCTTGTAATAGTCTTTCGGCATAAGCAGAAATTCGCATTGACCATTGCGTCATTTTTTTACGAATAACGGGATGACCGCCACGTTCAGAAACGCCATTAATAATTTCATCATTCGCCAAAACAGTTCCTAAAGCTGGGCACCAATTGACCTCGGTTTCTGCTAAATAAGTTAATCGGTATTGTAAAAGAATTTGTTGTTTCTCTACTTCAGAAAAAGCATTCCATTCGGTAGCGGTAAAAATTTCTACACCATCATCACAAACAGCAGTAACCTTAATATTCCCCTCGGTTTCAAAAAGCTTTATCAATTCATCAATATCAAAAGCTTTATCTGAATGTTTGCAATACCAAGAATTGTATAATTGAATAAAAATCCATTGTGTCCATTTGTAATAATCAGCATTAGAAGTGCGAACTTCTCTACTCCAATCGAAAGAAAAGCCTATTTTATCTAATTGCTCTCTGTAGCGCGCTATGTTTTCTCGAGTTGTTTTTTCAGGATGTTGACCGGTTTGAATTGCGTATTGTTCGGCTGGTAAACCAAAAGAATCATAACCTTGTGGATGCAATACGTTAAATCCTTTGTGACGTTTAAAACGTGCAACAATATCAGAAGCAATATAACCAAGTGGATGGCCAACATGCAATCCTGCTCCGGAAGGATACGGAAACATGTCGAGTACATAATATTTTGGTTTGTCGGAATTATTAGTTGCGGCAAAAGTTTGATTTTTAGCCCAATACTGTTGCCATTTGGCTTCGATTTTTTCGTGGAAATACTTCATTTATCGTTTATGGTTTGTGGTTTGTGGTTTGTGGCTGCTTTGTTAACTATTAACTATGAACCATAAACTATAAACCTTAAAATCGTTGGCAAATTTACGTTTATTATAATAAAGTTAAAACTTTGTACGTTATAAAGAAGAAAAACAATTTTCTTTATTATTTTTACCAAATCAAAATACAATTTATGTCATCATCATTTGAAAAGTTTCAGAAACGCAGAGTTATTACTTCCTATTTTTCAGTCGTGTTGAGTATCTTTTTAGTGTTGCTTTTATTGGGAATTTTGGGACTTTTTGTCATCAATTCCAAAAGATTATCAGACAATTTTAAAGAAGAAATTGCGATGACTGTTTTCTTTAAAACCGAAGCGCCCGACTCAACAATCAAAGCTTTCAGCAGTGAATTGAAAACGGCAAAATTTGCTAAATCTTTTGAATATGTTTCCAAAGAAAAAGCGGCAGAGAAACACATGAAAGTAATTGGCGAAGATTTTATGCATTTTTTAGGTGTAAATCCGTTGCAGAATTCTTTTGATTTACACCTAAAAGCCGACTAT
>CANJWG010000013.1 GCA_947478365.1 Flavobacteriaceae bacterium | reverse complement strand
GTATTTTTGAACATCATCATTATAGGCAATAGGTTGATTTACAACTTTTGACACAAAATCTTTTCCTAAAACCTCAGTGTCATATTTATTCAATTGATAACGTTCTATTAAACCAATAAGTTTTTCCGGATACTTAGAGTCTGTTGCATACCCTGCGGCTTTCAATCCGTAAGCCCAGCTTTTGTAATCGTCTTTTTGAAACTCAAAAAGATTCGCATATCTTGGTCTGCTTGTTAAAAAATAAGAATGGTCTTTGAAGGATTCGCTTGGTTGATTATACTTTCTAAAACATTCATTTTCTTCATCATCTGTATATTTTATACTTGGTCCAGTCCATTCTTTATGGCATTTAATTCCAAAATGATTGTTAGCCTGAACGCTTAATGGTCCTGTTCCTGCACCCGATTCTAATATGGCCTGACCCAAAGTGATACTCGCAGGAATTCCTGTTTTAACCATATTATCTTTAGCAACACTTTTATAATTTTCTATGTAGGCTAAGACCATTGCTGTAGTAACTTTTACCCTTGTAGTAGCTTCTAAGACCTCGGTAGCATTTGTATAATTGCTAACTGTTGGTGAATCTTTCTGCGTAATTGATATAGGATTTTTTACTGTGGCTGGTCTGTAAATTGGTTTTTTGACTCTTTGTACAACTGGATTTTCTGATTTACTAGGATCGGGTTTTGTCATTCTTACAACAGGATGATTTACACTGCACGATACAATAAAAATAAGTAGAAGTAGTAAAAGGGCTTTCTTAATCATAGACATTAATTTGTATTTGCTTTTTTTGTTTTAATAAATTATTCATCCCAGTAATTCCTTGTAGACCTCCCGTATGAATAACTAATATTTTTGAATTTTCGGGAAAATAATTTTTATTGATTAAATCCATAACGCCAAACAACATTTTTCCGGTATAAATTGGGTCTAACGGGACTTTATGTTTTTGATAAAAGTCGTTAATAAACAATATTAACTCTATTGAAACTTTAGCATAGCCCCCAAAATGATAGTCTGCAATCAAATCCCAATTTGATTTGAAAACAAATTTACAAATATCTTCTCTTAAAAAAACACCCTTTAATGCAGGAAAACCCAAAACTTGTTGACTATTTTTTGAACAATTTATTAGCCCTGAAATAGTACCTCCGGTTCCAACTGAGCAACAAATATAATCGAACTTTTCATCGGTTTCTGTTAAAATTTCTTCACAACCTTTTATGGCTAATTCATTGGTTCCTCCTTCGGGAATCAAATAAAAATCTCCAAATTTTTCTGTTAATTGTTGGATAAATTTTGGACTGCTTCTTTCTTTAAAAATTTCCCGGTCCACGAACTCATAAACCATTCCGAAATCTTTTGCTTTTTGCAGGGTTGGATTTTCGGCGATTTTATCTTTCAACTCTTCACCGCGAATAATTCCGATAGTTTTAAATCCTTTTTCTTTACCTGCTGCAGCAACTGCTAAAATATGGTTTGAAAAAGCACCTCCAAAAGTCAAAAGTGTTTCTTTTTTTTCTTTTTTGGCTTGTACTAAATTATATTTTAATTTTCTGAATTTGTTTCCAGATATATAGGGATGAAGTAAGTCTTCCCGTTTTATGTAAAGCGAAATAGTCTTGTTTTCTAAATAGATTTCTTGATTAGTACTTCCCAAAAATTATTTTTTTCAAAAGTAGTTTATTCTTACTGTTTTTAAAAAATAGTTCCATGAAACTATAATTTTTACCAATAATTTGTCCATCTACTGACTGAATTTTAACTAAATAGACACCGTCGCTAAATGATTCTGTGGAGAATTCATAATTGATAATTGACTGAAACATCAAAAATTTTAATCGATTTATGTCTTCACTTAATAAAAATCTATTCCGTACCAAACATAAAAAGACAAACGTAAAGAAAGTTAATCCCTTAAATCTTATAGGCGTTAAATATTTAAAAACAATCAATATAATATGCGGCAAAGTTGGTATTTTTGTCTTTATGAATAAAGAATTAGATCCAAATAATTTAAAAGAAGGCGAAGATTATTATATAACTCCTGAAGGCTACCGCTGTTTTACTGAGAAATATCATTTAAAACGAGGGTATTGTTGCAAAAGTGGCTGTCGTCATTGCCCGTATGGATTCGATAAAAAAACAGGAACAATAAAAAAGTAAACAGTTTGCAGTCACAGTTTGCAGTTTCAAACTATAAACTATAAACTATAAACTAAAAACTACAACAAATAAAAATGACATTTCAAGAACAAATTTTACAAGGAATTCCAGCAATTCTTCCAAATTCAAAACCATACGAAGAGGAAATAAATCACGCGCCAAAGCGAAAAGAAATCCTTTCGGACGAAGAGAAAAAACTGGCATTAAAAAATGCGTTGCGCTACTTTGAACCAAAGCATCACGCTATTTTACTTCCTGAATTCAAAGAAGAATTAGAAAAATACGGTCGCATTTACATGTATCGTTTTCGTCCGGATTATAGTATGTATGCAAGACCAATTTCAGAATATCCAGGAAAATCAGAGCAAGCAAAAGCTATCATGCTCATGATTCAAAATAATCTGGATTATGCCGTGGCACAACATCCACATGAGTTAATTACCTATGGCGGAAATGGTGCTGTATTTCAAAACTGGGCGCAATACCTGCTAACGATGCAATATTTGGCAGAAATGACAGAAGAGCAAACATTAACCATGTATTCTGGCCATCCAATGGGATTGTTTCCATCACATAAAGATGCACCAAGAGTTGTCGTTACAAACGGAATGGTAATTCCAAATTACTCAAAACCTGATGATTGGGAAAAAATGAATGCGCTGGGTGTTTCTCAGTACGGGCAAATGACGGCAGGAAGTTATATGTATATCGGTCCACAAGGAATCGTTCACGGAACAACAATAACTGTTCTTAATGGTTTCAGAAAAATTAATAAAACACCAAAAGGTGGTTTGTTCGTAACTTCAGGTTTAGGTGGAATGTCGGGCGCACAACCAAAAGCAGGAAATATTGCGGGTTGTGTTACCGTTTGTGCCGAAGTCAATCCAAAAATTACACAAATTCGTCACTCACAAGGTTGGATTAATGAAGTTATAGAAAATATTAATGACTTAGTTCCAAGAGTAAAAAAAGCATTAGAAAATAAAGAGGTAGTTTCCATTGCTTTTCTCGGAAACATAGTAAACGTTTGGGAACGTTTTGATCAAGAAAATTTGCATATCGATTTAGGATCAGACCAAACTTCACTACACAATCCATGGGCTGGCGGTTATTATCCCGTTGGATTTTCGTTTGAGGAATCAAATGAACTGATGGCAAACAATCCGGTAAAATTTAAAGAAGAAGTCCAAAGCACCTTACGCCGTCATGCCGAAGCAATCAATAAACATACAACTAAAGGAACGTATTTCTTCGATTACGGAAATGCTTTCTTGCTCGAAGCGTCTCGTGCGGGTGCAGATATAATGGCTGAAAATCATATCGATTTTAAATATCCAAGTTATGTGCAAGACATAATGGGACCGATGTGTTTTGATTACGGTTTTGGACCTTTTAGATGGGTTTGTGCATCTGGAAATCCGGAAGACTTAGCCAAAACCGATAAAATCGCCTGCGATGTTTTAGAAGAGATGATGAAAAATTCTCCTTCTGAAATAAAACAGCAAATGGCCGATAACATCCAATGGATTAAAGGCGCACAGGAAAATAAATTAGTTGTGGGATCGCAAGCCCGAATTTTATATGCAGATGCCGAAGGCAGAATTAAAATCGCCGAAGCTTTTAATCAAGCAATTGCTCGTGGCGATATTGGATATGTTATTTTGGGTCGGGATCATCATGATGTTTCTGGAACAGATTCGCCATATAGAGAAACTTCTAATATCTATGATGGTTCTCGTTTTACTGCCGATATGGCAATTCAAAACGTGATTGGCGACAGCTTTCGAGGAGCGACTTGGGTTTCTATTCACAATGGCGGAGGTGTTGGTTGGGGCGAGGTAATTAACGGTGGATTTGGTATGTTTCTTGATGGTTCTGCGGATGCCTCAAGGCGTTTAGAATCAATGCTTTTCTGGGATGTGAATAACGGAATTTCAAGAAGAAATTGGGCCAGAAATGAAGGTGCCATTTTTGCAATAAAAAGAGCCATGGAAACGCAACCTTTATTAAAAGTTACCATACCTAATGTAGTTGATGAAAATTTATTTTAACTAAAATTATACCTATGAAAAAATTTATTCTTTTTTCGTTTTTCTTTTTACTGCTTTCAGCTTGTAGTTCAGTCAGTGTAAATTCTGATTATGACAAAAAAGTAGATTTTTCTCCTTATAAGACTTTTGCATTCCACAAAACCGCAATTGACAAAGTCGAGATTTCCGATTTAGATAAGAAAAGAATTCTTCACGCTATAGACGAGGTTATGACTTCAAAAGGATTCACTAAAAGCGATAATTCCGATTTATTGATTGCCTTTTTTACTAAAGAAAGAGAACAAGTCAATGTAAACCAATACAACGTTGGATGGGGTTATGGATGGGGTTTTGGATGGAATCCCTATTTATGGGGCGGAAACACTACAGTTACACGATATCCAGAAGGAACTTTATATATAGACATTATCGATGCTAAGAAAAAAGAACTAATATGGCAAGGTGAAGGCGAAGGGATTTTGACAAAAGACACCAATAAAAAAGATGAGGTTATTAAAGAATTTGTAACTAAAATTTTAGCGCAATATCCACCGCAAAAGAAGTAAACAGTATTCAGTAGCAGTTGGCAGAAAAAATAAAAACCGTAACAGAGATGCTACGGTTTTTTCCTACCTATTTTTTTTTAGCCCAGATTGAAATGAAAATCCTTTTTCTTGAAAAAGATTGGAATGAAAAGCTGGAAAAAGCTCCTAATAATTCATCAATTCATCCATCTTAGCTTTGACTTTATCCGCATTCGGAATCATTGTAAATTCTAAAGTACTATTCAGTGGAATAGCCGGCATATTTTCAGAACCAATAACCATTACAGGAGCGTCAAGATATTTAAAACATTTCTCCTGAATCATACCTGCCAAACTTCTCGCAAAGGAATTGTTGGTTGGCTCCTCTGTTACAACTAAACACTTTTTTGTCTTTTTAACCGATTTAAAAATCGCTTCTTCGTCTAAAGGATACAGCGTTCGTAAATCGATAATTTCCACTTGATTTTTCATCGCTTCTGATGCATTCAAAGCCCAATGTACTCCCATTCCGTAAGTGATTACCGAAATGGTTTCCTGACTTTCCTGCTCCCATATTTCTTGAACGATATTGGCTTTGCCAAAGGGTAAAATATAATCTTCGCCAGGTTCGTATACTCGAGCTGCATCTGTTCCTTTTACTTTACTCCAATACAAGCCTTTATGTTCCAAAATTACCACCGGATTCGGGTCGTAATAGGCTGCTTTAAGCAATCCTTTTAAATCGGCTCCGTTGCTTGGATATGCTATTTTTATACCGCGGATATTGGTCAGTACACTTTCCACCGAAGATGAATGATAAGGACCACCACTGCCGTAAGCACCAATAGGTACACGCAAAATCATACTAACAGGCCATTTTCCATTAGTCAAATAACTAGAACGGCTTACTTCTGTGAACAATTGATTTAAGCCCGGCCAAATATAATCGGCAAACTGTACCTCAACAATGGGCTTCAAGCCCACAGCTGACATTCCGACTGTTGAACCCACTATAAACGCTTCCTGAATTGGTGTATTGAACACACGCTCGTCACCAAACTTTTGTGCCAAAGTCGCGGCCTCTCTGAAAACACCTCCTAATCTTCCACCTACATCTTGTCCGTATAACAAACATTCCTTGTTAGATTTCATCAATTCTTCTACGGCAAACAAAGCACAATCCACCATCACCACTTTTTCCTCGCGTTGCGGATTTCTTTCTCCTACTTCTTCTGTAATTGGTGTTGGAGCAAAATCATGAGTAAATAAATCTTCAGATTTTGGATCTTCTGCTTTTTGTGCTTTTTCGAAATCGGATATTACTTTAGTTACAGCCAAATTCTCTATGGTCTGAATTTCTTCATTAGTAAATCCTGCTTCCAATAATTGTTTAATCAAAACCGGAAACGGGTCACGCAATTGCGCTTCTTCCAAATCATCCCGATACCATTCCATACGAACACCCGAAGTATGGTGATTCAACAAAGGCACTTTTGCGTGCACCAAAAATGGTCGGCGTTCTTCGCGTATCGTTTTTACCACTTTTTGAATAGCCAAATAGCTTTCGGTGAAATTGGCTCCATCAATAGAAATCGCTTCAATTCCATGAAAACCTTTGATATACTCATAGGCATTTTGTGCTCGAGTTTCAGCGGCATTCGCCGAAATATCCCAACCGTTATCTTGGACCAAATACAAAATGGGTAACTGCTTCAAAGCTGCCATCTGAAAAGCTTCAGCAATTTCTCCTTCGGTTACTGAAGCATCACCTAGCGAACAAACTACTATTGGTGATTCTTGAGTTGCGTCTTGAATGCCTATATTTTCTTTATACCAAAATCCCATCGCAGCTCCGGTTGCCGGAATGGCCTGCATCCCAGTTGCAGATGATTGATGTGGAATTTTGGGTTTATCTAGATCTTTCAAACTTGGATGACAATAATAAGTTCTGCCTCCTGAAAATGGGTCGCCTTTTTTTGCCATCAACTGCAACATTAAGTCATAAGGTTGCATCCCTATTCCCAATAGCATCGCATCATCACGATAGTAGGGGAAAGCATAATCCTGAGGAAGTAAATGCATTGCCATTGCAATCTGAATGGCTTCATGTCCACGAGATGTCGCATGAACGTATTTGGAAACAATCTTGAAATTATCTTCATATAAGTTGGTCATCGCCTTAGCAGTGGCCATCGTTGAAAATGCTTTCTCGAGTATTGATTTATCTATTTTACTCATAAAATTTTACTTCGCAGGAACTAACCAGCCAAACTTGTCTTGAATTTCTTGTGTTTTAATTCCTTCTAATGTGTCTGCTACAAAATCAGAAACAGGGTTGTCAATTGGAAATTTTATTGATAAATCATTGTTTCCAATTTCTTCAATTCGGGCAATGCCTACGGCAGTTCCTGCACCAAATGCTTCTTCTAGAGTTCCATTTTTTGAAGCTTCGATAATTTCGGTAAGGGCGATAGGACGTTCTGTAACTTCATAACCTTTGTCGCGCAATATGTCTATCACACTCATTCTTGTAATTCCGGCCAAAATAGAACCACTCAAATCGGGAGTAATAAACTTTCCTCCTATTTTGAAGAAAATATTCATCGTTCCCACTTCTTGAATGTATTCAAAATTTTGAGCATCTAACCACAAAACTTGATCATAACCCTCCCTTTTTGCATATTCTGTTGGGCGAATAGCTCCAGCATAGTTTCCGGCAGCTTTAGCTTCTCCTGTTCCACCATTCACAGCGCGAACATATTTACTTTCGGCATATAATTTAATTTTTTTATGGAAGAAAGGTCCTGTCGGAGAAGCTATAATAATAAACTTAAAACTAGTTGCCGCACGCATTCCAATAAATGGTTCATCGGCATACATAAACGGACGCAAATACAATGCGCTTCCCTCTTGTGTTGGAATCCATTTTTTTTCTATCCCCACAAATTGTTTCAATGCTTCTACAAACAAATCTTCGGGAAATAAAGGCATTCCCATTCGATTTGCACTAAAATTCAATCGTTTAGCATTTTCGTTTGGTCGAAATAGCATGGGTGTTCCGTCTTTACCTAAAGTAGCTTTCATTCCTTCAAAAATAGCCTGACCATAATGTAATGCCATAGCTGCAGGGTGTGTCGGAATTAAAGCTAACGGCTCAATTCTAGGATTTTGCCATTCGCCGTTTTGATAATCACAAACAAACATATGATCTGAAAATCGGGTTCCCATAACGATGTTGTGAAAATCAACTTCTTGTGCTATTGATTTCGCTACTTTCGTTATTTTAATGGATGTTGTCATTATATCTTGCATAATAAAAATAATTTTGGGTTAGATTCCCCCTTCCGGGGTAAGAAGGTTAAATTGTTCTAAATAATCGCCTACTTTTCGCAAAAAAGAACCTCCTAAAAATCCATCTACTACGCGATGGTCAAACGAAAGGGATAAAAACATCATACTGCGAATGGCAATTTCGTCGCCTTTAGAAGTTGTAACCACTTCCGGGCGCTTTTTAATAATTCCAAATGCCAAAATAGCTACTTCTGGTTGGTTGATAATTGGTGTTCCCATTAAACTACCGAAGGTTCCCACATTGGAAATAGTAAATGTACTTCCTTGAATTTCTTCAGGTTTTAGTGTGTTGCTTCTAGATGCATTAGCCAAATGATTGACGCTTTTTGCCAAAGCAACTATATCTTTTTCATTAGCATTTTTCACCACAGGAACAATTAAGTTACCACTTGGTAAAGCCGTAGCCATTCCAATATTAATGTCTTTATGTATAATGATATTTTTCTCATCCACCGAAACATTTATCATGGGGAAGTCCTGAATTGCTTTGGCTACTGCCTGAACAAAAACTGGAGTGAAGGTTAGCTTTTCGTTGTGTTTTTCTTGAAACTTCTGTTTGTTTTCGTTTCTCCAATTGACCAAATCCGTAACATCTACTTCTATATAGGAAGTCACATGTGGTGAAGTTTGTTTGGAGTATACCATGTGATCAGCAATCATTTTGCGCATGCGGTCCATTTCAACGATATGGTCTTTCCCTTCAACAAAATTTATTTTTGGTTTTGGAAAATTAGTTGTTGGTTGTCGGTTATCAGTTGTCGGTTTCCTTTGTATTGGATATTTACGGTTCTTTAAATAATTGAAAACATCACTTTTCTGTAATCTTCCCTCAGCTCCTGAACCTGGAATGGTTTGTAATTCTTCTATGGAAAGATTTTCTTTTTGGGCAATTGAAATGATTAATGGTGATATGAAAGCATCGGGATTAGTTTTTAGTTGTCGGTTTTCAGTTGTCGGTTTTTGGTTTTGTGTAGTAGATGAAACCTCAACTTTTGATTGTTCTTTTTTACTTCCCATTTCTATCTTCTCGCTTCCCAACTCTGAATTTATTAAAGCTAAAATAGTTCCAACCTCAACGACATCATCTTTTTGAAAACGAATTTCCGTAATCACACCTGAAACCGGTGACGGGATATCATTGTCGACCTTATCGGTAGCCACTTCCACAATGGTTTCTTCAGCGTTAACAAAATCGCCTACGTTTTTCAACCAGGAAATGATGGTTGCTTCGGAAATACTTTCGCCCATTTTGGGCATTTTGAACTCTGTTATCATTTTTTTGAGATGAAAGAGAATAGAGTATAGAAAATAGACTTTTCAATCGGTCTATATTCTTTTCTCTATTTTCTATTTTCTTTTAATTTAAATTCTTCTAATGTTTTGTAAAACGCTTCTTGGGTTGGTCTGTTTTCAGGAATTTCTCGTAACGGCTCCACTGCTTTTAAAGTCTCGTGACATTCTTTCGGCAATTGTTGATACAAAGCTGTTCCTTTAGTTTTCCAATCAATCATTTCATCTGAAACGTCCTTGATAATTATTGCTGGGTTTCCCACAACCATTTTTCGGTTTGGAATTTGCATACCAGCTTTGATAAAACTTAATGCTCCGATAATACATTCGTCACCCACATTTACATCATCCATAATTACAGCGTTCATTCCAACTAAACAATTGGCTCCGATGTGCGCTCCGTGAATAATCGCACCGTGACCGATGTGTGCTCCAGCTTTTAAAACCATACTCTTTCCCGGAAACATATGTATAGTACAATTTTCTTGAACGTTGCATCCATCTTCAATAATGATTTCACCCCAATCGCCTCGAATGGCGGCGCCTGGCCCCACATAAACATTTTTTCCAATAATAACGTTACCCGTTACCGCTGCTTGCGGATGGATAAAACTACTTTCATGGATGACCGGGATAAACCCTTTGAACTCGTATATCATATTTTTGAGATGATAGATGATAGATGATAGATGATAGATGATAGACCGATAGATAATAGATTTTATGTCTCTCATCTCTTAGTCTATAATCTTTTGTCTATTTAAACTTCTTCAACGTTTCTTTTGTAAACTAATTTTGTATTGATGTCGACCATATTGATTAGTGAGATATCTTCATCTTTAATAATCTTATACTTTTTTCCTATTGAAAAATAATTTTTTTAATACTTAAAACTTGAGTATTTTTATTTATTATTTCTATAAAATAAATTCCTCTTTGATATTTATCTATTGATATATTTATTTTTTTCTGATTAATTTTCGTTAAAAAAACTAGCTGACCTAATGGATTAAGAATTCTTAATATTTTACCATCATTAACATATTCATTTAACATTTCAATAGTAAAATCTGATATAGCAGGATTTGGATAAACTAAATAATTTTCTTCTTGTGCAAAATCATTATAGTTAAGGGAGATACAACTAATTTGTGTTGGAGGATTTGGATTTTGACTAAAGTCCCATAAGATATTATTTGATTTTAAAGCTAATGCTAAATTCGCACCACCTGTAGTTATTTTACTCCAATTATTCTCTGTTCCGAGTTGCGTTGGAATATGATTCGCATTATTGCCCATATATGATCCTCCCCACATCCATAAAGTATTATTGTTTTTTAAAGCCATTGTAAAATGATATTTTGTACTTATCGTTGACCAATCAGTATCTGTTCCTAACCTTATGGGGTTTAATTTGTCAATTGTTGTTCCATCACCCAATTGACTATCATTATTCCAACCCCAAGCCCATAGTGTTCCATTTGTTTTTAAAGCAAAACCACATTGTTCTCCATTTGAAATTTTATCCCAATCTGTATCCATACCGATCTGTACAGGGTTTATTTTATTTATTGTAGTTCCATCTCCTATTCCTCCATGGTAGTTATTTCCCCATCCCCATAAAGTCCCATTATTTTTAATCGCGTGATTTAAACCAAGATTTGAGCTAATTATTTTCCAATTTGAATCAGTTCCTAATTGTGTTGGAATAGGAGAATTTACAGTCCAAGTCCAAAGTGTTCCATTAGCTTTAATAGCAAAATAATTATCATAACCAGATGATATACTTTGCCAATCAGAATCTATACCAATTTGTATTGGAATATTTGAAACACCGTCTCCCAATGCCCATAAAGTATGATTGGATTTTAATGCTACACTCGACATTCCTGTAGCAGCAGAGATTGACTGCCAACTTGTGTCATTTCCTATTTGTATTGGAATATTTGAAACAACGTTTTCCCATTCCCATAATGTCCCATCAGTTTTAATTGCAAGACTATGACTAATACCATCATATCCTCCTCCAGAAATTTCTTTCCAACATTGGCTAAACATTGAATTAATCGAGAATAAAACTATTAATGCTACTATTACTTTTTTCATATTTTCTTATTTAAACTTTTTCAACGTTTCTTTTGTAAAATCAGACAATACCAATCTTCCGCTTATAGCGGCTCTTTCGGCTAGTAAATTGTCCCAATCTTCTGTGCCTCGCCAAAATATTTTTTTCATTTCCATCATGGCTTCTGGGTTGTAGGTACATAAATGTTCTGCAAATTTTTGAACTTCAGCATCTAAAGCTTCTATACTTTCGAAAACACTAGCATACAATCCTTTTTCCCTTGCCCATGATGCCTCATAAAACGTATTGGCGTCGATGGCAATTTGTGACATGGCAGAAGTACCCATTTTTCTTTCAATAGCAGGAGAAACCACAAATGGTCCTATACCAACATTAAGTTCACTCAACTTGATAGCAGCAAATTGTGTTGCCATACAATAATCGGTTGCAGAGGCAATACCGACACCACCTCCAACTGTTTTCCCTTGAATACGACCAATGATAAACTTTGGACATTTTCGCATGGAGTTGATTACATTGGCAAAACCAGAGAAAAATACTTTACCGATATCAGCATCGTTTATTGCCATTAATTCTTTAAAACTGGCTCCGGCACAAAAAGTACGATCACCACCGCTTTTTAGGATGATTACTTTTACTTCCGTATTATTGCCAACTTCTGTTATGGTGTTGGCTAATTGTGCTAGAATGTTGCCAGGTAAGGAATTTTGCTCTGGATGAAAAAACTCGATAGTGGCGATGCTGTTTAGTATATTTTTTTTTACGTATGCTTCCATTATATTATTTAACCGCAAAGAGCGCAAAGTTTACGCAAGGTTCGCTAAGTCTTTATTTTTATATTAAATTAAATTGTTCAAAATGATGGTTTAAATGTTTTCGTTCTAATAAGTAGGATTCATATCGATTCAATTCGCCGAAAACTAAATTCTTTAAAATGGCTTCTGGGTTTTCTTTGAAAAAGGTTTTATAAGCTTCTCTTGCTTCAATAAATTTTTCTTTTGCTGAAGTAAAATCGGGGTGGAGTAAGTCTTCTAATTCCTCTTTTCGCATAGTTGGAAACTTTGTTCCCATTGGAAATTTATCGTAATTATATAATGAATGGTGTACCTTTTCCAAAATCTTTTCTGGTGTAGCTATTTCGAAATTCTGAATTTCACCAGACATGATACGGTAACTGTATTCTAAATGTTCTAAGAGGTGTTGTGGGGTTAGAATACCCCATTTTGGTTTGGAATTCTCTGTCAACTTGCTCAAACATTCCGCAATTTTTGCATCGGTCATTTCAATAAAAACTTCCTGTTTTTTTTGTACCATAGTTAAGATAGTCGCAACGGCTACCAATTCGTCTTCGGTATCAAAAACCTCAACAAACCATTTAACGATACCGCTTGGATGTTCTGCTGATGCGACATCTCTGTCGATTTTTTGTTTGCATGTTAGACGTACATAAACCGTATCATTATGGTAAATTGGACGTAAAAATCTACATTCCTCCAATCCGTAATTAGCTGCTACCGGACCTTTATTTGGATATACGAACAAACCTGCTGCTGCTGCTAAAATAAAATAGCCATGCGCAGTTCGTTTTTTAAAGATGCTTCCATCAAGCGAAGTAATATCGGTATGTGCATAGAAATGATCCCAAGTTAAATTGGCAAAATTGATAATATCCGTATCCGTAACTGTTCTATTATGGGTGCGTAAAGACATGCCCGGTTCAATGTCTTCCCAATGGTATTGAAACGGATGCTGAGATGTTTCTTTGTATTTTGAATTAGGCTGATAAATGCCTGTAATTTCGGTCAAAGTCGTTGGCGAACCTTGTACAGCACAACGCTGCATATAATGTTTGATTCCACGTACTCCTCCCATTTCTTCGCCGCCGCCTGCACGACCTGGGCCACCGTGAACTAGTAATGGCAATGGTGAACCGTGACCGGTACTTTGCTTGGCATTTTCTCTGTTCAAAACCAATATTCTTCCGTGATGTGAAGCGGCATTGATTACATAATCTTTTGCAATTTCATCTGAATTGGTTACTATAGAAGATACTAATGAACCCTTCCCCATTTGTGCTAACTCGATAGCTTCATCTAAATTTTTATAGGGCATAATTGTAGAAACTGGTCCAAAAGCTTCGGTTTCGTGAACAGCTATATTTTTGAAAGGTTGGTCTTCTCTTAACAACATTGGGCTAATAAATGCTCCTTTGCTGTTAGCGCCAATTATATCTAATTTATCAAAATCACCATAAACAATAGATGCTGTTTTGGTAATTTCTGTCACTCGATTTTTCACTTCTTCTACTTGGTCTTTGCTGACTAAAGTTCCCATTCGGACTTCTTTTAATCTTGGGTCACCGATAGTTACCTTATCTAAAGCTATTCCAAGAGCGATTTGTACATCGTCCATAAGCTTTTCCGGTACAATCATACGACGTATAGCGGTACATTTTTGCCCACATTTTACGGTCATTTCACTACGAACTTGGCTGATGAATAAATCAAACTCAGGTGTTCCAGGAACTGCGTCTTCTCCTAAAACAGAGGCGTTTAACGAGTCCGCTTCCATATTGAATGGAACTGATTCACTGATGATTCTTGGATGTGCTTTTAACATACGTCCTGTTGAGGCAGAACCCGTAAAGGTTACCACATCTTGACTTTCAATCGTGTCTATTAAGTTGTGTGCCGAACCGCAAATTAATTGCAATGCGCCTTCTGGCAAAATATTGGATGTAATGATTTCTCTGACGACTGCTTCGGTTAAATAGGATGTTGATGTTGCAGGTTTTACAACTGCTGGAACTCCGGCCATCCAGTTGACAGCACATTTCTCCAGCATTCCCCAAATTGGAAAATTGAAAGCATTAATATGAACCGCAACACCTCTTTTTGGAACCAAAATATGATGTGCCATAAAGCGTCCACCTCTAGATAAATCGATGGCATCTCCTTCTACATGATAAGATTGGTTAGGAAATAATTTTCGCAACGATGCATTAGCAAATAAGTTTCCAAATCCACCTTCAATGTCAATCCAACTGTCCACTCTCGTAGCACCTGTTCTATAACTGATTTCATAGAATTGTTCTTTGCGTTTGGTTAAGTACATTGCCAAACTTTTGATCATATTTCCGCGTTCCTGAAATGTCATGTTTCGGAGTTTTTCACTTCCTTTGGTTCTTCCGTAGTGAAGAATTTCACCAAAGTCTAATCCTCCTGTGGAAGCATTACCAATTATGTCTCCTGTAACCGAGTCAATTAAAGGAACTCCTTCTCCAGTACCCGAAGTCCAATTTCCTAGGATGTAATTTTGTATTTTGTTCATAATAGTTAGTTGTCGGTTGTCGGTTATCAGTTGTCAGAAACTGTTATGGACAACATTCATTCTCATTTTTTTTAAAGCCACAAAGTTTTTATTACTTAATTTCTTGGCTCTTTGCTCTTGTATCTATTTTCTTTTTATACTCTTTCAATAATGGCGGCATAACCTTGACCCACTCCTATACACATTGTAATTAACGCGTATCGTTTTCCTGTTATTTGTAACTCTAAAGCCGCTGAATATGCAATTCTAGCACCGGTAACGCCTAATGGATGGCCAATTGCAATGGAACCTCCGTTAGGATTTACTCTTGGGTCGTTATCTGCAATTCCCCAAGCACGAGTACAAGCCAAAGCTTGTGCAGCGAATGCTTCGTTTAATTCTATAATGTCTATTTGATCTAAAGTTAAACCTGCCTTGGCTAATACTTTATTGGTCGCTTCTACAGGACCAATACCCATGATTCTGGGTTCTACTCCTACCACAGCTGAACATACAATTCGGGCTAATGGTTTTAGATCATATTTTTTAACTGCTTCTTCCGATGCGATTATAGTTACGGCTGCACCGTCGTTTAAACCAGAAGCATTTCCGGCGGTTACGCTACCCTCTTTTTTGAAAGCGGGACGGAGTTTGGCTAAACCTTCTATTGAAGTATTTGGTTTGATGAATTCGTCTTTAGAAAATTGAATAGGATCGCCTTTTCGTTGCGGAATTTCTACTGCAACAATTTCTTTGGCTAACCTTCCAGAATTTTGCGCTGCAGTTGCTTTCATTTGACTATTCAAAGCAAAAGCATCTTGATCTTCGCGAGAGATATTATATTTTTGTACCAAGTTTTCTGCAGTTTCTCCCATGGCATCGGTGCCGAACATAGCATGCATTTTTGGGTTAACGAAACGCCAACCGAAACTACTATCGAACATTTTACTATCCGTACCAAAAGCAACAGATGGTTTGGAAACTACTAATGGTCCACGCGTCATGTTTTCGATACCTCCTGCTATAAATATATGTCCGTCACCTGCTTTGATGGCTCGGCTTGCGTTGATAATAGCTGACAAACCCGAACTGCACAAACGGTTCACGGTTTCACCAGGAACGGAGTATGGCAAACCAGCTAACAGCAATGACATTCTAGCTACATTGCGGTTATCCTCTCCAGCCTGATTAGCACAACCCATTATGACATCGTCATAGGCATCTTTGGGAATGTTTGGGTTTTTTTCAACTATGGTTTTGATTACTAAAGCGCCTAAATCATCGGGGCGAACCGTTGATAAAGTGCCTTGATAACTTCCGATGGGAGTACGGACTCCGTCTATGATGTATGCTTCCATTTCTATCATTGATAATGGATAATTTACAATTGTTAGTTCTTCCTCATTACTGATTAATCAATTGTTAATTATCAATTGTTAATTGTTAATTATTCTTCCCATTCTTTATCGCTTCTGAAAACAGTTCCTTTGAATATAGCAACAACTGTATTTTCTTTTTTTACTTCAATAGTATAAAATCCAAATTTGTTTTTTAATGCTTCTTGTTTGGCTACAGCCATAATTTTATCACCTTCTTTCAAGGTTTCGAAATGATTAATGGATGTATCTATGCTTACTGATTGTCGGCCGTGCGAATTAGAAGCAAAAGCCAATGCACTGTCTGCAAGCGAATAGGTAATTCCTCCGTGAGCGATAGCAAAACCGTTAAGCATTTCTTTTCGGATAGTCATTGAAAGTTTACATGTCCCTTCTTCTATAGACTCCACATTGATCCCAAGCCAATGACTGAAGAAGTCGTTTTGAAGCATTTTATTTACAATTTCCTTTGGAGTCATAAGTCGAAAAAAGTTTTGTTTTCTTTTGCCATTCTTCTTAATAAAACGCTACAACGGTATCGGTCTTCGTGGTATTCGTTATATAAACTATCTAATTTTTCTACACACCAGGCAATTCCTAATTCATTGGCCCAGGCTAATAATCCTTTGGGGTAATTTACACCTTTGGTCATGGCATTGTCTATATCCTGAGCAGAGGCTATGTTTAGAAACAATGCTTCAGCTGCTTCGTTGACAAGCATGACTATAACTCTTTCGAATATGGCTTTTGCCAAAGACAATTCTTCTGTTGGTTTAGGTAATTCAATGCTGTAATCATAATAGCCTTTGCCCGATTTTCTTCCTAAAAATAAAGCTTCAACAAGTCTTTTTTGAGTGAAGGAAGGTTTGTACCTTGGGTCAAAATAAAATGAAGTAAACACGCTTTCGGTCACCGCATAATTGACATCGTTTCCTATAAAATCCATAAGTTCGAACGGTCCCATTCTAAAACCTCCAATGGTTTTTAAACTCCAATCTATGGTGGCAAAATCGGCTATACCTTCTTCATAGATTCGCAAGCTTTCGCTGTAAAATGGTCTAGCAACTCGATTTACTATGAATCCTGGAGTGTCTTTTACCAGGGCTACTACTTTTCCCCAATCGGCTATAGTTTGATTTGTAGTTTTTAAAACCGTTTCGCTGGTTTGCACTGCCGGTACAACTTCAACCAATTGCATCAATGGTGCCGGATTGAAAAAATGGATTCCGATAACACGTTCCGGTTTTTGGCAAGCAGCTGCAATTGAAGCAATAGATAAAGAAGATGTATTTGAAGCTAATATAGTTTCTGGAGAAACATAGTTTTCTAATTCAGTGAACAGTTTTCTTTTGATTTCTACATTTTCTACTATGGCTTCAATAACCATGTCGGAATGTAATAAATCGCCCAAAGTATGAGCATATGAAATATTACTAGTGATTCGGAATTTTTCGTTGTTAGTAATTTTTTCTTTCTCGACTAATTTAGACAACGTATTTTCTAAAGCGGCTTTACTTTTATTCAGTGCATCAACATTAGTATCGTAAATTTTCACTTCACAACCTGCCGTTGCGGCTACTTGCGCAATGCCACTTCCCATAGTTCCTGAACCTATTACTGCTACTTTCATTTTTAGATTTTTTAGACTGCTTAGATTTTTAGACTGCTTAGATTTTTTGTCTAAAATATCTAACTTTCTAAGTTGTCTCGTTTAATTCCCTTTAAATTCTGGTATTCTTTTTTCTACGAAAGCATTTACGCCTTCAAAATAATCGTTTGAAGAGCTGGCTTCAATTTGTAATTTACTCTCCATGGCCATTTGCTGTTCTAAATTATTGGTCATAGATTGATTTAGTAATCTTTTGGTTAAGCCTAATGCTTTTGTCGGCATTTTGGCCAAAGTTATTGCTAAAGTCATCACGTCTTCATAGAAAAACGATGTTGGGAAAATTTTATAAATCAGTCCCATTTGAAGTGCTTCCTCTGCGACTACTTTATCTCCTAACATCATCAAAGCAGATGCTTTTTGGAAACCTATTATTCTTGGTAAAAAGAACGTTCCAGCGCTGTCGGGAATCAATCCAATTTTACTAAAAGCTTGAATAAAACTGCCATGCTCCGAAGACACTACTATATCACATGCTAGAGCAATATTGGCGCCAGCTCCAGCCGCTACACCATTTACAGCAGCAATAATTGGTTTTTCGATAGTTCTAATTTTTAGAATAATGGGATTGTAATGCTCATCTAAAATTTTTCGGAAGCCCGGATTTATCTCGGGGGTTGTGACTTCTTTTAAATCTTGTCCTGCACAAAATGCTTTTCCGTTGCCTGTTATTACTATAGCACGAACGTCTTTATCATTAGCGCAATTATCTAAGGTGCTTTGAAATAACAAAGCCATTTCACGATTGAAACTATTGAAAACTTCGGGACGATTTAGATAAATCCACGCCACGCTGTTTTCAATTTTTAACTCAATTGATTTGTTGCTCATACCTTATTTTAATTGAAACCTACAAGGTTTTCAAAACCTTACAGGTTATTTATTTTAAACATTTGAAATAGTCAAAAGGTTCCAGACATTCTTCACATTGAAACAATGCCTTGCATGCTGTAGACCCAAACTGACTTACTAATTTTGTATTTAATGATCCGCATTGTGGACACTTTACTACTTTTTTATTCCCTAATAATGCTTCTTTATCTGCTTCTGCAGATAGAGGGGAAGCAATTCCGTATTTTTCTAATACTGCTCTGCCTTTGGGTGTAATCCAATCGGTGGTCCATGCCGGTGAAAGGATTAAGTCCACTTTGGTTTCGTAACCTTTTTGTTTGAATGCTGATTTAATATCATCTGAAATCACATCCATGGCTGGGCAACCGCTGTAAGTTGGAGTAATTTCTACCTCAACCATACCATTAACTATTTTTGCAGAACGCACCACACCCATTTCCATAATAGATAGCACCGGAATTTCTGGATCAGTAACTGTTTCGAGAATTTCTAATAGTTGTCGGTCTATGTGAAGTTGGGTTGTTGTCATTCTACCAAGACATATTTGGATAAGTACGTTGCATGTATTGCATTTCTGTTAAAATATATCCCATATGCTCACTATGAATACCATTCTTGCCTCCTTTTTGGAAGTATTCAATGGATGGTGTTTGTATGGTTGACTCTTCTAAAACAGCACTTACTTTTTGATAGTAATTAGCTTTTAATAGTGTAGCATCTACTCCAATTCCTTCAGCTACCATGGCTTTATCGGCTTCGGTTTGATGGAATAACTCATCGGTGAAAATCCATAAATCATTGATAGCAGTTTGAATTCTATCTTGGCTTTCTTCAGTTCCATCGCCTAATCGTCTTATCCAATCCGATGAAAAACGGTTATGGTATAAAACTTCCTTTATACTTTTTTTAGCTATAGCGGCTAACATTTCGTCTTTGCTGTTTTGCAATTCTTCCAACAAGGCCAAATGAAAAAAATCAAACAAAAATTGTCTTGTGATGGAATAAGCAAAATCGGTATTAGGCTGTTCTACTAATAAAACATTTTTATATTCTCTTTCCAAACGCAAAAAAGCTATAGTATCTTCGGTAGCATCTCCGCCTAGTAATTTCGCTGCATATTGATAATAACTACGTACCTGACCTAATAAGTCGAGAGAAATATTAGTCATCGCGATATCGGTTTCTAAACTTGGTCCGTGACCGCATAATTCTCCCAAACGTTGTCCTAAAATTAATGAATTGTCTGCAATCCCAAGTATGTATTGAATCAGATTGTCTTTCATATTACATGTGTTTTAATTCATCCGGTAGTTCATAGAACGTAGGATGGCGATAGGCTTTATCTTTTGCAGGATCGAAAAGCTCTGCACTGTTTTCGGGGTTGGATGCTGTAATTTGCGCCGATGGAACTACCCAAATACTTACGCCTTCCATTCTTCGAGTATATACATCACGGGCATTTTCCAGTGCCATAGTAGCGTCACTAGCGTGAAGTGAACCGCAATGACGGTGTTCTAATCCGTTTTTACTTCTAATAAATACTTCCCAAAGTGGCCAATTTTTCATCTTGTTTAAGTTGTCAGTTGTCGGTTTTCAGTTATCGGTTTTAGAAACAGAGAACGGATTACAGACAACAATTTATACTGCTTTTTCTAATTCTTTATTTGTTTGCTTTTCAGCATAAGCCATCGCGGCTTCACGAACCCATTCGCCATTGTTCCATGCATTTTTTCTGGCAGTAATGCGTTCTTTATTGCATGGGCCATGTCCCTTTACTACTTGCCAAAACTCATCCCAATCTAAATCACCAAATTCGTAATGTTTGGTTTCTTTGTTCCATTTCAATGTTGGATCTGGAATGGATAAGCCAATCATGTCGGCTTGAGGTACAGTTTGATCTACAAATTGCTGACGTAGTTCGTCATTGGTTTTGCGCTTTAATTTCCATTTCATGGATTGTTCGGTGTGTACGGAAGCAGCATCTGTTGGCCCCAACATCATTAAGGAAGGAAACCACCAACGATTCAATGCGTCTTGTGCCATTGCTTTTTGCTCTGGAGTTCCTTCAGCCAATGTCATCATAATTTGAAAACCTTGACGTTGATGAAAACTTTCTTCTTTACATACACGCACCATGGCACGGGCATAAGGTCCGAAAGAGGTAGCGCATAAAGGCACCTGATTGATAATTGCGGCGCCATCCACCAACCAACCAATCGCGCCCATATCGGCCCAAGTTAATGTTGGATAATTGAATATGCTAGAATATTTAGCTTTACCAGAATGCAGTTGTTCATACATTTCCTCTCGTGAAATTCCTAAAGTTTCGCAAGCGCTGTATAAGTACAAACCGTGTCCAGCTTCATCTTGGATTTTGGCCAATAATGCTACTTTTCTTCTTAAAGAAGGAGCTCGTGTTATCCAGTTTCCTTCAGGCAACATGCCTACAATTTCGGAATGCGCATGTTGTGATATCTGACGAATGTGTGTTTGACGATATTTTTCGGGCATCCAATCTTTGGGTTCGATTTTTTCGTCTCTAGCAATGCGTGCATCAAAGATTGCTTCTAAATTTTTAACTTCTAATTCTGACATATTTCTTTCAATTGATAATTGATAATTTTAGATTGCATTATGTATGTGCAATTGATAATTGTTAATTATTCATTGTTAATTAATTTATACTCCAAATTCAATTATAACATTTTTTGAAGTTGGAACGGCTTGACAACTTAAAATAAGTCCTTTTGCCACCTCATTTTCATCCAATGCATAATTAATTTTCATTTCAACGGTTCCTGAAATTATTTGACATCGACACGTACTACAAACGCCACCTTTACATGCGAATGGCAAATCAGCACCGGCAGCTAAGGCACCATCGAGAATATTGTCAAAATCGTCATCCATGGTGAAATGGAATTCTTTCCCGCCATCAATTATAGTTACTTCGGTTCCATCAACTTTATGTTCTAATATTTTAGAAATACGTTGCTTATCTTCATCTGAATTACCCGTTGAAAACAATTCAAAATGTATTTTATCTTGGGATAATCCAGCCGAAACTAATTCATCCCGTATGAGAAAAATCATTTCTTCCGGTCCGCAGATGAAACAGTCGTCTGTATATGGAATATCGATAATTTTATCGGTTAAGATTTGGAGTTTCTCTCTGGTAAATCTACCATTCAAAAGGGCAATGTTTCGGTGTTCATTGGTTAAAAAATGGAAGATTTCAAAACGACCAAAATATTTATTTTTCAGCTGCTCAATTTCCTCTTTAAAGATAATTGATTTTACAGTTCGGTTGAGATAAAAAAGTTTGAAAGTACTTCTGGGCTCTAATGCTAAATGCGTTTTGATTATAGAAAGTATTGGAGTTATACCGCTACCCGCTGCAAAAGCGATATAATTTTTAGATTTAGACGGATTTACAGGTATAAAAAAATCTCCATTAGGTGGCATTATCTCTAGGTGATCTCCTTTTTTTATTTTCTCGTTTACAAAAGTTGAAAATACTCCCCCGTTGATTTTTTTGACTGCCACTTTCCATTTATTTTCTATTGGACTAGAACAAAGCGAATACGATCGTCTTTCTTCTTTATCATCAATCGATGATTTTAAGGTAAGATGTTGTCCTTGACTATACTTAAATTCTTCTTGTAATTCGACAGGTATTTCAAAAGAAATGACGGAACAATCTTTTGTTTCTTTATAAATATCTGCAATTTTTATACGATGGAATTTTGACATTTACATACGTTTTATTAAAACTAACAGTTGTTAGTTTGTTATGCAAATTTAATGATTTTTTTGATTGATTACGAAAACGTTGCAATTTTTTTGATTTATTAAACGCTAAGAGTTTAATGTTCATTTAGTTTTTGTAATCTCGTGTTATGATAAAACTATTCCTTTAAGAAGAACTTGAATCATATTCGCTTTAAGTACTTCTGGGTTGATTGCTTTTTTCTTTCCGTACCAAAGGTAAAGTGTTCTCAATGTAGAAAGTGTAGAAAAAATTACAACTTCAATGTTTAGATTTTTGATTTCCTGATTGGCAATTCCTTGTTTGATAATGGTTCTAAAATTTTCTTCATACTCTTCCCTCATTTTAATAAAATAGGTCAAATCATTATCTGCTAAATGCATCCAATCATTATTTAAACAGGCTAATGCCTCGGAATTTCTCAAGGTAATATCGATATGCAATTGAATTACTTTTTCTATTTTTTGAATTGCAGAAACCTCAGAACTAACTATTTGATTAATACCATTGGTAAATTCTTCTGCTATTTCGATAACAATCAAAACTAGAATTTCCTGTTTGGATTTGATATGATTGTACAAACTAGCAGCTTTAATGTCCATAGCTTGTGCAATATCGCGCATGGTTACGGCACTATAGCCTTTTTCTTTGAAAAGCTTTGCAGCTACAGAGATTATTTCGGTTTTTCTATCAGTAATTTTCATCCTAACAAATAGTTATTTTAAAATTTAAAGTGTGGAAATTTTTCCTGAAGCTTGACAATCTTGTTTTTTAGAGTATTTAAGAACTTTTGATGACTCGCTGTATTTGAATTAAAAGGACGATGGGTTAATCCTTTTTGAATGCTACAAACTTCTTCCATGGTTGCAAAGTTTTCTTCTGAAATATAATTTTCAGAAAAACGCTTCCAAATATAATCTATTGCCGTTTTGCTTGGATGCAACATGTCTTCGGCATAAAAACGATAGTCGCGTAGTTCGTCCATCATGATTTCGTAGCTGGGAAAATAATTGATAATTGATAATTGATAATTGACAATTTTATGAACTGCAGTTATTAAATGTGCTTTACTGCGTTGGTTTTCTACAAAGCCATCTTTGATGTGGCGAACTGGTGAAACCGTATATATAAAATGGCAATTCGGATTAACTTTCCTGATCAAATCAATAGTATTTTGAATGGATTTTTCGATAGTTTCTACTGATAAAATTTCTTTGTCAAATTGACTTTGTGGTACTTTATGACAATTGGCTACAATACTATTTGATGATTTGTTTCGGTAAACCCAAGATGTTCCATATGTAATTTGAAAATGTGTTGATTTGAAAATTTGAATATGAAAATCGCTCAATATTTGATTTAATCGATCAAGGAAAATTGTTTTGTCAGAATGGCTTAACTCCGAATGCACTTGATAACAATGCCACAAATCGTTGTGAAAAAAAATATCTTCTTCGGTAAACTTTTGTTTAATGACAGCTCTTGAAACTAAGTTTTCAATTGAAACCGGATTAAAAATTATCCCAAACGGATTTGTTGTAATTTGGAATTTAAAATATTCGAATTTCATGCCAATGTTATCTGCAAAACAAGATCCCAATGATATAATTTTAGAATCATAGTTTATCGGATTGTCTGATTTGGCTATAGGTACTTTAGTTGTGAAATTCATTTTCCAAAAGTACGAAATGATTTTAAACTCAAAGTAGCTATCGAATTATAAAGGAATACAATCCAAAGATAAACTTAGTGGCTATTTATTTTCTATTTTTGGGATTCAAAATTTATTACTTCATGGAACTTCTTTACACATATCTCAAAAAACATAAAATGCTGTTGTTTTTTGCACTGTTAATGGCAGCCATAAATATTTGCTTCAGTTTATCCGACTCGGTAATTACCGGTAAATTGATGCAGGATTGTGGTGTTGGCATCTCAAAATACAAAGGAAATGAAATTGGTTTTATCAAATCAGTATCATTTTGGCTCGGATTGTCTTTAGGGGCAGCCATGATTTCTAGAATTACGAAAAACTTTCAGGATTATTTTACCAATATTATAATTCAAAGAACAGGTGCCGAAATGTACACTGATGGAATCAAAAAATCATTGGATTTGCCTTTTGAAGAATTTGAAGATCAACGTAGTGGAGAAACTTTAAGCAAATTAACCAAAGTACGTTCTGATTCCGAGAAGCTTATTACACTTTCCATTTCATTAATATTTCAAACTATAATAGGGTTCATTTTTGTGATTATTTACGTTTCCCGGATTGATTATCGAATCTCAATTATTTACTTGATTACAGCCCCGATTATTGCTGTTATTAGTTCTTATTTAGGTAAAAAAATAAAAACAGTCTCCCGAACAATTGTCTCACAAACCAATGCTTTAGCGGGTTCAACTACCGAAAGTTTACGAAACATTGAGTTGGTAAAAAGTTTAGGGTTAACGTACCAAGAAGAGAAGCGTCTAAATTTAAACACTCTAAAAATCCTGCAACTAGAATTACAAAAGATTCGTTTTATCAGAAGCCTCAGTTTTATTCAGGGAACAACCGTTCACTTTTTAAGAACTTGTTTAGTTTTTACATTATATTATTTCTTATTTGGCAACAAAATTATGGTAGGTGATTTATTGACTATGGTATTTTTTACCTTCTTTATTTTTGGTCCTTTACAAGAATTAGGTTCATTTATCATTGCCTTAAATGAAACTAAAGTTTCTATGGAAAATTTCAAAGAATTATTAAGTGCTCCAAAAGAATATCGTCCCAAGAACGCTAAGCCTATTGGCAGTATTGAATCTTTGCAGTTCTCCAATGTGAGTTTTAAACACAAAACAGCGAAATATCCTGCAGTGGAAGATATTAATTTTAATATTAAACAAGGCGAAACGGTTGCCTTTGTTGGTCCGTCCGGAGCAGGAAAAACAACTTTGGTAAAACTATTAGTCGGATTGTATCCTCCGGCAAAAGGTCACGTTAAATACAACTCAATTGATTCAACCGAAATAGATTTGTTGGATTTGAGAAAACAACTGGGATTTGTAACCCAGGATGCACAATTGTTTTCGGGAACCATTAGAGAAAATTTATTGTTTGTAAAACCTTCGACTACCGATGAAGAATTATTAGCAGTATTGCATAAAGCCAGTTGTGATAAATTACTAGATCGTGCCGAAGACGGATTAAATACCACCATAGGTGAAGGTGGAATTAAAGTTTCCGGTGGTGAAAAACAACGATTATCCATCGCTCGTGCCATATTAAGAAACCCAAATTTATTAATATTTGATGAAGCTACCTCATCTTTAGATTCGATTACCGAAGAAGAAATTAATGCAACAATTAGAAATATTTCGGATAAAAACAGAATCACGGTTTTAATTGCCCACCGTTTATCAACCGTAATGCATGCAGATACCATTTTTGTCTTAGAGCAAGGTAAAATCATCGAACAGGGAAAACACGAAGCTTTACTGGAAGAAAAAGGATTGTATTATGCCATGTGGCGCCAACAGATTGGAGAGAGAAAATAAGAATATAGAACAACTATTTTGTCATTCCTGCTTAGGTGGGAATTAAAATTTAAGCTTTCACAAAATCAATTGCCTTTTCTAACGCTTCTTTAATTCCGGCTACGTTCTTTCCACCAGCTGTTGCAAAGAAAGGCTGTCCGCCGCCGCCGCCTTGAATGTATTTACCCAATTCACGAACTACGGTTCCTGCATTTAGGTTTTTCTCTGCCACTAATTCTTTAGAAATATAGCAACTTAACATTGGTTTGTCCTCTTCGGCAGTTGCAATAACTAAGAACAAATTGGTTCCCAAAGTTCCCATTTCATATGCTAAATCTTTTGCGCCTTCCGGGTTCAAATCGACTTGTATTGCCAGGAATCTAATTCCGTTAATGTCTTGTAATTTTGAAGCCAATTCTCCTTTTAATCCTTTGGCTTTTTCTTTTAATAATTGCTCGATTTGTTTCTTTAGTTTGGCATTATCTTCTTGTAATGCTACAACAGCTTTTAAAGTATCTTGTGGGTTTTTCAACGTTTCTTTTATCGCCTCCAAATCGGTTTCTTGTTGTGTAAAATAATCTTTCACAGCATCTCCGGTTATGGCTTCTATACGACGGATTCCAGCAGCCACGGCACCTTCAGAAAGAATTTTAAAATGCCAAATTTCACCTGTGTTTTTCACGTGAATTCCACCACACAATTCTTTACTATCTCCAAATTCAATCATTCGTACATTATCACCATATTTTTCACCAAACAATGCCATCGCTCCAGCTACCATTGCCTGTTGGATTGGAATATTTCTGTGTTCAACTAATTGTAATTGTTCTTCGATTTGAGTATTGACAAAATGTTCTACTCTTCGAATTTCTTCATCGGTAACTTTACTAAAATGAGAAAAGTCGAAACGCAAATAATTTGGATTTACTAATGAACCTTTTTGTTCG
>CANJWG010000012.1 GCA_947478365.1 Flavobacteriaceae bacterium | reverse complement strand
GTTATGAGTTGAGAAACTGCAAACTGAAACTGTAAACTGAAAACTAAAGATTTAAGGTGGTTATTGCGTCGGGGCTCACCTCTTCCCATTCCGAACAGAGAAGTTAAGCCCGACTGCGCAGATGGTACTGCAGTTATGTGGGAGAGTATGTCGCTGCCTTTCTTTAATCTGAACTTGTTTCAGATTCTTTTAAAGCCTTGTTCGAAAGAACAAGGCTTTCTTTTTTTTAAGCGGTGCAGCGTGTCCCTTCGGTCGATCCGCTGCCTTTTTTGATTTGAATTTATTTTCGATCTATCTAATTATTTTTGTCACTGGAAATTTTTCTTAAGATTATAAAGAACTAGAATATTAGAAAATAGCATTATATTCCTTAAAAATTCGATGAAGATAATTCATTGGTATTGTATAAATATTTTACAGAATTACATATCATGTGCGCATAAAAAATGCATAAATTTGTTACTCAATAAATAAAGCTAATATGAAAAATAGAATTTTATTTTGTGGATTATTTATAATTATTATTCTGGCTTCATGTGCTAAAAATCCATTCACAGGAAAAAATACGTTAGCCTTAGTTCCTAATAGCGAAATATTGCCATCGGCATTTGCTCAATATGGTCAATTTCTTAAAGAGAACAAAGTTATAACAGGGACCTCTGATGCAGAAAAAGTTGAAAACATTGGAATCAAAATAAAAAATGCTGCTGAGAAATGGTTAAATGCAAATGGTTATAAAGGCTATTTGAAAGATTATCAGTGGGAATACAAATTAGTTGAAGGTAAAGAAGTAAACGCTTGGTGTATGCCAGGTGGAAAAATAGTAGTCTATTCCGGAATTCTTCCTATTTCAAAAGACGATGCTGGTTTAGCTACTGTAATGGGTCACGAAGTAGCACATGCATTGGCTAATCATGGTCAGCAAAGAATGAGTGCCGGGATGTTGCAACAACTTGGTGCCGTTGGTGTTGCTGCAGCTACAGGTGGTAAAAGTGCCGAAACCCAGCAAATTGCAATGACGGCTTATGGCGCCACAACTCAATATGGAGGAATGTTACCATTTAGTAGAAGTCACGAAAGTGAAGCTGATAAAATTGGATTAACCCTTATGGCAATAGCGGGTTACAATCCGGAACAATCAGTAGTGTTTTGGTCAAGAATGGCAACAGCATCAGGAGGAAATAAACCACCGGAATTTATGAGTACACATCCATCTGACGAAACAAGAATAGCTAATTTAAGAAGGTTAGTTCCAGAAGCAAAAGCAGAAGCTTTAAAGTTTGGAGTTACCTTCAAATAAAACACAAAAACCATCTTATTAGATGTTTTTTTTTATGTTTAATTATCTTTTGATCAACTTTTGAGTTTGACTTTGATTTCCTTGTTGAACGTTTACTAAATAAATGCCAGAAGCTAAGGATGAAATATCTATGGTGTTTTGATTAGAAACTTTTAGAATTGAGTTTCCAATCATATCAAAAATTTCTACACTATATTTTTCAGATTCAATATTTGATATTGAAATTATATTTGTTGCCGGATTTGGTCCTATTACAATTTTGTTAAGTTCTTGACCGTTAATTTCTAATGTGCAATCAAGTTCGTTTATTTTTTGCCAAATTTGATCACAGAATATAGTTGTTATTTCTGAACTACCGGAACTTGGAGCTTCTCCCATTCGTATAAAAACTAATCCTCTGCTTTGTGATAAACTAACTATTTGCCCATCTTTTCCCAATCCGGAAATCATATCTGAAGGTGCATTAGGAGCATAAGAACCAGGGAAAACAATCTGAGTTGTTGGCAGCATATAACTTTGTTTTCCATTTAGCCACCATAAATAACCATAGGATTTGTTTAGGTTTTGAGAAGTATTTACCATTTCATTAAAGTAGGTACTGTTAATTAATTGAGTACCATTCCAGACACCATTTCCTTGAATCAACAATCCAAATCGAGCCATACTTCTCACGTTGCTGAAATACACATTGTTGAAATCTACTGTTACCCAACTTCCAGTCATTCCGGTTGGGTTTTTAAGTTTTAATTGGGTGTACGTATTGATTGGCTGACCAGTAGCATTTTGTATAACGCCTTCCAGCAAAGTATAGGGTGCATTATGATAAGCCCAACGTGTTCCTGGAATTGCTAAGTATTCTAAACAACTACTAAGTGTGCAATGATTATCAATTACGCCATCATTCAAACCTGAAGTCATGGTCAATTGATTTCGTATTTTGATGTTATTTTCTTGTGTTGGTGTGCAACTTGTCCAGCCTTGCCCCAAATAGGTTGAAGTATTATCGTTTAAAGTTAAGAAATTTTCTTCTTGAGCTTTTCCAACTAAAAATGCAGTAATTGTTTTTCCAGCTGAAGCCCAATACCATAAACTCTGGTTCGTAAAAGTTCCAAAATACTGTTCAAGAACAATTTTACCATCTTTTAATACAATAAATCCTTTTGTGTTTTGTTGTTCAAGAAATGTATAAAGATTATCTATTCTTGTTTGACACCATCCTAAAGAGGATGGAGCAATAGTTTCCCAAGTTGCTGTTGTACTAGTTGGAGGGTAATAAAGGGGTTGAGATTTAATAACATTAGGAAGCAAAAATAATACAAGGCATAGGATAAGTAGTAACTTTTTCATAGTTGTCAATTTTTTAATTTTTCCTATGACCAAATAATACCGAGAAGGTTTATTTAAAGTAATAAAATAAAAAATAGTAGCGTTAAATAATTTTATTTAATCGATTATAAACAAATTTAAAATAAATTAGCTAAATAAATATATTAATTCAAAAAGTAATGACTAATTTAAAAAAAGGGGATAAGAAACTGCTAAATGCTTGGGCTTTCTACGATTGGGCGAACTCTGTTTATAGTTTGGTTATTGCTTCGGCAGTTTTTCCAATTTTTTATAATTCGTTATTCGATAAAAATAATCCTTATGTAGTTTTATGGGGTTATAGCCTCAAGAATTCAGCTTTAATAAGTTTTGTAACCTCGGCAGCTTTTTTATGTGTAGCCTTATTTTCACCACTGCTTTCCGGAATTGCAGATTACATTGGAAATAAGAAAATTTTCATGCGGTTTTTTAATTTTATTGGCGCATTTTCTTGTATTGGTTTGTATTTTTTTGATTTGAATAGTATTGGTCTTGGGCTTACTCTTTACTTTTTTGGGCTCATTGGTTTTTGGGGAAGTTTGGTTTTTTATAATTCATATTTACCCGACATTGCTTTTCCTGAACAACAAGATAAAATAAGTGCCAAAGGTTATTCTTTAGGATATATAGGAAGCGTAATCCTTTTGGTTATTAATCTGGCAATGATTATGTCAGTTGAAGGCGCAGAAAAAATAGGGATGATGCGCTATTCGTTTGCAATGGTTGGTGTTTGGTGGATTGTATTTAGTCAGTATACTTATTTTTATTTGCCTAAAGGGAATTCTAATAAACAAAAAGTGAATTTTGATGTAGTTTTTAATGGTTTTAGAGAGTTAAAAAAAGTATGGAAAATGCTTGAATCTGAAATTCCTTTAAAAAGATATCTAGTAAGCTTTTTTGTTTTTAGTATGGCAGTTCAAACAGTAATGTTGGTAGCGACCTATTTTGGGGCTCAAGAAATTCAATGGAAAGACGCTGAAGAAAGTCAGTCTGGATTAATAACATGTATTCTATTAATACAATTAATAGCTGTAGCTGGAGCTTTTTTAACTTCAAAAGCTTCTGCAAAATTCGGCAATATTAATGTGCTTATTTTTCTAAATGCATTTTGGTTATTACTTTGTTTTTTTGCTTATTTCATCAAAACACCTAATGACTTTTACATTATGGCATCATTAGTTGGATTAGTAATGGGAGGAATTCAATCTTTAGGAAGGTCAACCTATTCTAAGTTTTTACCGAAAACCGAAGACACCACTTCTTTTTTCAGTTTCTATGATGTTTCCGAAAAAGTCGGAATTGTAATTGGAATGTTAGTTTATGGATTGATAGACCAGATTACAGGCAGTCCAAGATTTGCAATCGTATTTTTGGGCGTATTTTTTTTAGCTGGATTGTTATTATTACTGAGAATTCCCAAAAAAGTATTGTCGTAAATTCAAAAAAAATTATATTTGATCTTTATTTATAAAAAAGTTATGAAAAAAATAAAATTAATAGGAGGCATATTATTGATACTTACAGCTTTTACTTTTACCTCGTGTGAAAATGAGCCTATTGATAGTAATATCAATTTGGATGATTTTGGCGGTGGAGGTATTGGCGGACCAATGGTATTTAAAGCTGATTTTAGTGGAAATACTTGGAATGGAACTATTGCACAAGCTGTAATTTCTGGTAATCTTATTTCTTTAGGAGCAACCAGAGCCGATGGATCTACTTTTTCAGTTTTATTATTAGGGAATACTACTGGAACTTACCCAGCAAATTCAAATATTATAGCATATACACCTACAGGTTCTGAGTTTGGATATTGGTCTGTAAATCTTGCTAATGAATCTGAACTTACTGGTTCAATAATTATTTCAAATATAAATACAGTTAATAAAACAATTTCAGGAACTTTTAGTTATAAAGGCTATTGGTCGGATAGTTCAACTACTTCTATTCTTCCTGTTGATTTTACAAATGGTATTTTCACAAATGTTCCTTACACATCAAGTTCACCTGTATCTGATGATTCTTTTTTTGCAAAAATAGACGGAACAGAATTTGTTGAAGAACAAATAGACGCTGCCTTACTTACAGATGTTTCAGGAATGCCCGATCAAATTAGTGTTGTTGGATCTAAAAATAATGGCGATAGAGTTGGTTTAAACATTATACGTTCCTTATCAGTTGGAACCTATGAGTTTACAGGTCCATTAGGAGAGAATGTAAATGGAAGTTATATTCTAAATGACGTACTTTATAGTGCAGAGTCAGGTTCACTTACTATTACTTCAAAAACAGATACAAGAATTAAAGGAACCTTTAGTATGGTAGTTAAAACCTTCACAACCTCAGCAACAAAAACAGTCACCGAAGGTGCTTTTGATGTTGAATACAATTGATTTTTTTATATAGATAAATTAAATCCGTCCTTTTGGCGGATTTTTTTATGGCACAATACTTGACTATTTCCCGCCTAGATTGATTTTATATCGATTTTAATTTATATCCTAAAAAAGATGCTCTACTTTTGTTTTGTATTGAATAATTTCTAATGTCATTTTGACCTAATAAAATACCATGTCAAACCATAATATAATTTCCTTTGACAATTTGTCACTGCAAGAATTTGATACCGAAACTGATTTAATTCCTCTTTTAACACCCGAAGACGAGGAAGAAATGAATAACGAAAAACTACCAAGTTCTTTGCCGATTTTACCTTTACGAAATACAGTTCTTTTTCCAGGTGTTGTAATACCAATCTCAGCAGGAAGAGATAAATCGATAAAACTTATTAACGACGCTAATGCTGGAAATAAAATTATCGGAGTTGTCGCCCAAAAGAATGAAGAAGATGAAGATCCAACAAAGAATGATATATATACAATAGGAACAGTAGCTAAAATTCTTCGTGTTTTAAAAATGCCTGACGGAAATATTACAGTTATTCTTCAAGGTAAAAAACGCTTTGAAATTGACGCAGTTACTTCTGAAAAACCTTATTTGAAAGCTACGATTAAAGAAGTTGAGGAAAATCGTCCAGGCAAACACGATACCGAATTTCAAGCTATAATTGATTCCACCAGAGAACTAGCTATAGAAATTATTAAGGAAAGTCCAAACATTCCAACGGAAGCTACATTTGCCATAAAAAATATTGAAAGTCAATCTTTCTTAGTCAATTTTGTTTCCTCTAACATGAATCTTTCGGTTAAAGAAAAGCAGGATTTATTGATGATTAATGTACTAAAAGAAAGAGCTTTAGAGACGTTGCGTTACATGAATGTTGAGCTGCAAAAATTGGAATTGAAAAACGACATTCAATCTAAAGTTCGTTTTGATTTAGACCAACAACAACGCGAATATTTCTTGCACCAACAAATGAAAACCATACAGGAAGAATTGGGTGGAGTTTCAAATGAGCAGGAAATTGAAGAAATGCGCATGAAAGCGAAAACCAAAACTTGGGATGATAAAACTGCTAAACATTTTGAGAAAGAAATTTCCAAAATGCAACGTATGAATCCACAAGCTCCTGATTTTGGTATTCAAAGAAACTATCTTGAATTGTTTTTAGAATTGCCATGGAATCACTATTCAAAAGATAATTTCGATCTGAAACGAGCTCAAAAAATTATTGACCGCGACCATTTTGGTTTAGAAGATGTGAAGAAAAGAATCATAGAACATTTGGCAGTATTGAAATTGCGAAATGATATGAAGTCGCCTATAATTTGTTTGACCGGGCCTCCGGGTGTTGGAAAAACATCTATAGGAAAATCAATTGCAGAAGCATTAGGAAGAGAATATGTTCGGATTTCACTTGGCGGTTTACGTGATGAAGCCGAAATACGTGGACACAGAAAAACCTATATCGGTGCTATGCCAGGAAGAATTATTCAAAGCTTAAAAAAAGCCGGAACTTCAAATCCAGTTTTTGTTTTAGATGAGATTGATAAATTATCAAATTCGCATCAAGGTGATCCATCATCGGCATTGCTCGAGGTTTTGGATCCTGAACAAAACAGCGATTTCTATGATAACTTTTTGGAAATGGGCTATGATTTATCCAAAGTCATGTTTATTGCAACTTCCAATAATATGGCAACTATTCAACCTGCATTAAAAGACAGAATGGAAGTCATCAAAATGACTGGTTACACCATCGAAGAAAAAGTTGAAATTGCACGTCAGCATTTATTCCCAAAACAATTAAAAGAACACGGTTTAAAAGCAAAAGATTTAGGCATTGGCAAAAAACAATTAGAAAAAATTGTGGAAGGCTATACCCGTGAATCAGGAGTCAGAAGTTTGGAACAAAAATTAGCTCAAGTTATCAGAAATGCTGCTAAATCGGTTGCGATGGAAGAGGAATATAATGCAAAAGTTACCGACGAAGATATTGTAAAAATTTTGGGCGCACCAAAATTAGAACGCGATAAGTCAGAAAGTAATGATGTGGCTGGGGTTGTTACAGGTTTGGCTTGGACATCAGTTGGAGGTGATATTTTATTTATAGAATCATTGATTTCTTTAGGAAAAGGGAATTTAACTTTGACTGGAAATTTAGGTACTGTTATGAAAGAATCGGCAACTATTGCTTTGGAATATATAAAATCTAATGCCGATATTTTTGGATTAGATCCAGAAATGTTATCCAAATATAATATACACTTACACGTTCCGGAAGGAGCAACGCCAAAAGATGGTCCAAGCGCAGGTATTGCAATGTTGACTTCATTAGTTTCTCTTTTAACTCAAAGAAAAATAAAGAAAAATTTAGCTATGACTGGTGAAATCACATTACGTGGAAAAGTATTACCTGTTGGCGGAATTAAAGAAAAAATACTGGCTGCCAAAAGAGCAAACATAAAAGAAATTATCTTATGTAATGAAAATAAAAGCGACATAGACGAAATAAAAGCTGAATATCTAGAAGGACTGACTTTTCATTATGTAAAAGAAATGAGCGAGGTTATTGATCTTGCCTTAACTAATCAGAAGGTAAAAAACGCTAAAAAATTGTAAGCTTTTTTTTTGAAAATAATAGGCAAAGGCATAAGTAGAATAACGCTTATGCCTTTTTCTTTTAACTTTTTTCGTACCATATAAAATAATATCTTCGCATTTCCGTTATACTATGTAGCATAAGTCATTTTGATGATTAAAAAAGCAATTTGTTTTGGATTTTGTTTCACTAGTTTGGCCAATTTTGGTCAAGTTGGAGGAAAGTCAATATACCAATTTCTAAATTTAGTGACTTCACCAAGACAAGCGGCATTGGGTGGTAAAGTGATTACTTTCTATGACAGCGATGTTAATCAGGGACACTTTAATCCTGCGAATATAAATCCTGAAATGGATAATAAATTGGCTTTGAATTATGGAAGTTATTTTGGCGAAGTTGCCTACGGGACAGCTTCTTATGCCTACACATATGATCGACATGTGCAAACTTTTTTTGGAGGTGTAAATTATGTAAATTATGGAAAATTTGATGGTTATGATGAAAATGGGCAGCAAACATCGAGTTTTACTGGAAGCGAAATAGCTTTGACTTTTGGCTATGCTTATAATATTCCGGATTCTGATTTTTATATCGGCGCTAATACAAAATTGATAAATTCTACTTTAGAAAGTTATAATTCATTTGGTGCCGCAGTTGATATTGGAGCCATGTTTATTGATACACGAAATGATGTAAATTGGGCAATATCTATACGGAATGTTGGAGTGCAAATTACGCCTTATGCTGAAACGCGTGAAAAGTTACCTTTAGAAGTACTTATTGGTGTTTCGCAATTAATGGAAAATGTTCCTATTCGTTGGCATGTAACTCTTGAAAATATGCAACAATGGCAATTGGCATTTTCTAATCCAAATAGGGCACAAGGTTCTTTAGATGGGGGTTCAACTCCGGAAAAAGTTTCTGTTTTCGGAAATGCTTTGCGTCACGTTATTATTGGCGCTGAGTTGTTTCCTAATAAAGGGTTTAATTTTAGAATAGGATATAATTTTAGAAGAGCCGAAGAATTGCGAATTTTGGAACAGCGAAATTTCTCTGGAATTTCGCTTGGGTTCGGATTAAAAATGGGGAATTTAAAATTTAATTATTCTTATTCACGATATACTTTAGCTGCCAATACAAGTCTTTTTGGCTTGACTATTGATTTTGCAAATGATAGATAAAAACTTATGAAACCGAAAATTCACTAACATCAAAAAAAATAATATTGTGAGTAAAAAGATTACCATTGCCATAGACGGATTTTCTTCCACTGGGAAAAGTACATTAGCTAAACAATTAGCCAAACATTTAGGTTATGTATATGTTGACACCGGCGCTATGTATCGTGCGGTAACTTTTTTTGCTATGCAAAATGGTTATATAACAGCCGATTTTTTCGATAAGCAAACTTTAATCAACAGCTTGACTTTTATCAAATTGCATTTCGAATTCAATACTAAATTGGGTTTTGCCGAAATGTATTTGAATGATGTCAATATAGAAAAGGAAATCAGAACAATTCAAGTTTCTAATTTTGTTAGTCTAGTAGCAGAGGTTTCTGAGGTTCGTGCCAAATTGGTAGAACAACAACAGGAAATGGGAAAAGGTAAAGGTATCGTCATGGATGGCCGCGATATAGGAACTGTAGTTTTTCCTAAAGCGGAACTTAAAGTTTTTATGACTGCCAGTCCGGAAACCCGGGCGCAAAGACGTTTTGATGAATTACACAACAAAGGTCAAGAAGTCTCTTTTGAAGAAGTCTTAAAAAATGTAGAACAGCGTGATTATATTGATACGCATCGAGATGATTCCCCTCTACGAAAAGCCGATGACGCCATTGAAATAGATAATTCCTATCTTACTCGCGACGAACAATTCAACGCTGTTTTAGAAATGGTTGATGAAGTTATTAATTCATAAATTTTCCACAAACCTGTCATTCCGTCTCGTTGATAAACGAGAGAGGAATCTCATCCTATAATTCAAACAAACCTTTATGTGATTTCGCTAGGCTGAACCTAAAGGTTTCTTCTTCGTCGATGACAAATGCATTATCATTTATTTGTTTATCTCGATATAAATAGTAGATTTACGTTCTATTTTAAATAAATCAAAACTATTTTTATGAGTATAAAATTCAGATTGACAATAATGAGTTTTCTCCAATTTTTTGTTTGGGGAGCTTGGCTGATAACAGTTGGTAATTATTGGTTTGCTACAAAACAATGGAGTGGTGCCGAATTTGGAGCTATTTTCTCAACACTTGGAATTTCGTCTATCATTATGCCTGCTATAACAGGAATTATAGCTGATAAATGGGTTAATGCCGAAAGGCTTTATGGTGTTTTACATATTCTTGGAGGATTAGCTTTACTATACATTCCTCAAGTAGATAATCCAACTACATTTTACTATGTAATTTTTGCTGCAATGTTGTGCTATATGCCTACGATTTCTTTATCTAATTCGGTTGCTTATAATATTTTAAAGAGCAATGATTTCGATGTAGTTAAGGTATTTCCGCCAATAAGAGTTTGGGGAACAATTGGTTTTATTGCCGCAATGTGGATAACGAATTTAACAGACAATAAAGCGTCTGCTAATATGTTCTATTTATCTGCGCTAGCTGCTTTTGTTTTGGGAATTTACTCCTTTACATTGCCAAAATGTCCGCCTCAAAAATTAATAGCTGAAGAAGCTTCTATGTTTGAAAAATTAGGTCTAAATGCTTTCAAATTATTTGGAACTTATAAAATGGCATTGTTCTTTTTATTTTCAATGTTTTTAGGTGGCGCGTTACAATTAACCAATATGTATGGTGATGTTTATCTTTCAGAGTTTTCAAAAGTTCCGGAATATGCTAACTCATTTGTAGTTAAATATTCGACAATAATTATGTCGATTTCTCAGATATCGGAAACCTTATTCATTTTGGCGATTCCATTTTTCTTAAAGCGATTCGGAATTAAGCAAGTAATGTTGATATCCATGTTAGCCTGGGTATTGCGTTTCGGTTTGTTTGCTTATGGGAATCCGGTAGACGGTTTGTGGATGATTATTATGTCTTGTATAGTTTACGGAATGGCATTTGACTTTTTTAATATTTCGGGTTCGTTATTTGTAGAGACTACTACCGATTCTAAAATTCGTTCTTCAGCTCAAGGTTTGTTTATGATGATGTCAAATGGTTTTGGGGCTTTATTTGGCGGATTATTAAGCGGAATTATAATTGATAAATATTTTACTCACGATGGTATTAGAGACTGGCATAGCATTTGGCTATCGTTTGCCGGATATGCTTTAGTTATTGCCATTTTGTTTGCTCTAATGTTTAAACACAAACATGACCCAAAAGTGGTTGAGAATATAAGCCATTAAACAGTTTTAATTTATAAGATTAGACCTGACAGGTTTTTTTATTCAATAGAATTGCTATCTAGCACTGATGGGAACTGGCTATCATGTAGCACGGACAGCAGGAACCTGCCTTCCGGCAGGTATGAAAACCAAGAACTCCAGTGCCTTTCACTTCTATTAACCAACTCTTTATTCTTTTTCCTTTCCTCCCTGCCTGTCGGCAGAAAGGTATTTTCTTTCTAAAATTGTTTTTTAATTAACAAATTATACTTACTTTTGCCAACCTTTTGGCGAAGAAGAGTTTCCTTAGGTATCAATCATTTATGTAAACACTGTTGTGTTTTTATCGCATCATGAAACTCGAGGAACATAACATACAAATTATTTTATCAGCATGGCTGTATTAAACAAAGAACAAGAAGCGTTTTTAAATGAATTCAACTGGCATAATTATGCAGAAGGAATTGACGCAGTAGATCAAAAAAACTTGGAAGAGTTTGAAAACTTAGTTACAAAAACTTTCATCTCAACAGATCAAGAAGAAGTTGTAGAAGGTGTAGTAGTTAGAATTACTGACAGAGACGCTATTGTTGACATTAACGCGAAATCAGAAGGAGTTATTTCTTTAAACGAATTCCGTTACAATCCAAACCTAAAAGTGGGTGACAAAGTAGAAGTATTAATTGACATCCGTGAGGACAAAACAGGTCAGTTAGTATTATCTCACAGAAAAGCAAGAACAATTAAATCTTGGGATAGAGTTATTTCTGCAAATGAAACTGGTGAAATCGTTCAAGGTTTTGTTAAATGTAGAACTAAAGGAGGTATGATTGTAGATGTTTTCGGAATTGAAGCATTCTTACCAGGCTCACAAATTGATGTGAAACCAATCCGTGATTACGATGTATACGTAAACAAAATGATGGAATTCAAAGTGGTGAAAATTAACCACGAATTCAAAAACGTTGTTGTTTCTCACAAAGCGCTTATTGAAGCGGATATCGAAGTTCAGAAAAAAGAAATCATTGGTCAATTAGAAAAAGGACAAGTATTAGAAGGTGTTGTTAAAAACATTACTTCTTATGGTGTGTTTATTGACTTAGGTGGTGTTGATGGATTAATCCACATTACTGACCTTTCTTGGTCAAGAATTAATCACCCAAGTGAAGTTCTGGAATTAGATCAAAAATTAAATGTTGTGATTCTTGATTTTGATGATGAAAAAACAAGAATTCAATTAGGTTTAAAACAATTAAACGCTCACCCTTGGGATGCACTTGATGCTAAATTAGCTATTGGAGACAAAGTGAAAGGTAAAGTAGTTGTAATCGCTGATTATGGTGCATTTATCGAAGTAGCTGAAGGTGTTGAAGGTTTAATTCACGTTTCTGAAATGTCTTGGTCTACGCACTTGCGTTCGGCTCAGGATTTCGTAAAAGTTGGAGATGTTGTTGAGGCAGTTATCTTGACTCTTGATAGAGATGATAGAAAAATGTCTTTAGGCATCAAACAATTAACGCAAGATCCATGGACAGATATCACTGCTAAATACCCAGTCGGTTCCAAACATACAGGCATTGTTAGAAACTTTACAAACTTTGGTATTTTTGTTGAATTAGAAGAAGGTATTGATGGATTAGTTTATATCTCTGATTTATCTTGGACTAAGAAAATAAAACACCCATCAGAATTTGTTAATGTTGGTGATAAATTAGATGTAGTTGTATTAGAGTTAGATGTTGAAGGACGTAAATTATCTTTAGGTCACAAACAAACAACTGCTAATCCTTGGGACAAACATGAAGAGGCTTTCGCTGTTGGAACTGTCCACAACGGAACTATCGCTGAAATTGTTGACAAAGGTGCTACTGTAGATTTCGGTGACGATGTGGTTGCGTTCATTCCAACTCGTCATTTAGAAAAAGAAGATGGTAAGAAATTGAAAAAAGGGGAAGCCGCTGACTTTAAAGTTATAGAATTCAATAAAGAATTCAAAAGAGTTGTAGCTTCTCACACGGCTATCTTTAGAGAAGAAGAAGAGAAAAATGTTAAAGCGGTTGCAGAAGCAGTTGCCTCAAACAATGCTCCAGCTTCAACTCTTGGAGATAACAATGATATCCTTGCCGGATTAAAAGCAAAAATGGAAAAGAAAGAGAAAAAATAATTTTCTGATTTTTTACTAAACAAAAACTCCCGATGTAAGTCGGGAGTTTTTTTATACTTGACTATGAAACTGCATTTAGTTTTAAAAGAGAAAAGTCTCCCTTTTAGGTTGAGGAAAATAATTTCTTTAGTTTTTTTGTCATTTCGACCAAAGGGAGAAATCACAAAATTAATTAACTATATAGTAAGATTTCTTTATCGTTGAAAAAGATCAGAAATAATTACAAAAGAGCTTTTATTGTCTTAAAATCGCGCCAACTTCAGTTTCTAAATTCTTTTGAAGCTTGCTCATAATTTTTTCTATTTGCTCTTCGGTTAGGGTTTTTGTATTATCAAGCAATGTAAAACTAACGGCATACGACTTCTTACCTTCTGGTAGGTTTTTGCCTTGGTAAACATCAAATAAGTTGATATCTTTCAGCAATGATTTTTCTGTTTGACGGGCTATATCATAAATAGTGTCAAAAGTAACGCTATTGTCAACTAATAGCGCTAAATCCCTGCGTACTTCAGGATATTTCGGAATGTCAGTAAACTTGATTTTATTGCTGATTAATTTTAAAATAAGATTCCAATTGAAATCAGCAAACAAAACTTCCTGTTTAATATCGAAATGCTTAAGGATAGATTTTTTAATTGTTCCAAATTCCACCAAAATATCGTTACCACAAGCAATGGCTATTCCTTCTGCAAAAACATCAGATTCAACCGGTTTGTTTTTGATTTTGCAAATTCCTAAACGATTTAAAACTGAATCAATATAACCTTTAAACAAAAAGAAATCAGAAGGTTTTTGAGTAGTTGTCCAATTTTCTGGATCTCTGTTTCCTGATAGAAACAATGTCAAGTGTTTTAGTTCATTATAGCCCGATGGCAATTTGTGATATGTTTTTCCAAATTCGAATAATTTTAAATCTGAATTTCTTCGATTAATATTATACGACACCGCTTCCAAACCAGAGAACAACAACGATTGACGCATTGCTGATAAATCATTACTCAAAGGGTTTAACATCATTACGTTGAATTCTTCTTTCAACATTTCAGATAATTTCACATAATCTGGTGAGGTTAAAGAGTTGGCCATCATTTCGTGAAACCCAAGAGAATTTAATTGATTAGCTACAATATTTTGTACTTTATAATCTTCTGTTCTACCTGAATTGGCAACAGTAGCATTAAGTTTTTTGGTAAAATCAATGTTGTTGTAACCATAAACCCTAAGAATTTCTTCTATAACATCAACTTCACGTTGAACATCAACACGATAAGAAGGAATTATTAAACCTAAACCTTTATCGGTAACGCTGTTTACTTTAATATCCAAAGAAGCTAATATTTTTTTGATGGTTTCTTTTGGCAGTTCTTCCCCAATCAATTTGGTTGTTTTATCAAAATTTAAGAAAACAGGAAAGTCTTCAATCTTTTTTGGATAAATATCTACGATATCAGAAGTGATTTCGCCACCGGCAATCTCTTTGATTAATAACGCCGCACGTTTCAAAGCAAATTCTGTAATGCTTGGATCAATTCCTCTTTCAAAACGAAAAGAAGCATCCGTATTCAATCCATGTCTTTTTGCAGATTTTCTAACACTCACCGGATTGAAATAAGCACTTTCCAGGAAAATAGAATTCGTGGTTTCTGTAACTCCCGAATCTTTCCCACCAAAAACACCCGCAATACAAAGCGGTCCTTTTTCGTCGCAAATCATCAAATCTTCTTCGTGCAAGGTTCTTTCTACATCATCTAATGTGACGAATTTTGTTCCAGACGGAACAGTATTCACAATAATTTTTCCGTTTATTTTTGCAGCGTCAAAAGCATGTAAAGGTTGCCCTAAATCATGCAGAATATAATTAGTAACATCAACAATATTGTTTTTTGGAGTCAAACCAATAGCTTTCAAACGGTTTTGCAACCAAGCTGGGGAAGATTTTATCGTAACACCAGAAATGGTAACCCCACAATATCTAGGAGCTAACTTACTGTCTTTAACATCAACATCAATCTTAAGTGTTCTTTTGTCAATTCGGAATGTACTTACCGTTGGCGTGATTAATTCGATGTTACTGTTTTTTTGTAATAAACTGGCACGTAAATCACGAGCCACACCATAATGCGACATAGCATCTGCTCGGTTTGGAGTCAAACCTATTTCGAATACTTCGTCATTTTCTATATTGAAAACTTTAGCACAAGGCGTTCCAGGTTTTAGAGTAGCATCCAAAACCATAATTCCGTCATGGCTTGTTCCTAATCCTAATTCGTCTTCGGCACAAATCATTCCGTGACTTTCTTGTCCGCGAATTTTACCTTTTTTGATTTCAAATTCAACACCATCTTTGTCAAATAATTTTGTACCTATGCTTGCTACTGGCACTTTTTGTCCTTTGGCAACATTGCTGGCGCCACAAACAATTTGTACTGGAGTGTCGTCTCCTAAATCAACAGTTGTTATGCTTAATCTATCAGCATCAGGATGTTTTTCGCAAGTCAACACATGACCCACGATGACACCTTCCAAACCACCACGAACGGATTGGTATTTCTCCACAACTTCTACTTCCAAACCTAAATCCGTCAATAAGTTTGCTGTATCTTCTGATTTTAAATCTATTTTAATAAATTGTTTTAACCAATTGTATGAAATCTTCATATGTGTTTATTTGATTTTAGCTACGCTCAACTCGGTTTATGAGCTTCTAGTCAAGCTGCAAATATAATTATCAATTGTCAATTATCAATTATTAATTAACTGATATAATTCCAAATGTTTTTCTTTTTTGAAAGCTCTATAAAAACACTTCTTAGAGTTTGATGTTCAGGCAAAGTCATTGATGAGTCTTTTTTCAAAAGTTTTAAAGCTTCATTTCGAGCAACCAAAAGAATGTCTTTATCTTTGACCAAATCGGCAATTTGAAGTTGTAAAACGCCACTTTGTTGTTTCCCCATAATGTCGCCTGGACCGCGAAGTTTTAAGTCGACTTCTGCAATTTCAAAACCATCATTTGTTTTACACATAGTTTCCAAACGAATTTTACTATCGTTAGATAATTTAAATGAGGTCATCAAAATGCAATAACTCTGTTCGGCGCCACGACCCACACGACCACGCAGCTGATGCAATTGAGATAGGCCAAATCGTTCCGCACTTTCAATAACCATTACGCTCGCATTCGGAATATTTACCCCAACTTCGATGACGGTTGTTGCCACCATAATATTAGTTTTTCCTTCAGCGAATCGTTTCATTTCGGCATCTTTGTCTGCAGGTTTCATTTTGCCGTGAACGATGGAAATGCTGTATTGAGGCAAAGGAAAATCTCTCGAAATACTCTCATAACCATCCATCAAATCCTTGTAATCCATGGTTTCACTTTCTTGGATTAATGGGTAAACAATATAGATCTGTCTTCCTTTGGCAATTTCATCTTTAATAAATTTCCATACTTTTAAACGATTACTGTCATAACGATGCACGGTTTGGATTGGTTTTCGTCCCGGTGGTAATTCGTCAATCACTGAAATATCTAAATCGCCATACAAACTCATGGCTAATGTTCTTGGAATTGGAGTAGCTGTCATTACCAAAATATGTGGTGGTATATTATTTTTTTTCCACAATTTAGAACGCTGCTCAACACCAAAACGATGTTGCTCGTCAATGATGGCTAAACCCAAATTATGAAATTGCACTTTGTCTTCGAGCAAAGCATGTGTGCCAATAAGAATGTGAAGACTTCCATTTTCTAATTCTTCGCGGATGATTTTTCTATCTACAGTTTTGGTTGAACCAGTCAGTATTTTTATATTGATATTTAGATTTTTAGATAATTCTATAAAACCGTTATAATGTTGGTTTGCCAAAATTTCTGTAGGAGCCATTAAACAACTTTGAAATCCATTATCTAAAGCAATGAGCATGGCCATTAAAGCCACTATTGTTTTTCCGGAACCAACATCGCCTTGCAAAAGTCGATTCATCTGGGCATTGGTACCCATGTCGTTTCTGATTTCTTTAAGCACTTTTTTTTGCGCATTCGTCAACTCAAATGGCAAATGATTTTGGAAGAAATTATTAAAATATTCACCAACAACAGTAAATGGATGTCCTTTTATTTTATGCTTTCGAACTAGGTTTTTAGTAATTAATTGCAGTTGGATAAAAAACAATTCTTCAAACTTTAATCGAAATTGCGCTTTAGACAAAAGTTCCTGACTTTTTGGAAAATGAATATTAAATAAGGCAGCGTTCTTTGGAATTAGTTTCAATTCATCTAAAAGATAGCCGGGTAATGTTTCTACAAACTTGGCCTGTGTTTCCAAAAACAATTGCTGCATTATTTTATTGACAACTCTATTTGAAATTCCTCTATTTGTCAAGGTTTCTGTTGATGGATATATCGGCTGCATAGCCGAGCGCAAACTTTGTTCATGTTCGGCAAACAATTCCATTTCGGGATGCGCCATGTTGAAAGTGTTACCAAAAGAGGCTACTTTTCCAAATATCACATAAGGAATATTTAGTTTCAAACTGTCACGAATCCATTTGTGACCTTGAAACCAGGTAAGTTCAATTTGGCCAGTTTCATCCACGAAAGTGGCTACCAATCGTTTTTTGGCTTTGCCAAATTCAACCGTTTTGATGTGAATGATTTTGCCAATTATTTGCACTTCGCTATCATTTTTTTGTAACTCGTTTATTTTGTAATAACGTGTTCTGTCTATATAGCGATTCGGAAAGAAATTCACTAAATCTTCATAGCGTTGAATGTTCAGTTCCTTGCGCAGCAATTCCCCACGTTGCGGTCCAACGCCTTTTAAGTATTCAATAGGAGTTTGCAGTAGCGAGTTTGACATTGTTTAAGATAATAGATAATAGACAGTTAGATGATAGACTATCTTTCATCTTTTAGTCTTTCATCTTTTCGTCTTTTACTCAAGCGAAGATAGTTTATTAATTTGAAAATTTGAAAATGAGACAATTTGAAAATGATTATATTCGTATCAAATAATCGATACAGATGCGCCAAATCTTTTTGCTTCTCTATAGCGTTTTTTCTTTTGCTCAACAAACTACAAAAGTTGATTTTAAAACTGCGTATGGAACTATTTCGATAAATCCAATCGAGAAGAAAGTTTCGGGTTCAGTTCGTTATGTTTTTGAAGTGAAACAAGCCATCGATACCATTAAAATAGATGCGCAGAAGATGATTGTAACCAATGTTAAAATCAACAACAAAACTGTAAAATTTACCAACACTGGAAAAACACTAAATCTTTTTGAAGGCTTTAAAACTGGGAAAAATACAGTTGCTTTTAACTACGAAGCTACTCCAAAACAAACCATGTATTTTAATGGCCACTTCGACTGCGCTCAGTGTGACAAAACGTGTCTTGTTCCTAGCGCACATGAATTGTCTGGAGAAGGACAAGTTTGGACACAAGGTCAAGGGAAATATACCAGCCATTGGTTTCCAAGTTTTGACGATGTGAATGAAAAAGTGATTTTTAACATGAACATTTCTTTTGATAAAAATTACAATGTCATAGCCAATGGTGTTTTGAAAGATGTTTTTCCAGATAAAAACAAAAAGATTTGGAAATACGAAATGCAAAAGCCAATGAGTTCCTATTTGTTAGCGATAGCTATTGGGGATTTTATGAATCATACTATTGCTTCTAAATCACACATTCCATTACAATTATTTATTCAACCCAAAGACACAATCAAGTTTGATCCAACCTATCGCTATTCGAAACAAATCTTTGATTATTTAGAAAAAGAAATAGGAGTGAAGTATCCATGGCAAATTTATAAGCAAGTTCCGATTGAAGACTTTTTATATGCTGGAATGGAAAACACCAGTTGCACTCTTTTTGCTCAGGATTATGTGGTTGACGAAATTGGTTTTAATGATCGAAATTATGTCAATGTCAATGCGCATGAGTTGGCTCATCAATGGTTTGGCAATTTGGTTACCGCTAAATCAGGAAAACATCATTGGTTGCAGGAAGGTTTTGCAACCTATCATGCTTTGTTGGCAGAAAGACAGATTTTTGGAGATGATTATTTTTACCATCAGTTGTATAGAAGTTCTTTGCAATTGCGAAATGCTGCAAAAACAGATACGATTCCGGTGATGAATGAGAAAGCAAGTTCACTATCGTTTTATCAAAAAGGTGCCTGGGCATTGCACTTAATAAGAGAAACTATTGGTTCAAAATTGTTTCAGAAAGCAATTACAAACTATTTAAAAAAATACCAATTTCAAAATGCAGAAACCGATGATTTTCTTACAGAAGTTAAAAAAGTATCCAATTTTGACACCGAAACATTTAAGAAAGTTTGGTTAGAAGATTATCATTTCAGAAGTGATGAAGCCAATGCCTTGTTGAAGAAAAATGAATTCATGCGAACACTTTTTGAAACCCAAAAAATGCGTTTAAATCCATTCGTAGAGAATAAAGAAAGATTTTTAGCATTACTGCAGTCCAATGTTTTTTATCCTGTGAAAACGGAGATTATGTATCAGATAAAAGATATTTCATTCAAAGACAAAAAAGAGTTATTGCTTTTGGCTTTACAGACAAATGATGTCAAAGTGCGTCAATCTGTGGCTGAGTTTACCGATGAAATTCCGTTAGAGTTCAAAACTAATTATGAAACATTATTAGATGATGTTTCTTATGATACCAGAGAAATTGCATTTATGAATTTGTGGAAAAATTTTCCGGAAAGCAGGACTGTTTATTTAGCTAAAGCTGAGAAATGGATTGGCGGTAACGATAAAAGTTTAAGATCATTATTTTTGACTTTTTCCATCGAAAATCAAAGCCCTGAAAAAGAGAAGTATTATAATGAGTTGGTTGATTACACTTCACCAAAATATGAAAGTTCCATTCGTCAAAATGCCATTATCAATGCATTAGCTATTAATGAAAATGATCCAATCGTGTTGAAAAATTTGGTCAATGCTACTACACATTTTAAATGGCAGTTTACAAAATTTGCTCGCGATAAAATCAGAGAGTTATTGGTTGGCGGTGCAAAACCTCAATTTCAAATGATATATCAAACGCTTTCTGAAAAGGAAAAGACACAGTTAGATAAACTTTTAGAAGAAAAGAAATGAGAGCATTAGTAATTTCTGGTGGCGGCAGTAAAGGCGCATTTGGAGGCGGTGTAGCACAGTATTTACTTCAGGAAAAAGAATATAAATATGATATACTTATAGGAAGTTCTACAGGAAGTTTGCTTATTCCGCATTTGGCTTTGGGTGAAGTTGATAAAATTTACAGTATTTATACCAACGTTGATATGAGCAAAATTTTCGACATTAATCCCTTTGTTGTAAAGCATAAGGATGGCGTTGAAGTTGTTTCCATAAACCATTTTAATGTGATTTTACAATTTTTAAAAGGGAAAAGAACTTTTGGTGAAAGCTACAAGTTGCGAAAATACATCCGGAAGAACTTTACTTTAAAGGAGTTTACCCAATTGAAAACATTAGGTTGTGATATAGTGGTTACTGTTACTAATTTGTCTAAAAACGAAGTAGAGTATAAGTCGATTAAAGATTTTGAATACAATGAATTTTGTGATTGGATTTGGATTTCTTGCAATTACATTCCTTTTATGAGTTTGGTTAAAAAGAACGATTATGAATATGGCGATGGCGGATTTTCGAGTTTGGTTCCCATAAGAGAAGCTATAAATCGTGGCGCCACCGAAGTTGATGTGGTTATATTAGAAACCGAAATGCAGGTTTCTCCTAGAAGTATTGGCAAAAATCCGTTTTCTTTGATGATTGATTTGTTTCAAACGTTGCTAATCCAAGTTGAAAAACATGATATAACCATTGGGAAATTGTCAGCTAAAAACAAAAATGTAAAACTCAATTTATACTACACACCAACACAGCTTACTAATAATGCTTTAATTTTTAATAAAGAAAAAATGAAACAATGGTGGCATCAGGGGTATGAATATATCAAACATAAAAGCGAATTGATGAGTGATAATTTGCCTTAATCGCTATCTTCTAAAGTAAAAATTTCTTCAACAGGTTTTTCAAAAAAACGCGCTAATTTAAGTGTTAAAACTGTTGAAGGAACATATTTCCCTTTTTCCATGGCGTTTATGGTTTGTCTGCTTACACTGATTTGTTTAGCCAATTCTTCCTGTGAAATATTCCTAATAGCTCTCAAAACTTTTAGATTATTTGTCATCTCTGTAGGTTTTATTTAGTTTATAAATCAAATAATGAAAGCGTATCATAAAGAAAACTAGTAAAGTGTATACATTATAGACGATAACGTTTAAAAAGGGCATGCCATATAAAAATAAGGTAAAAAATAAGATTAGGAAATAATTAAAATAGGTTGCCCAAACCAAGCTTTCGTATCTTATTTTTGAAGTGTACTCATCTTCGTTTTTTAGCTTTGAAAAGCATATAAATAAACCGCCTAAAATAATTAAAATCGTAATCAATTCATAACTAAAAACTATCTTCAATTATTTTGAAGAATCCAGGTTTTTGTCCAATAGATTCTTGGTATATAGCATATACTTTTATATTCAAGTATTTATCAATATCCAGTTTGAAAATTGACGCCAACATAAAAATTAGTAAACTTGGAATAAATAAAATCCAACCAAGAATTTTAAACTTGTACGGAAATAAAAAGTGTGTTTTCATAATAAATATATATTTAATTGTTTGATACAAATGTATAGTAAGTTTTACTAATAGACAAATAAACTTTACATAAAGTTTAATTTATTTTACATTGATGTTGAAAAATGTACACTTTTTGCCTACTTTTTATTTATAGCATTACTCTATTTTAGTTCATAAAAAGTAGAAATGTTAGTAAAAGTTTTTGGAAGTGCTGTTTTTGGAGTGGAAGCAACCACAATTACCGTAGAAGTAAATATCGACAAAGGTGTTGGATATCATTTGGTTGGTTTACCCGATAATGCCATCAAGGAAAGCAGTTATCGCATTGCGGCTGCTTTGAAAAATAATGGGTACAGTTTACCGGGAAAAAAAATTACAATCAATATGGCGCCAGCTGATTTGCGAAAAGAAGGCTCAGCCTATGATTTGACATTGGCCATCGGAATTCTAGCAGCTTCTGGCCAAATAAGAGCCGATGAGGTTGACCAATATTTAATCATGGGAGAGTTATCGCTAGATGGTGGTTTGCAACCTATAAAAGGGGCGCTTTCTATAGCTATCAAAGCCAAAGAAGAAGGTTTTAAAGGTTTCTTTCTTCCTATACAAAATGTAAAAGAAGCTGCGATAGTTTCTGGTTTAGATGTTTATGGTGTTGAAAATGTGTTACAGGTAATTGACTTTTTTGATGGAAATGGTACTCTTGAACCGACAATTATCAATACCAGAGATGAATTTAATAAAACATTAGATTTTCCTGAATTTGATTTTTCAGATGTCAAAGGACAGGAGAGCATTAAACGTTGTATGGAAATAGCTGCAGCAGGTGGACATAATATTATTTTAATTGGCCCGCCAGGTTCTGGAAAAACAATGTTAGCCAAGAGATTGCCTAGCATTTTGCCACCAATGACATTGCACGAAGCATTAGAAACTACCAAAATTCACAGCGTTGCAGGAAAAGTTAAAGACTCTGGATTAATGAATCAACGACCCTTTAGAAGTCCGCATCATACTGCTTCGAGCGTTTCTTTAGTCGGCGGTGGAAGTTATCCGCAACCGGGTGAAATTTCGTTAGCGCACAATGGTGTTTTGTTTTTGGATGAATTGCCCGAGTTTAAACGAGAAGTGTTGGAAGTAATGCGCCAACCGTTGGAAGACCGAGAAGTAACGATTTCGAGAGCCAAATTCACAATTACATATCCATCATCTTTTATGCTGGTGGCAAGTATGAATCCTAGTCCGAGTGGTTTTTTTAATGATAGTGATTCGCCAGTTAGTTCTTCACCAGCGGAAATGCAACGCTATTTGAGTAAAATTTCAGGGCCATTGTTAGACCGAATTGATATTCATATTGAAGTTACGCCAGTGCCTTTTGACAAACTTACCGAAACCCGAAAAGGTGAGGGCAGTATGGAGATTAGAAAGCGGGTTACATTAGCTAGAGAAATTCAGTCAAATCGTTTTGCAGCGTTTGAAAATATCCATTATAATGCACAAATGAGTACCAAACAAATTAGGGAGTTTTGTGCATTAGATGAAAATTCATTGCAACTTTTAAAGACGGCAATGGAGCGTTTAAATCTCTCGGCAAGGGCTTTTGATAGAATTTTGAAAGTCTCGAGAACTATTGCTGATTTAGAAGATTCTGAAATTGTGAATTCCAATCATATTGCAGAAGCTATTCAGTATAGAAGTTTGGATAGAGATGGCTGGTTGGGATAATATAGTGTTCAGTGTTCAGTGACAGTTGGCAGAACTATTTAACTATAGACTGAATAGTACGATTGTTAACTAAACTTATAAAACCTCGCCCCAATTAATAATGGATTACTTTAATTTTTTTGTTTAGAATTACGATTAATAAGTAATCTTTTAAATTCCTAAGTCATTAAGATAACCATCTAAACAAATTTTTAACAGAATTCAATTTGCCTTTGTAGGGTGCGTATCTAGTAGGGATATCGAGCCAATTTGCTTTTTTAACAATGGCTTTGTAATGAGTAAAAGTGCTAAAGCTCAATTTTCCGTGATAGGCGCCAATACCACTATGACCAACACCACCAAAAGGCAATCTTTTGTTAGAAAAATAAACTAAAGTATCATTAATACAACCACCTCCAAAAGAATAATCTTGGATTATTCTTTTTGCAAAAGCATTGTTATTGCTAAAAACATAAAGTGACAATGGTTTTTCGTATCTTGAAATTATGGAAACCAAATCAGCCTCATTTTCAAAAGATAAAATTGGAAGAATTGGTCCAAAAATTTCGTCTTTCATAACCAAACTATCCAAACTTGGTTCGTCTAACAAAGTGGGAGCAAGGTAATAATCCTGACTGTTTGATTTTCCACCTGTCAGTATAGTTTCACCTTTTAACATTTCCGTTAGTCTGTTCCAGTTTTTTTGATTAATAATCCTTGGGAAATCAGGAGAAGTTTCGGGATTTTTGCCATAAGCGTCGATGATTTCTTTTTTTATTAATTCGATAAAGGCTGATTTTATTTTATTTGAAACCAACAAATAATCTGGTGCAATACAAGTCTGCCCGGCATTTAGGAATTTGCCCCAAACAATTCTTTTTGCAGCTAATTTTAAATTGGCAGTTGCACCAATAATACATGGATTTTTTCCGCCAAGTTCTAATGTTACAGGCGTTAAGTTTTCTGCTGCAGCTTTGGCTACTATTTTTCCAACAGCAACGCTACCGGTAAAGAAAATATAATCCCAGCGTTGTACTAATAATTGCTGAGTAATTTCAACTCCACCTTCAACACATTTTACATGATTTTCATTAAAAGTTTCGCTTATTATTTTAGCAACAATTCTTGAAGTATTTGGTGTCAGTTCCGAAGGTTTTACCACCACTTGGTTTCCTGCTGCAACGGCTGCAATTAATGGGCATAATGCCAATTGATAAGGATAATTCCATGGAGCTATAATTAATACTTTCCCGTAAGGCTCTTTATAAATATAATCGGTTGAAGGGAAATTTAAAAGAGAAGGCAAAACCATATTTGGTTTTGCCCATTTATTAATATTTTTAATTGTGTAATTTAGTTCAGAAATGATATAAGCAGTTTCACTTATAACTGCTTCAAATGCAGGTTTTTTAAAATCATTATAGAGCGCTTTAATAATTTCCTCCTCATGCTTCTGAACACTAATAAGTAACTTTACTAAAGTCTGCTTACGGAAATTAATATCGGTTTTAAAATTCATAACTTAACTAAATTGGTTTAGCAAGTTACACTTTTAACAATTAAAATTCAACTTAATTATTTTATAAAAACGCCCAACGAAATCCTGTGTATAGATCAGCTTGTTTACTATCCGCAAGTGCAGAAATAATTGATCCTGAACCAATATAAAACCCACCTAATCTAAAACCAAAACCAATATTAGTTCCTGAAATATCATTAGTAGAAACAGGAATGCAGGCTTCAAAAAAACCTAAATTTACTCTTGGTGTTACTGATAAAATATTGCGTGCTGTAATTTGTTCGTTGCCATCATCTTTTTTAATTTTTTGCTGCAAATAGCCAGTAACAAAAACTTTTGGAACGATTTTAAAATCAGCATACATTGTAAATAAAGTTGGTAGATTTACTTTAAAATCGGTTTTTATTGGTGTTTGAGTTAAATATACATTGGATATTAAAATATTTTCAACTTCACTCAAATTATTAATGTTTTCAAATAAGCTTAAATCTAAAGGATTATTTAACGGTATTTCAAGTGAGTAATTTGTATTGTAATTATTATCATCTTTAAAAGTCATACTACCAATGTTTCTAATGGCTAATCCTGATTTTATTTTGTATTTATCTTTACCATCTTTCCATTGATAGTTAAATCCAATATCTGTAGCAACTCCGTTTAAACCACCAAAAATAGATTTAGTGTAATCATCAAAATTTGAAAAACTATCGGCAAGATTTCCTGAATAGGCAATATTTAAATTGGCTGGTTGATCAGTCGTTAAAAAACTCCCACTTGGATCTTGCGTTATAGTTCCTTTTAAATTACTCAAACCAAAATTAGAATACGAACCAGGGAATAAAAATTTTACAGTTATACCAGCATCAAATTTATGTTTGTCATTTTCATAAATGTTTCTGGCTACAGAAAATCCAACTTCTCCATAAGAAGTTCCAGATAATCTTTGATTTCCAGTTTGGTTTAATAAAGTGGTTAGGGTTAAATTATTATTAAAAATGGCATTTCCCAATGCCGTATCTACATCAACTACATCAAATTTTATATTGGCTTTTGTTGTAATACCAAATCCCCATTTCATCCACTTCATAGCAAAACTTGGACCTAGTATTTGTCCATCGATTCGCATATTTGCCGATTCAGTTCCAGTAAAAATTAACTCTTCCAAATTGGTGTCAGAAGTTAAATCATTGAACCTAATTTTATTATTAGCTACATTAAAACTTATGCCGTAAAAATTGATTTCAAACTTCTTTGAGAGATTGGCAAACTCTGCAGGGTTAATAGCTCCGTTTAAAATTCCAACGCGATTGGATGTGCTAATTCCAGAGAAATGGTCTTGAGCAAAACTGCAAAAACCAATTAGCAAACTTAAAGTTAAAAGTGTCTTTTTCATAGTAGGTATTATTACTTAGTTTAGTTAATTATAACGTAAAAATAAGCATTTTTAATATTAAATGGAATTCCAAATAGAATCTTTAGGTGTTGGCGCAATAATTTCTAGTACTTCTTTTGAAACTGGATGGATAAAAACAAGTTTACGCGCATGAAGATGAATGCCACCATCGGGATTACTGCGGTCAAAGCCATATTTTAAATCCCCTTTTATTGGGCAGCCAATAGCGGCTAATTGCGCTCTTATTTGATGGTGTCTTCCGGTATGCAAATTAATTTCAAGGGCAAAATAATTATCCAGCGTTTTGATAATTTTATATTCCAAACTTGCTTTTTTGCTTTCAGGTACTTCTTTTAAGTGTGCTTTTGAGGTATTGTTTTTTTCGTTTCTTTTTAAAAAATGAACTAAAGTATCTTGCTCTTTCTCTGGTTTTTTTTTTACAATGGCCCAATAGGTTTTTTGCGTTTCTCTATTGCTGAATAACTCATTCAATCGTGTTAATGCTTTCGAAGTTCGTGCAAAAACTACAATTCCGGTGGTAGGGCGGTCTAATCGATGCACCACACCAAGAAATACTTCACCGGGTTTGTTGTATTTTTCTTTGATATATTCTTTAACTACTTCCGACAAAGGTTTGTCACCAGTTTTATCACCTTGAACAATATCGCCAACGCGTTTGTTTACCACAATAATATGATTGTCTTCGTGAAGAATCTGGAGATTGTCTTTATTTGAGACTGTCTTAGACATTTTAGATTGTTAGATTAGAACGGAATCGGGAAATCATTTTAATTATTTCATTTAACTCAACTACTGATTTTTCTAATTCATATAATTTAATAAAATCTAAATCTAATGCAATTAAGAGTTGTGTTTCTATTTCATAGGCTGAGCCAATTGCAATTTCTAAAAATCTTGCAAAATTCTTATTTGAATTTCTTGAGGATCCTTCAGCTATATTTGAAGGAATTGATATAGCAGCTCTACGTAATTGATTAGTTAAACCAAATTTTTCATCATTAGGAAACTTTGATGTTATTGTATAAATCTGAGAACAAAATAATCTGCTCCTTTTCCAAATTTCCAATTCTTTAAATTGATGCATATTTTAAATCTAAGTTTATCT
>CANJWG010000011.1 GCA_947478365.1 Flavobacteriaceae bacterium | reverse complement strand
TGAAGAATTATTCAACGGAATTGAAAAAGCCATTCAAGCTGGTTTCCAAAAGGAAAATCCATTCAAAGGTTTTGAAATTGGAAACATGAGCGAGGAAAATTATGATTTGGTTGATTTGCACAAAAATGTGGTTGACGCCATCACCTTAGTTTCTCCTTCAGGAAAACCAATGAAACGGGAAGCTGATTTGATTGATGTTTGGTTCGATTCAGGCGCAATGCCTTATGCTCAATGGCATTATCCGTTTGAGAACAAAGATAAGATTGACGAGAACAAAGACTTCCCGGCCGATTTTATTGCGGAAGGTGTTGACCAAACTCGTGGTTGGTTTTATACATTGCACGCTATCGGAACCTTGGTTTTTGATAAAATTGCCTATAAAAATGTAGTTTCTAATGGTTTGGTTCTGGACAAAAACGGGCAAAAAATGTCCAAGCGTCTAGGAAATGCGGTTGATCCATTTACAACATTAGCAGAATATGGCCCGGATGCTACACGTTGGTATATGATTTCAAATGCAAATCCTTGGGATAACTTAAAATTTGACATTGAAGGCGTTGCTGAGGTTCGTCGAAAATTCTTTGGGACTTTATATAATACGTATTCGTTTTTCTCATTATATGCTAACATTGATGGATTTAAATATGCGGAAGCTGAAATACCATTAAAAGAAAGGCCAGAAATTGATCGTTGGATTTTATCCGATTTGCACACCTTGATAAAAGTAGTTGATGACGCATACGCAGATTACGAACCAACAAAAGCAGCTCGAGCTATTTCTGATTTCGTTCAGGAGAATTTGAGTAATTGGTACGTTCGTTTATGCAGGCGACGATTTTGGAAAGGCGAATACGAAAAAGATAAAATTGCGGCTTACCAAACATTATACACTTGTTTGATAAACGTAGCAAAACTATCAGCACCTATTGCTCCGTTCTTTATGGATAAGTTATATCGTGATTTAGTTAATACCACTAATAGTGAGGAATTTAGCAGTATTCATTTGGCAAAATTTCCTGTTTCGGTTGAAAACTTTGTTGATAAATCACTAGAGAGTAAAATGATGAAAGCGCAAACGGTTTCATCCCTTGTTTTATCACTTCGAAAAAAGGAAATGATAAAGGTGCGTCAACCGTTGCAAAAGGTCATGATTCCTGTACTTGACGACAATCAGCGTGCTGAAATTGAGGCAGTTTCTGATTTAATAAAGGCTGAAGTAAACGTGAAAGAAATCGAACTTTTGGGCGACGCTTCGGGGGTTTTGGTGAAACAAATTAAACCAAATTTCAAAGCACTAGGGCCGCGTTTTGGCAAGGACATGGGCCTGATTGCCAAAGAGATACAAAATTTATCAGCTGAACAAATCAACGAATTAGAAACCAAAGGTGAATTATCACTTGTTATTTCGGGAAATAGTATAATTTTAACATCCGATGATATTGAGATTTCCTCTCAAGATATTCCAGGGTGGTTAGTGGCAAATGCTAACGGAATAACTGTTGCTTTAGATATTACCTTAACAGAGGAATTGATTAAAGAAGGAATAGCAAGAGAATTAGTTAACCGAATCCAAAACCTCAGAAAAGAAAGTGGCTTTGAAGTAACTGACAAAATTAAAGTTCATTTGCAACCAAGCGACAGTTTAGAAAAAGCAGTTTTGGCTAATGAAGATTATATCAAATCGGAAACACTAACAGATACATTAGTTTTTGTGGATGATTTGAAGAATGGTACCGAAATAGAATTTGACAATATAAAAACAAGAATATTAATCTCAAAATAGAATTAAGATGATAGAAGAAAAAATGAGATACTCAGATGCGGATTTAGCAGAGTTCAAAGAAATTATTTTAAACAAAATGGAAAAGGCAAAAATTGACTTAGAGCTGATAAAGAGCGCCTATATGAATGACCTAAACAACGGGACTGATGACACATCACCAACCTTTAAAGCATTTGAAGAAGGTAGTGAAACCATGTCAAAAGAAGCTAACTCACAACTAGCTATTCGTCAAGAGAAATTTCTTCGCGATTTAAAAAACGCTCTATTTCGTGTGGAAAATAAAACTTATGGGGTTTGTAAAGTTACAGGGAAGCTAATTTCTAAAGAAAGGTTACGAGTCGTGCCTCATGCAACAATGAGTATCGAAGCAAAAAACTTGCAACGATAACTACTTTACCATTAATAAAGTAACGCTCCAAAACGGAGCGTTATTTTTTAGAAAAATAATCCTATTTTTGCCCTAAGCAAAGCCTAAGGCCGAACTTTAGTAAGTAATTAAATTTCCAAAAAATGTCTTTACGAAATTCTATTTTAATCATTGCCATTATTTTGTTGGTTGACCAATTCGTCAAAATTTATATAAAAACTAATTTTGTTTATGGTGAAGTTGGGCAAGTTGATGTTGCTAGTTGGTTTAAAATATTGTTAATTGAAAATGAAGGAATGGCTTGGGGAGCTAAAATTCCTGGCACGCATGGCAAATTAATCTTAACTGTATTCCGAATTTTAGCAGTTTTTGGAATTGGCTATTGGTTGTATGATTCTAGCACAAAACACAGTTCTAATTTTTTGATGGTTGCTATCGCTTTAATATTTGCAGGTGCCGTTGGAAATATTATAGATTCTGTTTTTTATGGTGTTATTTTCGATGACAGCTACAATAATTTAGCAACAGTATTTGCAGAAAAACCATACGGTACTTTGTTTCATGGAAAAGTGGTCGATATGTTATATTTCCCAATTTTTGAAGGTAACTTTCCTAAATGGTTGCCTATTTGGGGTGGAGCTCCATTCAAATTTTTTAATGCTATTTTTAACATTGCCGATATGGCGATTTCAACAGGTGTTGGAATTTTGATAGTGTTTAACAAAAAAGCATTTGCCAAAAAGGCTTCTATAGGAACGAATAGCTAGTTGTTGGCGTAACACAAAAATCTAACCGAATATCGGTTGTAGAAACATCCTCAATAATATCTTCAGGCTCAAAGAAAGACAGGCCGATTTTAATAACGTCTTTTCGGCATTTTGATAAAAAGGCATCATAAAATCCTTTACCGTATCCTACTCTATTTCCTTTTTTATCATATGCTAAAAGTGGCACAAAAACCACATCAATTTTAGCATTTGGGACTTCAATTCCATCAACAGGCTCGTAGATATTGTATTCGTTTTTTTTAAATTTAGTATTCTCGGTCAACAAATAGTTGGTCATTTTAAGCGTTTCAAAATTACTTTTAGCAACTACAATTTCCTTGTCTTTTCCTGCCACTATTTGGAGAATGAATTCAGTTTCTACTTCCTTTTGCTCTTCGATAGTAAGAAATAAATGGAAATAGGTTTTCTCCCAGACGGCAAGCTGTATCATTCTATTTGCAATAGCTAAACTCTTGTCATCAATTTCGTTTAGCGATAATTCTTGGCGTAAGGCTTTATATTTAGCCCGGAGTTCTTTTTTATTCATACTTCAAAAATACTTTAATTTTTATAACTTTGAAATCCTAAATCCTAAATTCCAAATGAATATTCCCTCTCTCGAACTTCAAATACAATCACTCCCCGACAATCCTGGGGTTTATCAGTATTATGATAAAGAGGGTAAGATCCTGTATGTTGGTAAAGCCAAAAATCTCAAAAAAAGAGTTGCTTCTTATTTCAACAAACTCCATGACAACGCCAAAACTAATGTTTTGGTTAAGAAAATTGTAACGATAAAACACATTGTAGTTTCTTCAGAGCAAGATGCTCTTTTACTGGAAAATAATTTGATAAAAAAACTTCAACCGCGATATAATGTACTATTGCGCGATGATAAAACCTATCCTTGGATTTGTATCAAAAAAGAACCCTTTTCTCGATTATTTCCAACACGAAGAATGACCAAAGATGGGTCTGAATATTTTGGCCCCTACACCAATTTCAAAACCGTAAATACCATTTTAGATTTAATCAAAGAACTATATCCGTTGCGAACCTGCAACTATGATTTAAGCGAAAACAATATTAAATCAAAAAAATATAAAGTGTGTTTGGAATACCACATTGGTAATTGCAAAGGGCCTTGTGAGGGATTGGAAACCATAGAAAATTACCAGAAACAAGTTGATGCGATACGTCAAATTCTCAAAGGAAATTTCAAGGATAGCATGCGAGATTTCAAAAATATGATGCAAGATTTTGCTTCCGAAATGAAATTTGAAGCTGCCCAAAAAATCAAAGAGAAGATAAATGTTTTAGAAAACTACCAATCGCACTCCACGATTTTAAATCCAAAAATGTCCAATATTGATGTGTTTTCAATTGTTTCTGATGAAGCTGTGGCGTATGTCAACTTTTTGCAGATTTCACATGGCGCAATTATTCGTTCGTTTACTTTAGAACTCAATAAGAAATTGGATGAAACCGATGAAGAATTGTTAGAGCTTGCGGTGGTAGAACTTCGGGAACGATTTCAGTTGAATTCAAAAGAAATTATACTGCCTTTTGCTTTAGATTTAGGCGACAAAATAAAAGTTACAGTTCCCCAATTAGGCGACAAAAAACAGATATTAGAACTTTCCGAAAGAAACGCTAAATACCAACGATTAGAACAACTTAAGCAAATTCAGATTGTAGATCCGGAACGTCACACGAATAGAATTATGGCGCAAATGCAAAAGGATTTACGTCTTTCGGCAGAACCAAGACATATTGAGTGTTTTGATAATTCGAACATTCAGGGAACCAATCCGGTTTCGGCTTGTGTGGTTTTTAAAGACGGCAAACCAAGCAAAAAAGAGTATCGTCATTTTAATATTAAAACCGTTGAAGGGCCAAATGATTTTGCTTCGATGGAAGAAGTGGTTTACAGAAGATACAAGCGACTGCTAGACGAAAACCAAACATTACCTCAATTAATTATTATTGACGGGGGAAAAGGGCAATTATCATCTGCATTAAAAAGCATTGATGATTTGGGCTTGCGAGGTAAAATCGCTATTATTGGAATTGCCAAAAGATTGGAAGAATTATTTTATCCTGGGGATTCAGTACCATTGTATTTAGACAAGAAATCGGAAACGCTTAAAATCATTCAGCAGCTGCGAAACGAAGCACATCGTTTTGGAATAACACATCATCGTGATAAAAGAAGTAAGTCAGCTTTAAACTCAACCATTGAATTGATTCCGGGAATTGGCGAAAAGACCATGCTTACGTTATTAAAACATTTTAAAAGTGTTAAAAGATTAAAATTAGCTACAGAAAAAGATATATCTTACATTATTGGAGCATCTAAAGCCAAAAAAATTTCCGACTTTTACAAAAATGAATAACAAGTGCAGAAAGAGTCATTAGCCATTAATCCAAAGCCATTAGCCATTAGCCATAAGCCATTAGGTAAAAAAAATCTTTTCGGTAAAGCATATTTCACTTTTGTATATTGCCTATTGCCTATTGCCTTTCTATTACTTCCTATTACTTCATTTTCTCAGGAAACTACAAAGCGTCCTAAAATCGGCTTAGTATTAAGTGGCGGTGGCGCCAAAGGATTTGCTCATATTGGTGTATTGAAAGTTTTGGAACAAGCCGGAGTGAAAATTGATTTTATTGGTGGTACAAGTATGGGTGCCGTTGTTGGGGGTTTATACGCATCGGGTTATAATGCCACTCAAATAGATTCGATTTTTTATAATACCGATTTTAATCAATTGCTTCAAGATTATATTCCTCGTTCCTCCAAAAGTTTTTATGAAAAGAGAAACGAAGAAATGTATGCCATAACACTTCCTTTCAACAAATTTAAAATTGGTATTCCAATTGCGCTTTCAAAAGGAATGTATAATTATAGTTTGTTGTCAAAACTTACTCATAAAGTAAGACACACCAATGATTTTAGCAAACTTCCCATTCCTTTTTTATGTGTTGCTACCGATATAGAAAAAGGCGAACAAGTAGTTTTGCAAAACGGTTATTTGGCTCAAGCTATGCTAGCCAGTTCGGCTTTCCCTTCTTTGTTTTCTCCTGTTGAAATCGACGGGAAACTTTTAGTTGATGGTGGTGTTGTTAATAATTATCCAGTTGATGAAATCCGAAAAATGGGCGCCGATATTATAATAGGCATCGATGTTCAGGACGATATAAAAGATAGAAATTCTTTGAAAGACGCTACCCAAATTTTGGTTCAAATCACAAATCTGGATATGATAAAAGTAATGAAAGACAAGATTAAACTAACGGATATTTATATCAAACCAGAAGTTTCAGATTATGGCGTAATTTCATTTAACGAAGGGCAGGAAATTGTTAAGAAAGGAGAAGAAGCTGCATTTGGAATATACGATCAGCTAAAAAAACTAGCCGATACAACTACAATTTATAAACTCAACGGGGTAAAGGTCAAAAAAGATTTTTTACAAATTGAAGATGTTTCCATAAACAGATTGGATAATTATACGAGAGCCTATGTGTTGGGAAAACTACATTTTGTAAATGGAAGTAGAATAACCTATGAAGATTTAAAAATAGGAATAAACAACATTAATGCTACCCAAAATTTTAGCAGAATTAGTTATACACTTGAAGAAAATCAAGGACAAGATAAATTAAAATTGAGTTTGACCGAGAATCCGACTAAAACCTTTTTAAAGTTTGGTCTTCATTATGATGGCTTGTATAAAAGTGCAATTTTGGCTAACATAACCCAGAAAAAATCATTGTTTAAAAATGATGTTGCTTCTCTTGATATAGGACTAGGAGATAATATTCGATATAATTTTGATTACTATATTGATAACGGTTTTTATTGGAGTTTTGGGTTTAAATCGAGATATAATACATTCAACAAAAATGTAATTACTGATTTTAGAAATGGAGAATTGTTGACTCAATTGGGGTTAAATAGCATAAATATTGACTTTTCAGATTTAACAAATCAAGCCTATTTACAAACTGTTTTTATCCAAAAATTTTTAATTGGAGCCGGAATAGAACATAAATATTTGAAAATAGAATCGAAAAACTTAGGACAAATCAATCCCATTTTTGAAAAAAGCAGTTACGCAAGTATTTTTGGTTACCTAAAATATGATTCTTTTGACAATAAACTATTTCCAAAAAAAGGGTGGTTGTTTTGTGGCGATATTCAATCTTATCTTTATTCTTCTGATTATACTAAAGAATTCTATAGGTATTCTATCGCAAAAGGCGAAATAGGGTTTGTTAAATCTTTTTATAACAAGTTAACATTAAAAGTGCAGTCAGATGCAGGTTTTGCTATTGGCAAAGACAGTGTTCCCTTTTTCGATTTTGTTCTTGGAGGATATGGTTTTAATACAATCAATAATTTCAAACATTTTTATGGATACGATTTTTTAAGTATTTCTGCGGATAGTTATATCAAATCGTGTTTCACCTTGGATTATGAGATTTACAAAAAAAATCATATAAATATTGCTGCAAACTATGCAAATGTTGAAGATGATTTATTTGTGAATGGGAATTGGTTGTCGAAACCAAAATATAACGGCTATGCTATTGGTTATGCATTTGAATCGGCTGTTGGCCCAATAGAAATAAAATATTCCTGGTCGCCTGAATTAGGTAAAGGATACGCCTACTTTAATGTTGGTTTCTGGTTTTAAAAAACAATAAAATAATTTTAAAATATTTTTACACATAAAAAACTATATTTGAAACTATAAAATTTTAACTAAAAAATATAATATGTCAATTTGGAAAAGAAAACCTATGGAAATGTTGCTTGCCGAAGCGTCAGATTCTGAAAAAGGATTAAAAAGAACTTTAACAGCTTGGTCACTTGTTGCCCTAGGAATTGGAGCGATTATTGGAGCCGGGCTTTTTGTTAGAACAGCTACTGCAGCTGCTCAAAATGCTGGCCCATCAGTTACAATTGGTTTTATTGTTGCGGCCATTGGATGTGCTTTAGCGGGATTATGTTATGCAGAATTATCTTCATCTATTCCAATTTCAGGGAGTGCATATACCTATACTTATGCCACAATGGGGGAATTATTGGCATGGATTATTGGATGGGATTTAATATTAGAATATGCCGTTGGAGCAGCAACTGTTGGAATTGCATGGAGTGAGTATCTAAACAATTTACTGGTCAATGTGCTCCACGTGAGCCCAATTCCATTTGAATGGTGTCATTCTCCATTTCAAACTTCGGCAGATGGTATAAATGGAATTATTAATATCCCTGCATTTTTTATAGTGGCCGCAATCAGTTTATTGCTTATAAAAGGCACTCAAGAATCTGCATTTGTTAACGGAATTATAGTAGTTGCCAAAGTAGCGATAGTAGTAATGATAATAGTTTTTGGATGGCACTTTATTAAACCAGAAAATCATACGCCTTACATTCCTCCAACTTCCATATTTACTGATGAACATGGAGTAGGACATAGTTTTGGTGGAATCATGGGAATACTAGGTGCCGCAGGAACAGTTTTCTTTGCCTTCATTGGTTTTGATGCTGTAAGTACCGCAGCACAGGAAACTATTAACCCAAAACGAAATATGCCAATAGGAATATTAGGGTCACTAGCAGTTTGTACAATTTTGTATATTCTTTTTGCACATGTGCTTACTGGTCTTGAATCTGTTGAGTTCTTCAGAAATGGAGGAAAAGAAGCATCAGTGGCAAACGCTATCACATCAGCAATGCCAGGATATGAATGGTTGGCTCAGTTCGTAACGGTAGCTATCTTGGCTGGATTTTCATCGGTTATATTAGTAATGTTATTAGGTCAGTCGAGAGTTTTTTATTCAATGGGTAAAGATGGCTTATTGCCAAGAGCATTTAGTGATGTCCATCCAAAATTTAAAACGCCATATAAAGCTAATTTAGTAATCTTAGTTATTGTTGGCCTTTTCGCGGCATTTATCCCTGGGGATATTGTAGGTGATATGACTAGTATAGGGACACTTTTCGCCTTCATTCTAGTATGTATTTCAGTTATAGTGTTAAGAAAAACGGAACCAGATATGAAAAGAGAGTTTAAAACACCTTTCGTACCTTTCGTACCAATTCTTGGGATTGTGGTATGTCTTGCTATGATATACGGATTAGGCTGGACAAATTGGTTGAGACTTTTTGCTTGGTTAGCTATTGGATTGGTGATTTATTTTGTTTATAGCAAGAAGAACAGTAATTTGAATAATCCAAAATAATTTATTTTAATTACTATTTCTAATAAAGGATTAAGGAGTTTCATGCTTTTTAATCCTTTTTTTGGATTATAAAAAATTGACAATTATCATTTTTAGAATTTATATTTTTCCGATATTTGTTAGATGAAAAAATGGGATAATTTATTAGCTCACCTTAAATTGGTCATCAAGAGAAATCCTGAATGAGTTTTTTATACGAATAAATATTAATTTGAATCCATTTTCAAATTATCTCATTTTCAAATTTTCAAATTAAAAATACTATGCCACTATATCATAAACTTGGCGATTTTCCTCAAAAAAGGCACACACAGTTTGAAAAACCTAAAGGGGGTTTGTACTACGAACAGCTTTTTGGTACTGAAGGTTTTCACGGAAATTCTTCACTCTTGTACCATGTTCACAGACCAACTCAAGTCAAGGAAATATCCAAATCATATTCAGTAGAACCAAAAATTGCCATTGGCAAAAACATAAAATCATTACTTCTAAAAGGCTTCGAATTAAAACCCGAAGATGATTTTCTAGATAGTAGAAAAGCTATGCTTGTTAACCGCGATTGTATCATTGGATTGGCAGCGCCAAGAAAATCATTAACAAGCTATTTCTACAAAAACGCCGATGCCGATGAACTGATTTTCATTCACAAAGGAAAAGGGAAACTGCGCACCATGGTGGGGAATATCCAATTCGAATATGGAGATTATCTTATCATTCCTCGCGGAATGATATACCAAATCGAATTTGAAACCGAAGATAATAGATTGTTTTATGTCGAGTCGTATGCGCCTTTTTATACACCAAAACGATACAAAAACGCATCAGGCCAACATTTAGAACACGCGCCTTTTTGCGAACGCGATTTCAAATTGCCAACCGAATTGGAGACACACGATGAAAAAGGCGATTTTACAATCAAAATCAAAAAAGAAGGTATGATACATGAGATGGTTTATGCGACACATCCTTTTGACGTTATTGGCTGGGATGGATACAATTTTCCATACGGATTTAGCATTCATAATTTTGAACCCATAACAGGTCGTGTGCATCAGCCTCCACCTGTTCACCAAACATTCGAAACGTCGACTTTTGTGGTTTGTTCCTTCTGTCCAAGGTTATATGATTATCATCCAAAAGCCATTCCAGCACCTTACAATCACAGCAATATTGACAGTGATGAGGTTTTATACTATGTTGATGGCGATTTTATGTCACGAAATAATATTGAACAAGGGCATATTACGTTGCATCCAAAAGGAATTCCACATGGGCCAGCACCAGGCGCAATGGAACGTAGCATCGGCCAAACAGTAACACAAGAATTAGCCGTTATGGTTGATACTTTCCGACCATTAATGGTTACTGAAGAAGCCATGGGATTAGACGACGGGAAATATTATAAATCTTGGGTAGAGTAATTAGGAGCTATTTCCAGCTGTCCGCTATATCTTTTTTGTTTTTTCAAAAAACAAAAAAGGATGTCGCTACCATCTGGGCTAAAAAATAAAAATTAAACTTCACGACTGACTATTCGTGCATTCGTGGCAAAGAAGTACAATATGAGTAAAGAAATAAATTCCGTTGAATACGGACTCGAAAAAATATTTGAAGGAGCGCAAGATTTCCTCCCTCTTTTAGGAACTGATTATGTTGAGTTTTATGTAGGCAATGCCAAACAAGCGGCTCACTTTTACAAAACGGCTTTTGGATTTCAGTCTCATGCTTACTCAGGATTGGAAACCGGTATAAAAGACAGAGCATCCTATGTTTTAAAACAAGACAAAATACGTTTGGTTTTAACTACAGCATTAAACAGCAATTCACCAATTAGCGAACATGTAAAAAAGCACGGTGATGGTGTAAAAATTATTGCGCTTTGGGTTGAAGATGTTCGCTCCGCTTTTGAAGAAACTACAAAACGTGGCGCTAAAGTTTTCATGGAACCAACAGTAGAAAAAGACGAACACGGAGAAGTAGTTCGAGCCGGAATTTATACATACGGAGAAACGGTTCACATGTTTGTAGAACGAAAAAATTACAAAGGATCATTTTTACCTGGATATAAGGAATGGAAATCGGATTATAATCCAGCACCGGTTGGTTTGAAATATGTAGATCACATGGTTGGAAATGTTGGTTGGAACGAGATGAATATTTGGGTAAAATGGTATGAAGATGTAATGGGGTTTGTAAATTTCCTTTCGTTTGACGATAAGCAAATCACTACTGAATATTCGGCATTGATGTCAAAAGTAATGAGCAATGGTAATGGTAGGATTAAATTTCCAATAAACGAACCGGCTGAAGGGAAAAAGCGATCACAAATTGAAGAGTATTTAGATTTTTACGAAGGCTCTGGCGTTCAACACATCGCCGTAGCAACGGATGACATAATCAAAACAATTGCCGATATGCGTTCTAGAGGCATTGAATTCTTGAGCACACCACCACAAGCGTACTATGATGCTATTCCTGAACGATTGAAAGATCACATGCACAAGTTTAAAGAAGACATCAATGAACTTCAAAAATTAGGTATTATGATTGATGCTGACGAAGAAGGCTATTTGCTACAAATATTCACTAAACCTATCGAAGACAGACCAACACTTTTCTTCGAAATCATTCAAAGAATGGGAGCCAGAGGTTTTGGAGCAGGGAATTTTAAAGCTTTATTTGAATCAATTGAAAGAGAACAAATGTTGCGAGGAACTTTATAAAAGTCAATTATTGTTGAAAATTATTTAAAAAACAACCAATAAAATAGACATTCTTTATTAATTATTTGTTAAAGTCAACAAACTGCTTGTAATAACGCAAAAATATAAATTACATTTGCATTATCAAAAAAATGGGGAGTGGTTTCCTCTAAATTTTGGATAAATTTTCATAATTTATAGTTTTTTGGTTGATTAATAGCATAAAAACTCATTCATTAATTTGATTGGGTTTTTTTGTTTTAATACATTTGGGACAGAAATTGCAATTGCAGTTTTTAAAATCAATTAAACATGAAATTTTTTTTCTTCTTATTGTTGCTTTTAATTACTGTAAGTTTCGATTCTCAGAAACCAGATGCTTATAATAGTGGGGAATGGTTTAAGTTTAGAATACATTATGGGTTTATCAATGCTGGTTTTGCGACCCTCGAGATAAAGGAAGCAGTCAAAGAAAACAAAAAAATATACCACGCTATTGGAAAAGGATACACAGTCGGGATGTCACGTTTTTTCTTTAAAGTAGATGACAACTATGAAAGCTATTTCGATAAAGTAACCAATAAGCCTTTTCAATTTGTTAGAAAAATTGATGAAGGAGGTTACACCAAAAACCAAGAAGGATTTTTTAATCAGGATGAAAATAAAGTTTTGGTAAAAGATTATAAAAATAAAACCGAAAAAACATTTTCTGTTACCGAAAATGTTCAAGATATAGTTTCTACCTTTTATTTTTTAAGAAATCATCAAAATATTGACAAACTAAAAGTTGGAGAATCGATCGTGGTGGACATGTTTTTTGATGATGAAGTCTATAAGTTTAAGTTAAAATTCATAGGAAAGGAAGATCTAAAAACTAAATTTGGTACTGCTCCAACGATGATTTTTAGACCTATTGTTCAATCGGGAAGAGTTTTCAAAGAAGAAGAAAGCCTAACGGTTTGGATTTCAGATGATGAAAATAAAATTCCGTTGAGAATAAAAGCAAGCCTAGCTGTTGGTTCTATTAAAGCCGATTTAGAAAGTTTCAAAGGATTAAAAAATCCATTTATGGTTAAATTAAATAATTAATGAATACTAAAACAAATTCAGACTCATTATTAGAAGCATTAGAGCAAAAATTTGATGCTATAAATCAAAAAACCGAGACGCATCTTGAAGGTCTACTTTGGTCAAAACCTATAACTTATTGGGACTATATTCAAACCGATGCTTTACTGAATTTGCAAACACAAAGAACAGTTCTTCCCGACGAAATGGTCTTTATTATGTATCATCAAGTCAATGAATTGTTATTCAAGATGATACTTTGGGAAATAAATCAACTTTGTCATACCGATAAACCAAAAACAGATTTCTTTACAGAAAAACTAAGACGAATAAGTCGCTATTTTGATATGTTAACTACTTCATTCGACATTATGGGAGACGGAATGGAAGTAGAACAATACATGAAATTTAGAAATACTCTAACACCAGCAAGTGGATTTCAAAGTGCACAATACCGATTTATAGAATTTTCCTCAACCGATTTAATTAACCTAATTGATTACCGATTCAGAGCTTCTATAGATAGAAACACACCTTATTTACATGCTTTTGAACATTTGTATTGGCAAGCAGCTGGGAAAGATTATAAAACCGGAGAAAAATCATTTATGATTTTAGAATTTGAAAAAAAATATCGTGAAGAGTTTCTTCGTTTTATGGAAGAATACAATACTATTAATATTTGGCAAAAATTCAAACAATTACCTCAGGCGGACCAAATAAATAAAGAACTTGTAAAAGCGATGCGTCATTATGATCACACGGTAAACATTACATGGGTAATGGGGCATTTGAATGCGGCAAAAAAATATATTGAAAGCGGAAAAGGTTCAGGCGAAGCCACCGGAGGAAGCGATTGGAAAAAATACATGCATCCAAAATACCAACGCAGAATATTTTTTCCTGAATTATGGAGCGAAGAAGAATTAAAAAACTGGGGAGAAGGAGCATAGATAAGTATGATATCAAATATCTTTCAAAAAATTTTTCTACTTTTTCTTTTGTCAACATTCATAATCTCATGTAATAAAACTAAAGAAGAAGAAATTATTGTCCCAAAATCCAAACCAAAATTGGTCGAATTTGGATTTAATATAAATGATTTTAATATAGTTAATGACACCATAAAATCAGGCGATACTTTTGGAAGTTTGATAGAAAAACAAAACCTTAATGGGAGAGAAGTTTATGATATTGTGGCCAAAGTGAAAGACAGTTTTGATGTTAGAAGTATTAAAAAAGGGAAAGCATATACAATTCTTAGAAGCAAAGACAGAACCAATAAAATCCAGGTTTTTATTTATCAGCCGGACAAATTGAATTTCTATATGATTGATTTTAGGAATTCCATAGCAGCCCATAAAAAAGCAAGACCGTTAACGTTTAAAACACGAACAATTGCAGGCGCATTAAATGGTTCGCTTTCTGAAACGCTCCAAAATTTAAAAGTTGATCCCGATTTGGCTATTAGAATTTCTAAAATTTATGCCTGGTCCATTGACTTTTTTAAATTAAAAAAAGGAGATGAGTTTGCTTTAAAGTTTACAGAAAGATATATCAATGACACTATTTATGACGGCGTTGATAGTTTAAAAGCAGCATTTTTCGAATACAAAGGAAAGAAAGTATATGCTTTCCCATTCGCTCCTGAGGGGAATACTAAAAAGCAACAATACTTCGATGAAGAAGGGAAAACATTAAAAAACTTTTTTTTAAAAGCACCTTTGAAATTCGTGAATATAACATCGCGTTTTGCCAAAAACAGATTTCATCCGGTTCAATTAATTTGGAAAGCACATAAAGGGACCGATTATGCCGCCCCAACAGGAACACCTATCATGACTACTGCTGCAGGTATTGTAGAACAAGCTGGATTTACAACTGGTAATGGAAACTTCGTCAAAGTAAAACACGACAAAACCTATTCAACGCAATATTTGCACATGTCAAAAATATTGGTTCGCCGCGGGCAAAGAGTAACACAAGGGCAAGTTATTGGCAAAGTTGGCAGTACAGGTTTGGCCACCGGACCACACGTTTGTTATCGCTTTTGGAAAAATGGTGTGCAGATTGATGCGTTACGATTGAATTTGCCAACATCTTCTCCAATGGATTCAAAGTACAGACAAAAATACATGGCATACATGAATCCACTAAAAAGAGAATTGGATAGTGTTTCTGACGCTTCAAAAAAATAATTTTGGCAACTATAACGTTAGCGTAAAAGATTCCTAAATTTTATACCAATCATATTTGTAAATTTGTTATTCAAATTCTTTAAAATGGCTTTACCAAATATAAATCCAACCACAACAAAATCCTGGGAAAAACTAAATCAGCACTATGCTCAAATGAAGCATGTTTCAATGACGGAAATGTTTGCCAACGATACATCAAGAGCAGCCAAATTTCATATTCAATGGAATGATTTCTTAGTGGATTATTCTAAAAACATTATCAATCAGGAAACGCTAATATTACTTCAAGATTTAGCAAGTGAAGTAAATTTAAAATCTGCTATTGAAAGCTATTTTTCAGGAGAAAACATTAATCAAACTGAAGACAGAGCAGTGCTTCACACAGCTTTACGTGCATCTCAAAACGCAACGGTTTTAGTTGATGGACAAAATGTATTACCCGAAATTTTTGAAGTAAAAAATAAAATAAAAGTCTTCAGTAATGAAGTTATTTCAGGTTCAAGAAAAGGGTTTACGGGTAAAGCATTTACGGATATTGTAAACATTGGAATTGGCGGTTCAGATCTCGGCCCGGCTATGATTGTAGAAGCATTGCAATATTATAAAAATCACCTGAATGTTCATTTTGTTTCCAATATAGATGGTGATCACGTGAATGAGATCATAAAAAAAATAAATCCTGAAACAACACTTTTTGTAATCGTTTCCAAAACATTTACCACTCAAGAAACATTAACTAATTCAGAAACAATAAGAACTTGGTTCCTTAAATCGGCAAAACAGGAAGATGTAGCCAAGCATTTTGTAGCGGTTTCAACCAACATTCAAAAAGTAACTGATTTCGGAATTAATCCGAATAACATTTTCCCAATGTGGGATTGGGTTGGTGGGCGATTTTCGCTTTGGAGCGCCGTTGGGTTATCAATCAGTTTATCAGTAGGTTTTGATATTTTTGATGAATTATTGAAAGGCGCACACGAAATGGACGAGCATTTCAAAACGGCTGATTTTGACAAAAACATTCCGATTGTTTTAGCTTTAATAAGCATTTGGTACAACAACTTTTTTGGAGCCGAAAGTGAGGCGCTAATTCCATATACACAATATTTACAAAAGCTTGCCCCTTACTTGCAACAAGGCATTATGGAAAGTAATGGGAAAAGTGTTGGGCGAGATGGTAAACCGGTAAATTATCAAACTGGGACAATTATTTGGGGTGAACCTGGCGCAAATTCACAACACGCCTTTTTTCAATTAATTCACCAAGGAACAAAATTAATTCCAACAGATTTTATAGGATTCGTAAAGCCACTTTACGGAAACCAAGACCATCACGATAAATTGATGTCTAACTTTTTTGCCCAAACAGAAGCCTTATTAAACGGAAAAACAGAAGCACAAGTCAAAGCCGATTTTCAGAAACAAAACATTACAGGAGAAAAAGCAGCTTTCCTACTTCCATACAAGGTTTTTAAGGGGAATAAACCAACGAATACTTTTTTAATAGAAAAACTCACGCCAAAAAATTTGGGTTCTTTAATTGCTTTGTATGAACATAAAATATTTGTTCAAGGAATTATCTGGAACATTTTTAGTTATGACCAATGGGGCGTAGAATTAGGGAAACAATTAGCTAATTCTATTTTAGAAGAGGTGCAGGATTTAAAATTTAAACCTCACGACAGTTCAACGGAATTTTTATTAAAGCATTACCTAAAAAATAAGTAATTATCAAAACGGCAAATTTGTTTGCCGTTTTTTTATACCTTTTTCGTTATATTTGTTACTCTAAAAAATAAAAAGATGTACACTTTTGTTCAAAAATTCCATTCAGGTTGGGCTTATGTAGCTCTGTTATTATTACTTTTTGCGGTGGTAAATTCATTTCTTGGGAAGTCTTCTAAAAAAGAATATACAGCCAAAGACAGAAAAATTGCGTTGTTTGGACTAATTGCTACACACATACAATTGGTAGTAGGTTTAATTTTATATTTTTTTTCACCACTGGGCTCAGCCGCGATTGGCCAAATGGCAGAGTCAGGTGTAAGATTAACATGGTTGGAACATCCAATAATTAATATTTTAGCGATTGTTTTAATAACTATTGGTTGGTCAAAACATAAAAAAGGCGCTAACAATGACGCAAAATTTAATAGTATTTTTATCTTTTACGGTTTAGGATTGGTCTTAATTTTAAGCCGGATCCCATGGAAATTGTGGCTTTAAAAAATAAAAATTAAAAGTCCTGGAAAGGGCTTTTTTTATCAGGAGGCGCTTTTTGCAACTAAGCCTTCAAATTAAAATACCATTTATGAATAACAAGATATTTATACTATTTTTTATATTTTTCATTTCTTTATTTGCTTCATTTTCAGCCGAAAACTGGCAAGGACAAAAAGACAAACACAAAGCTAAATCAGTCAAAATATCTGAAAGCAAAGTAAAAGGAAAAGAAACCCCCACTATTAAATTAGATACCATAAAAGGGAAGTTCAAAAATTTTAAATCGGAATTGGATTCATTAATCAAATCAGATTTAAATATAAAACTTAAGCCTTTTAAGAAGAATGCCCACGCTTCTTATTACCACAATAAATTCAATGGGAGAAGAACAGCAAGCGGGAAAAAATTTAACAATAATAACTATACAGCAGCGCATAAAAAATTGCCTTTTGGCACAAAACTAAAAATAACCAACGAAGCCAATTGTAAATCGGTAATTGTTGAAGTTACTGATAGAGGGCCATTTTCAAAGTCACGTGAAATAGATTTAAGTCGAAGAGCTTTTATGGAAATAACTTCTAATAAAAACTCAGGGGTAGTAATTGTAACGATTGAAGAAGTGATAGAATCAAAGTAATTACCAACTCATAAAAGGGTTTTGACTTAAATAGGCATTGTAAAAGCGTTCATCGTTAGTTACTTCTTTACCGATCCAGCTTGGTTTTTTAAATGATTCATCTTCCGATTGCAATTCAATTTCAGCAACGACTAAACCTTCATTTTCGCCTTCAAAAACATCAACTTCATAGATGTGATTCCCGACTTTTACTTCATGGCGAATTTTATCAATTGTACCGTTTTCACAAATGGCCAATAGTTTTTCAGCATCTTGTAACGGGATTTCTGTTTCCCATTCCAATCGTGTTGTGCCGGTTGCATTTCCTTTTCCTTTAATGGTCAAAAACCCTTTGTCTTCTTTAATTCTGACACGAACTGTTCGTTCCGGTTTAGAATTTAGATATCCCTGAACAATTCTTTTTTTGGCAAAAGCCTCATTGATAAAATCATTCGAAAGCACCAAAAATTTACGTTCTATTTCTATCATTTTTAATGAATAAGTAGCTAAAGATATTATAAATTTGTGATATGGCTGACCTAATTTCATACAGAAAAATTATTCATATCGACATGGATGCTTTCTATGCTTCTGTCGAGCAGATGGATAATCCCGAATTGAAAGGAAAGCCTTTGGCCGTTGGCGGAAGCGAAACGCGAGGTGTAGTTTCAGCGGCGAGTTATGAAGCACGAAAATTTGGCGTAAGAAGTGCAATGAGTGGTGTTCAAGCAAAAAGAAACTGCCCCGATTTGATTTTTGTCCCCCCCAGATTTGACCGCTATAAAGAAATCTCAAAACAAATCCGTAAAATATTTCACGACTACACCGATTTGGTTGAACCCTTATCTTTAGATGAAGCATATCTCGACGTTACACAAAACAAAAAAGGAAATCCAAGTGCGTCATTAATCGCACGGGAAATCCGAAAGCGAATATTTGAAGAAGTTGGAATTACTGCCTCAGCCGGAATTTCAGTGAATAAGTTTGTTGCCAAAATAGCCAGCGATTATAATAAACCTAACGGACAAAAAACGGTAAATCCTGAAGAAGTTTTAGAATTTCTAGAAAATTTAGACATCAAAAAATTCTATGGAATTGGTAAGGTTACCACCGACAGAATGTATCATTTCGGCATTTTTACTGGGAAAGATTTGAAATCAAAATCAAGAGAATTTTTGGAAGAACATTTTAGCAAAAGCGGCTTACATTTTTACAATATCGTTCGCGGTATTCATAACAGTGAAGTAAAACCTAACAGAATTACAAAATCGGTTGCGGCTGAACATACGTTTAATCAAAACCTGACTTCCGAAATTTTTATGATGGAAAGATTAGAGCAGATTGCTTCAGAACTTGAAAACCGAATAAAGAAATATAAAATTTTGGGCAAAACGGTAACACTCAAAATCAAATACAGCGACTTTACAACTCAAACGCGAAGCAAAACCTTGCCTTACTTTATTTCTGACAAAGGATTGATTCTAGAGACTGCAAAAGAGCTGTTATATCAAGATCGCATGAAAGAATCAGTTCGTTTGCTCGGGATTACGTTAAATAACTTAAATACCGAAATCAAGAAAACGGTTGTGGTACAATTGAGATTTGAGTTTTAAGTATAAAAAAAAACCAGCCGTTAAGCTGGTTTTGTAATTATTGAGAAAGATTATTTTCTGTTAAGTTTGGATAACAATCTTAAAAACTCGATATACAACCAAACTAATGTAATCATTAATCCCATAGCACCATACCATTCCATATATTTTGGCATTTTTTGCTGTACACCTTTGTCTATTTGGTCGAAGTCCAAAAATAAATTTAATGCCGCAATAACAATCACGAAAGCACTAATTCCAATACTAAACATTGAGTTTCCGTAATGAACAGGCTGAAAGCTTGTAAACATTGATAACAACCATGAAATTAAATAATAGGTTGCAATAGCTAGCGTTGATGCAATTACTACCGATTTAAATCGCTCTGTAACTTTTACAATTTCATATTTATACAATCCGAAACAAACCATAAAGGTTACGAAAGTGCAACTTACCGCTTGTATTACAATTCCCGGATACATTGTTTCAAAAATGGCGGAAACCCCACCAATAAAGAGTCCTTCAAAAATAGCATATCCAGGCGCTAAATATCCTGAAGATTGCGGTCTGAATGAAGCAATTAGGACTAATATAAAACCAACAATTGCCCCGCCAAAAATAAATACCATTGGTGGTTGACCATTAAAAGTCATTGTCCAAGTTATTGCAGCACTTGCAATTAATAAAATTAACATGAGGAAACTTTTATTAATAGTTCCTGAAACTGTCATTGTTTCATTACGGTCAATGACTGTAGCCTCATGAACTTCTGCAGCTGCTGAGGTGTTTGAAAATGTTTTGTTTTTAAAAAACGGATTGTTTGAATTCATAATTTTTAGTTTTAAAATGTAAAAGTATTAAATTATTCTATTTCTGAAACTCTTAATGTGTTCACCATTCCTTTATCAGCAACTGGCATGGCTGCCAGATTGATAAGCATATCCCCTTTTTTTACATATCCTTTTTCTTTGGCTATATCATTTACATCTCCAACGGTATCATCGGTGCTTACAAATTTGTCATAAAAGAAAGCGTTAACACCCCAAAGCAAACTTAATTGAGTCAAAATTCTTTTGTTGGAAGTATAAACTAAAATATGTGCGGATGGTCGCCAAGCCGAAATTTGGAAAGCTGTATAACCGCTATTAGTCAAAGTAGAAATTGCTTTCGCCTTAATCTCATTGGCCATAATCGCCGCATGGTAGCAAATTGATTTGGTGATAAAACGCTTAGTTCTAACATGAGGAGGATTTTGAGGAACAATAATCAATGGTGAATCTTCAACAGCTTCAATAATCTGACTCATTTTTTCAATTACTTCTATAGGATAATTCCCCACCGAAGTTTCTCCCGAAAGCATTACCGCATCGGCGCCATCCATAACTGAATTCGCAACATCATTTACTTCCGCACGCGTTGGTGTCAAACTGGTAATCATGGTTTCCATCATTTGCGTTGCCACAATTACTGGGATTCTTGCAGTTTTTGCTCTGTGAATTAATTTCTTTTGAATTAATGGAACCTCATGTGCCGGAATCTCCACCCCTAAATCGCCACGAGCTACCATTAATCCATCACAATAGGCAACAATTTTATCAATGTTTTCAACTGCTTCTGGTTTTTCAATTTTGGCAATAATCGGAATTTTATAAGATGAATGTTTGGTTATTAAATCTTGCAATTCTTCTAAATCTTTAGGTGTTCTAACAAAGGAAAGTGCAATCCAATCTACTTTTTGTTCTATGGCAAACAGCGCATCTTTAATATCTTTTTTGGTCAAAGCAGGTAAAGAAACTTTAGTGTTTGGAAGGTTAACACCTTTTTTAGATTTTAATGGCCCGCCTTGAATTACTTTACAAATTACTTCTGTTGTTCCATTTGTTTCTAATGCTTCAAACATCAATTTTCCATCATCTAAAAGAATAAATTCGCCTGGATTTACATCGCGAGGAAACTCCTTATAGTTCATGTAAACACGTTCTTTAGTTCCCGGAATATCTTCAGCAGTTTGAAAAGTGATAATATCTCCAGGGTTCACTACAACATCTTCTTTCATCACGCCAACGCGAAGTTTAGGGCCTTGTAAATCGGCCAAAATTGCAGTGTTGTAACCAAATTCATCATTCAAACCTCTAATTATGTCAATTCTTTCCTGTACATCGGTGTAGTCTGCGTGAGAAAAATTAATTCTAAACACATTTACACCAGCGTCGATCATTTTCTTAATCACTTCTTTCGAACTACATGCCGGACCAAGTGTGGCTACAATTTTGGTTTTTTTTCTAGTTGGCATTATATTTAAAAAATTAAATTATTTTTTGACTTTATTTTTTCTACTTCTACAGCGTAAACGGTGCTTACTCTGTCTATTTTTTTAATACAATTTGTAATTTTTGACACATCAATTTTTACTTCGCCATTTTCAATTTTTAAAAAAAAATCTACTTTTTTAAACTCTGGAATCAAATATATTTTTGTCGAAAATTTGTTGTTGCTTTCTGCAAATAATCCTTGATTGCTATTTTGTGACGGCGCAAAAACATCATTCTTATTTTGAACTAAATTCCAAGCAATATCTTTCGAATCTTCATAAACAAATCTTGTAAATTGTGTTTCACCTTCTTTATTGCTAATCTGAATATTGCAATTGCCTTTTTGTAGATTAATTGGTAGATTTTGATTGATATAATAGGCCAATCGATAATCTTCTAGTGTAGAATGAATCGCGATTAATTGATAGTCTATTTCATCAAAATCTTCAATATGCAATTTGTGAATAGTCATAAATTCGCAAAAATTAGTTGTAAATATAGTTCATCTGTTACAGATTTCCATTAACTGCTCTCTAGGTTAACGTTATTTTATGAACGAAAACGTTATAGTTTTTTGTCAATTTTTTCCTGGAATGCAAAATAAGCTCGTTGCGATGCTTTTTCTTCTGCTTTCTTTTTTGATGTTGCTCTTGCTTTAGCAATTACTTTATCATTGATGCTGAGTTTAACTCCGAAATATTTTTGACCATCGTTACTATTATCATCAAAAACATCAAAAAAGAATGATTTTTTTTCTTTTTGGCACCATTCAATAAGTAAGCTTTTATAACTAATGACTTTTCCTTCTAGTTTGGCAATGTCAACATAAGGAATAATGACGCTTTTTTGAATAAATCTTTCACAATAATCATAACCTTTGTCAAGAAAAATAGCGCCAATTAATGCTTCAAAAATATTTCCGTGAATGTTTTCACCAAAGTGTTGCGTTGGCACTTTACTTTCTACAAATCGGATTAAGTTTAAATCTCTGCCTAATTCATTTAAGTGTTCCCTACTTACAATTTTGGAGCGCATTTTGGTTAAATAACCTTCATCACCAGCCGGAGCTTTATTGTATAGATGAGCAGCGATTACAGCACTTAGCATAGCATCCCCCAAAAATTCTAAACGCTCATAATTCATAGGATTTCCTTTTAAATCCATTTGATTTGTGGAGCGATGAGTAAATGCTTTTTGGTAATAAATAATAGACTTAGGTTTGAAACCTATTATATATTGAATGTCGTTAAAAAAAATCCCGTCCTCTGCTGAACGGGATTTTTGAAATATATTTTTTAGAATTTTCATCTAGAGATTAAGCTTCAAGTTTTCTGAATAAAACACAAGCGTTGTGTCCACCAAATCCAAAAGTATTGCTCATGGCTACATTGATTTCTCTTTTTTGAGCTTTGTTCAATGTTAGGTTTAAACTCGGGTCAATATTTTCATCTACAACAGTATGATTAATTGTTGGAGGAACAATACCATATTTCATGGCCAAAATCGAAGCTATCGCTTCAATAGCACCAGCTGCACCTAGTAAATGGCCTGTCATTGATTTGGTTGAATTGATATTTATATTTTTAGCATGATCCCCAAAAACAGCACTGATTGCTTTTAATTCTGCAACATCACCAAGTGGAGTTGATGTACCGTGTGTGTTAATGTGATCAACTTGGTCTGGACTCATTCCGGCATCACGAAGTGTATTATTCATAACTGCGATAACCCCAATTCCTTCTGGATGTGGTGCAGTTAAATGATAAGCATCAGACGACATTCCGCCGCCACCAACTTCACAATATATTTTGGCACCACGTGCTTTTGCATGTTCATATTCTTCAAGAACTAATGCTCCGGCACCTTCACCAAGTACAAATCCGTCACGGGTAGCATCAAAAGGTCTTGAAGCAGTTTCCGGACTTTCATTTCGTGTTGATAAAGCCTGCATCGAATTAAACCCACCCATTCCTGCGATAGTAACCGCAGCTTCTGAACCACCTGAAATAATGACATCACACATTCCTAAACGAATGTAATTGAAAGCATCTATCATTGCATTGGCAGAAGACGCACAAGCAGAAACTGTAGTATAATTTGGTCCCATAAAACCATTTCGCATCGAAATGTGAGCGGGGGCAATATCGGCAATCATTTTTGGAATAAAGAAAGGATTGAAACGTGGAGTTCCGTCGCCTTGCGCATAACTCATTACCTCTTCTTGAAATGTCTCTAATCCACCAATTCCAGCTCCCCAAATTACACCAACTCTTTGTTTGTCCACATTAGTATCGGTAATTCCGGCGTCTGCAATGGCTTCCTGACTTGCGGCAACAGCATATTGGGCAAATTTATCCATTCTTCTTGCCTCTTTGCGATCCATATAATCTTCAATGTTGAAGTCTTTTACTTCGCAGGCAAATTTTGTTTTATGCTTTTCGGTATCGTAATAGGTAATTGGAGCTGCACCACTAACGCCATTAATTAGAGCGTTCCAATAGTCGGAGATGTTATTTCCGATCGGTGTTATTGCGCCCAAACCTGTTACTACAACTCGTTTTAATGTCATAATTTATTTTTTACAATTGTATTTAAACAAATAATACCCATGTTTTCTTCAAATATAATCATTAAAGATACAAGGGTATTTCAATATTTTTAGATTGGATGTCAATCAGTTTTACTCTTTTCAGTAAAAATAATAAAAATCCGTGAAACTAGTTCAAGTCTCACGGATTAGTAATTATTATTTTTTTGCTTCTTCGATATAAGAAATAGCTTGACCTACAGTAGCAATGTTTTCAGCTTGGTCGTCTGGAATTTGAATGTCAAATTCTTTCTCGAACTCCATAATCAACTCAACAGTGTCTAATGAATCAGCTCCTAAATCATTGGTGAAGCTTGCTTCTGTTACAACTTCGTTTTCATCAACGCCTAATTTGTCTACAATAATCGCTTTAACTCTTGATGCAATGTCTGACATAATTTCTAATTTTAATTTTTAATTTGTTGGCAAAAATAAAAAACTTTATCTTAAAACAACATTTTTGTTAGTAAAAGTGGCCACGAAAATAAATAAATTATTTCAGAATCTTTTAAAAACATGGTTTTAATTCAAGTATTTATTCTTTTTTTGTGGTGTAATTTTGTTTTAAATGAAATCGCCGCAGCCAATTAAACAATTATAATGACGGCGATTCCATATTCCTTTAAAAAACAATGTTATCTTCATATGAAAAAGATTTTGCTTTTTGCTTCAGGCACTGGTTCCAATGTTGAAAATATTATTCACCACTTCAAAAATCACCATGATATAATTGTAGTTGGCGTCTACACTAATAATCCAAATGCCAAAGTTTTAGACAAAGCAAAAAAATATAATGTCCCAACACTTATTTTCAACAGAGAGCAACTTACCGATGGGTTTGTTTTTGATAAAATAGCAGAACTCAAACCTGATCTAATTGTTTTGGCGGGTTTTCTATGGAAAATGCCCGAAGCAATCGTAAACGCTTATCCCTATAAAATTATCAATATACATCCGGCATTACTCCCAAAATATGGTGGGAAAGGAATGTATGGTATAAATGTTCACCAAACGGTTTTGGCTAACAAGGAAAAAGAAACCGGAATTACAATTCATTATGTAAACGAACATTACGACGAAGGTGAATTCATTTTTCAGCAAAAAGTAAACATTGAAGATTGCGCTTCCGCAGATGAAATTGCGAATAAAATAAATAAATTAGAACACAAACATTTTCCAGAAATAATTGAGAGATTGTTAGAAGGTTAGATTATTAGACTTCTTAGAAGAACTTCTATCTTTACATAATCTAATAATTTAACTATCTAATAATCTAAGCAGTCTAAAATGTCTCATCAAGTCCACATATATACTGACGGCGCAGCCAAAGGAAATCCAGGAAACGGAGGATATGGTGTTGTAATGGAATTAGTGGGGACATCTTATCAAAAAGAATTCTACGAAGGATTCAGATACACCACTAATAACCGAATGGAATTGCTCGCGGTAATTGTGGGTTTGGAAAAAATAACAAAACCCAATATGAAAGTTTTGGTAATTTCCGATTCAAAATATGTGGTAGATGCTGTAGAAAAAAAATGGGTTTTTGGATGGGAGAAAAAAGGATTTAAAGACAAAAAAAATCCTGACTTATGGATGCGTTTTCTAAAAATATACCGCCAGCATCAAGTAGATTTCAAATGGATTAAGGGGCATAATAATCATCCGCAAAACGAGCGTTGCGATGAGTTAGCGGTTATGGCTTCGGGTTTGCCTAATTTATCCGTTGATGCTTTTTATGAAAAGGAAGAAGATAAATTGTTTTAAAACTTTGCAACGCTGAAACTTTGCAACTCTGCTACTTAAAACATATCTTTGCCTCTTTAATTTGAAACACAAAAAATGAACAAACTTTTAATAGTAGGAACGGTTGCTTTTGACGCTATCGAAACTCCTTTTGGAAAAACAGACAAAATTTTAGGTGGAGCAGGAACGTTTATCGGTTTATCAGCTTCGCATTTTAATTTGCAATCGGCTATTGTTTCGGTGGTTGGGGATGATTTTCCACAGGAATATTTAGATTTATTGAGGGCAAGAAACATCGATATTTCAGGATTAGAAGTTGTTAAAGGCGGGAAAACCTTCTTTTGGAGCGGTCGTTACCACAATGATATGAACTCGAGAGATACCTTGGCTACCGAACTAAATGTTTTGGCTGATTTTAATCCGATTGTTCCTGAAAACTTTAAGGATGCTGACGTGGTGATGTTAGGAAACCTACATCCAATTGTACAAACTGGTGTTTTGAATCAAATGATTAAAAAACCAAAATTGGTTGTTTTAGATACCATGAACTTTTGGATGGATTGTGCTTTACCTGAATTATTAGACGTTATCAAACGTGTTGATGTAATTACAATCAATGATGAAGAAGCGCGTCAATTGTCTGGAGAATATTCTTTGGTAAAAGCAGCTAAGAAGATTCAGATTATGGGACCAAAATATGTAGTGATTAAAAAAGGGGAACATGGCGCGTTGATTTTCCATGACGAACATATTTTCTTTGCTCCGGCTTTGCCTCTAGCAGATGTGTATGACCCAACAGGCGCTGGCGATACATTTGCAGGTGGATTTGCGGGATTTATTACGCAACAAGGAGATATTTCATTTGAAACTATGAAAACTGCTATTATTCAAGGTTCGAATTTAGCTTCCTTCTGTGTAGAAAAATTCGGAACTGAAAGAATGTTAACTTTAACAAAACAAGAAGTTAATGAGCGACTAAAACAATTCAAATCGCTAACACAATTTGAAATAGAATTATCATAAATTTATGACTCGAATTTTAGCTCCGCTCTGTTCGCCTTTCAGGGCTCGGGTCGGGGCTTTTTTATTTACAACAACAATAGAAACAGAAGCTGAAACAAGTTCAGTTTAAACAACACAACAACTACTATGAGCGACGCCATAAAACACGAATGTGGAATTGCACTTTTACGATTAAAAAAACCTTTAGAATTCTATAAAGAAAAATACGGTTCGGCTTTCTACGGCATACAAAAAATGTATCTGCTTATGGAAAAGCAACACAATCGTGGACAAGATGGAGCAGGATTTGCCTCAATAAAATTAGATGTTGAACCTGGCGAAAGATACATTAGCAGAGTTCGTTCTAATAAATCGCAGGCGATTCAAGATGTTTTTGCCCAAATCAATGACAGAATTAACGAAGAACTAACTTCACATCCGGAATATCAGGATAATGTGGCGTTGCAGAAGGAAAATATTCCTTACATCGGCGAATTGTTTTTAGGTCATGTTCGTTATGGAACCTTTGGTAAAAACAGTATTGAGAGCGTACATCCTTTTCTACGTCAAAATAATTGGATGCACCGTAATTTGATTTTGGCAGGGAACTTCAATATGACCAATGTTACGGAACTTTTTAATAGTTTGGTAGAGTTAGGTCAACATCCAAAAGAAATGACAGATACCGTTACTGTAATGGAAAAAATAGGCCATTTCCTTGATGATGCTGTTACCGATTTGTATCAAGAATGTAAAAATAATGGCTTGTCAAAAAGAGAAGCCTCGCCAGTAATTGCTGAGAAATTAGATATTACTAAAATTTTGAAACGCGCTTCTAAAGGTTGGGATGGCGGTTATGCTATGGCTGGACTTTTAGGACATGGTGATGCATTTGTTTTTCGTGATCCTGCCGGAATTCGCCCAGCTTATTTTTATCAGGACGATGAAATTGCAGTGGTTGCTTCAGAAAGGCCAGTAATTCAAACGGTTTTTAATGTCCCTTTTGAAAAAGTGCAGGAGTTACAACCCGGTCATGCTTTGATTATCAAGAAAAACGGGCGTATTTCTGAAGAAGAAATTATTGAACCAACTATAAAAAAAGCATGTTCCTTTGAGCGTATTTATTTTTCGCGCGGAAGCGATGCCGAAATTTATCAAGAAAGAAAAGAATTAGGTAAATTGATACTTCCGGCGGTTTTAGATGCCATTGATAACGATACCGACAACACAGTTTTTTCTTATATTCCGAACACAGCAGAAACTTCTTTTTACGGCATGGTAGAAGCCGCTAATGATTTTCTGAATCAAAGAAAAAATCATTTTATTCTTGATAACAGAAAAATATTAACTAAAGAAAAATTAGAAGAAATCCTTTCTGTAAAAATCAGAACTGAAAAGATAGCTATAAAAGATGCTAAACTAAGAACTTTTATCACAGAAGACAGCAGTAGAGATGATTTGGTTGCCCATGTTTACGACGTAACCTACGGTGTTATTAAACCAACTGATAACTTGGTAATTATTGACGATAGCATCGTTAGAGGAACAACCTTGAAAATGTCAATCCTTAAAATGATGGACAGATTACATCCAAAACGAATTATTGTGGTTTCTTCAGCGCCGCAAATCCGTTTCCCGGATTGTTATGGTATTGATATGGCAAGACTGGAAGGATTAGTAGCATTTCAGGCGACATTGGAGTTATTAAAAGAGCGAAATATGTATCACATTGTTGATGAGGTTTATGCCAAATGCAAAGCACAAGCTAATTATAAAGATGACGAAGTAATAAATTATGTAACAGAAATATATAAACCCTTTACAGACCAGGAAATTTCAGATAAAATAGCGGAATTATTGACTTCAGATGATATAAAGGCAGAAGTAAAAATAATTTTTCAAACTGTTGATAATTTGCATCTTGCCTGCCCCAAAAATCTCGGGGATTGGTATTTCACGGGAGAGTATCCAACTCCGGGAGGTAACCGCGTTGCCAATAAGGCGTTTATGAATTTTTACGAAGGGAAAAATGCTCGCGCTTACTAAAATTTAACTTTTTTTGAAGTTAAACGATTATTGTTGCATTTCGTCTATGTTTTTTGTTTTAACAATCACATTAATTTTATATTTGGCCTACCATAGCATTAGTAGGTTAAGTTTATGGTAGATTTGGGGCAAAAAGGGTGAAAAGAAATTTTCACCTTTTTTA
>CANJWG010000010.1 GCA_947478365.1 Flavobacteriaceae bacterium | reverse complement strand
CAATTGTTTTTCGATAACTGGATGACGGCCATTTGTGATTTCCAATTCAAAGGTTTCATCAAGTATTGGACGCACATAATCATTTTCTATGGCTAATTGAGCAAAAGAAATCAGGCAATCTAATTGCCCTATTAAATTGGCATTCAGTTGAACTTGTTTAATATAAGTTGCAATCCAACTGACTAATTGTTCAAATAATTGACTTTCTATTTGATGTATTTTCTCTTCTGCACCAAGGATTTTAGTCTCGTATTCTTTTAATTCTTCTGTAATATAACGTTCTGCATTTACTAAAGTTTGCTTTCTAATCCATTCCGTTGGAACTTTATCTTTATGCGTATTTCGAACTTCAATATAATAGCCAAAAACATTATTAAAAGAAATCTTCAAAGAAGAAATCCCTGTTAGCTCTGACTCTCGTTTCTCAATGCCTTCTAAAAATTCTTTCCCAGAAAAAGCAATATTTCGTAATTCGTCTAATTCAACATGAACACCATTTGCAATAGCATTTCCTTTTGCAATAGCTACTGGCGCATCTTGATTTAAAGTGGTTTTTATTTTTTCACGAAGCAAATCACACGAATGCAAACTATCGCCAATAACCCTAACAGCTTCTTGTTTACTTTCCAAAGCAATCGTTTTTATTGGAATTATCGCATCTAATGATTCTTTCAGATAAACAACTTCTCGAGGAGAAATTTTCCCGGTTGCAACTTTAGAAATCAAACGTTCCAAATCGGAAATTTGCTTGATTTGGTATTGTATTTTCTGAAGGATTTCTAAATTTTCCTTTAAATAAGAGACAACTTCATGGCGACCTCTAATCTTATGAATGTCTTTCAAAGGCAATGCTAACCAACGTTTCAACAATCTGGAACCCATTGGCGAAAGCGTTTTGTCAATTACATCCAAAAGTGTAACCGCATTTTGAGAATGACTGTGATACAATTCTAAATTCCGAATAGTAAATCGATCCATCCAAACATAGGCATCTTCCGCGATTCTTTGAATATTGGTGATGTGCTGAACTTTATTATGTTGTGTTTCTGATAAATAAAACAAAATTGCTCCTGAAGCTATAATGCCATCGAGCAATTCTTCAATTCCAAAACCTTTTAAAGATTTGGTTTGAAAATGATTGTTCAACGTTTCAAGTGCATAATCTTCTTTATAAACCCAATCTTCAAGATAAAAAACATTGAATCTTTCTCCAAATAGTTCTTTGAATTGATTTCGGTTATTTTTTTGAATTAAAATTTCACTTGGACTAAAATTCTGCAGCAGTTTGTCAATATATTCCTCATTGCCTTGAGCCGTTAAAAATTCTCCAGTAGAAACATCTAAAAACGAAACGCCTAATTGCTTTTTCCCAAAATAAACCGAAGCCAAAAAATTATTCGATTTCGATTGCAAAACCTCATCGTTCATTGAAACCCCAGGTGTAATCAATTCGGTTACGCCACGCTTGACAATCGTTTTAGTTGTTTTTGGATCTTCAAGTTGATCACAAATAGCTACTCGAAGTCCTGCTTTTACCAATTTAGGTAAATACGTATTTAAAGAATGGTGTGGGAAACCCGCTAAAGCGGTTTCAGTTTCAGAACCTGCGCCACGTTTGGTCAAAACAATTCCCAGTATTTTGGAAGCTCGAATGGCATCTTCTCCAAAAGTTTCATAAAAATCACCTACTCTAAACAACAAACACGCATCGGGATATTTTCTTTTTATCTCGTTGTATTGCTTCATTAAAGGCGTTTCTTTCGTAGAAGTTTCTTTGGCTACCAATAGATTTGAAATTAATTTTTCGTGAAAGCGAATTTAAATATTTTAGAATGAATTAGCCTTCCTAAAAAAAATTAATTTAACCTTAAGACAAAAAAAAGAGAATCGTTACAATTTTTAAATAGATTTGTGGCAGAAACTTATATACTATAAAAATGAAAAGAATTATCTTATTAGCTGCAATTACTGTTTTTGGTGTTGCAACTAGCAACGCACAAACTGCAAAAAAGACTGCTAAGAAAGCTGACGCTCCAGTTAAAGTTGAATCTCCAAAAGTTGACGGAGCCGGAATGGTTTTCGAAAATGAAACTATCGATTACGGAACAATCCCTCACAATGCTGATGGAAAAAGAGAATTTGTTTTTGTAAATAACGGAAACAAACCTTTAGTAATTGAAAGCACTCAAGGTTCTTGTGGTTGTACGGTTCCTTCTAAACCAGAAGGCGCAATTGCTCCAGGCGCAAAAGGCGTTATTGGTGTAAAATATGCTACTGACAGAGTTGGTGCATTTACAAAAACTGTAACTATAAAATCAAATGCTGTAGGACAAGAAACTAAAGTAGTTACTATTAAAGGAACTGTTTTACCTGATGCTCCGGCTGATGCTGCTGCTCCTACAAAAAGTTAATTTTACTTAATTATAATTCAAGAAAGTCTCGTCTCGTTGTAAAAAACGAGACGGGTTTTTTTTTAAATATCTTTATGAAAAAAAATATGCGCAAGCTTGAAAATAAAGAACTTGATAGAAAATCAATTGCTGATTTTAAAGAAGCCAAAAAAACACCCATAATAATTATTTTAGATGACATCCGAAGTCTACATAATATTGGTTCCGTATTTCGAACAGCTGATTCTTTTTTGATTGAAAAAATATATTTGTGTGGCATAACTGCAATACCACCAAACAAAGAAATCCACAAAACTGCACTTGGCGCAACAGAAACCGTTACTTGGCAATATCAAGAAGATATTCTAAGCTTAATTGAAGATCTAAAAAAAGAAAATGTTACCGTTTTTGCTATAGAACAAGTTGAAAATGCAATCTTTCTTCAGGATTTTAAAGTAGATAAAACAAAAAAATATGCTTTGGTTTTTGGAAATGAAGTTTATGGCGTAGCCCAAAGCGCCATCGAGCTTTGCGATGGAACAATTGAAATTCCGCAATTGGGAACAAAACATTCCTTAAATATATCGGTAAGTGCCGGAATTGTTGTTTGGGATTTGTTTAAAAAATTAACTATTAACTAGAAATCTTATTCTGAATTTCGTTTAAAATAAAAACATAATCTACTTGATTATTTTGGAAATCTCTATTGGTTACATCAATAATCAAAACATTTAATTCTGTTTGAGATTTGATATAATCTAAATAACCATTATTGATTTTTTCGAGATATTCGGCCGGAATTTCCTGCTCATAACTTCTTCCTCTTACTCTAATATTTTCCAAAAGGCGCTCCGAAGTTTGATATAAATAAATGTATAAATCGGGTTTTGGCATTTCTTTATAGATAATATCAAACATCGTTTTATACAAACGAAATTCGTCTTCGGCAAGCGTAACTTTAGCAAAAATCAAAGACTTAAAAATATGATAATCGGCTACAATAAAATCTTTAAACAAATCAAACTGAGCCAAATCATCCGAAATTTGTTGGTATCTATCGGCTAAAAAAGACATTTCCAGAGGAAAAGCATAACGGTTTTGGTCTTCGTAGAATTTTGGCAAGAATGGATTGTCTGCAAATCTTTCTAAAACTGATTTGGCATTAAAATCTTCAGCTAATTTATTCGTCAGGGTAGTTTTTCCGGCACCAATATTTCCTTCAATAGCAATGTAATTGAAATGATCGAGTTTTAATTTAGCAATTGGAATTTCAAGTTTCTGAATGATTTTGCAGTTACTTTTGTCCTCTGAAAGCACCAATAATTCATGCAAATATTTTTGTAAAATGGGATGACGCCAATCTAAATGTAAATCCTGCATTGGTAACAATACAAACAATCGGTTTTGCATCTCGGGATGAGGCACTTGCAATTTTTCGGAAGCGATAATCTCTTCATCAAAAGTAATAACATCTATATCAATAATTCGCGCTTGATACCCATCAACATCTTCACGAACTCTTCCTAAAGCTTCTTCGAGCAAAAGACATTCTTCCAGAATTTGATGTGCCGACTTATGTGTATTCATAATCACAGCGCAATTATAGAATTTTTCACTTTCAAAACCCAAAGAAGGAGTTTCATAAAGCTTGGAAACTCTAATAATTGTTCCTATTTCATTATGCAAATTATTAATGCAACGGACAATGTTTTCGTGACGATTGCCTAGATTGCTGCCTAACGATAAAATGGCTTGATGCTGCTTTTTCATGTAAGCACAAATTAACTAAACTATTTTAGAATAACGCCAAAAAATAGCCGACTGTTAATAACAATTTCTCAACAATTGTCTTTTGACCAAATCTTAAAACTTCTATAAATAGTAACCGCTTTATGAAGAAAAGGTCTATTTTTGTTGAGTTAATGTATAACTAAATCTATCACATCATGTTAAAGAAAATCTTGAAAATCGTTGGAATTATTTTGTTTGTATTACTGATTTCAGCTTTCGCAATTCCGTATTTCTTTAAAGATCAAATAAAAGCCAAAATTTTATCGTCTATCAATGAAAATGTCGATGCCAAAGTAGCTTTCGCCGATGTTGATTTGAGCTTGTTTCGAAATTTTCCCAATGCAAGTGTTTCGATAGAAAAATTATCAATCATCAACAAAGCGCCATTCGAAGGCGATACATTAGTGGCTTTTGAAGAATTAAATTTTAAAATGTCTATCAAAGAAATATTTAATGGTGATAACGAACCGATGAACATTAATGGGATTTCATCTAAAAACGGTTTAATAAACATTATCTTTAACAAAGATGGTTTAGGCAATTACGATATTGCTTTAAAAGATAAAAGCAAAGCTGATAAAAGTAAAAGCAAACCTCTTTCGCTGAAAATAAAAGAATATTCTGTTGCCAATTTTAAATTCAAATATTATGATGAAAAGTCAAAAATAAAAATGGTTTTAGACAGTATTAACCATGAAGGAACTGGAGATTTTACTTCGTCAAAACTTGATTTAATAACCAAAACAACTGCAAAAGTTTCGCTTGATATGGATAAAGCGAACTATATGAAAAATGTAGTTGTTTCATTAGATGCCATTCTCGGAATTGATTTAGATAAAAGCAAATATACTTTCAAAGAAAATAAAGCTAAAATCAATGAATTGCCTCTAGAATTTGACGGTTTCATACAATTGGTCGATGCCGGACAACAATATGATTTGACATTTAAAACACCTACTTCTTCGTTCAAAAACTTCTTGGGATTAATTCCGGCGCAATATTCGAGCAATTTGAAAGATGTTAAAACCAATGGAGATTTTACGGTTGTTGGTTTTGCAAAAGGATTATTTTCAGACACATCTGTACCAAAATTCAATATTGAAATTGCTTCGAATAACGCCTCATTTCAATATCCAAATCTTCCAAAATCTGTTAAAAATATTATCATTGACACCAAAATCATTAATGAAACTGGCATAATGAATGACACTTATGTGAACTTGGATAAATTATCTTTCCAAATTGACCAAGATGTTTTTAATGCGAAAGCAAATATTAAAAATATTTCTGAGAATGCTTTGGTAAATGCTGTACTTAAAGGAACTATAAATTTGGCTAATCTTACAAAAGCGTATCCTGTAAAATTGGACAAGCCCTTAACTGGAATTCTAAAAGCCGATGTAACAACAGCATTCGATATGCAATCGGTTGAGAAAAGTGATTATGCCCGAATTAGAAACGCCGGAACAATTGACTTAACAGGTTTTAATTATACGGATGAAGAAGGTAAAACCATGAAAATCAGCAGAGCTTTGGTTTCATTTGACCCAAGCCGAGTGAACTTAAAACAATTTAATGCAACAACTGGAAAAACGGATTTGGCAGTAACAGGTATTTTGGAAAATTTCTATGGCTTTGTATTTAAAAACCAAGAATTGAAAGGAAATTTTAATTTGAATTCGAATCAATTAGCGGTAAGCGATTTTATGACTTCGAAAACGGATGCTAAAAAACAAACCAAAGCAAATGAAGCGATGAAAATTCCGGCGTTTTTGAATTGTTCTTTGACAGCAAAAGCGAACACGGTTTTGTATGATAATTTGATTTTAAAAAATGTATCAGGAAAAATAATTATTAAAGACCAAAAAGCTACTTTGGAAAGTGGCAAAACTGATATTTTTGGTGGCTTGATTACTTTCAATGGTGATGTTTCTACCAAAGAAAAAATCTCCAAGTTCAATATGGATTTGGGGTTAAATGGTGTTGATATTTCACAAACCTTTACACAGTTGGACATAATGAAAAAAATTGCTCCAATAGCTGGAGTAATTAATGGAAAACTGAACTCTAAAATCAAACTTTCTGGAAATCTAAAAGACAAAGAAATTACACCTGATTTGAAAAGTATTAGTGGAGATATATTTGGTCAATTACTTTCAACAACCGTGAATTCAAGTAATTCGACTTTATTAAGTGTATTAGATGACAAGTTAGGGTTTATCGATCTGAAAAAACTAAACCTCAATGATTTAAAAATAGCTTTAACTTTTAAAGACGGAAAAGTAAACGTAAAACCATTTGACATCAAATACCAAGATGTCAAAGCCACAATAGCTGGAACACATAGTTTTGAGCAATTTATGAACTACACCATGAAACTAGAGGTTCCTGTAAAATATTTAGGAACAGAAATCAATAATTTGATTGGGAAATTAACTCCGGCTGATGCTAAAAAGTTTGAAACCATTCCGGTAAATGCTATTCTAACTGGTAATTTCAGCAAACCACAAATCAGCACTGATGTGAAACAAGCTACGAATACTTTGGTGACAAACTTGGTAAAACAACAAAAAGACAAACTAATTCAACAAGGCATTTCGGCATTAGGAAATTTAATTCACAACAGCACAACGCCAAAGGATACTTCCAAAACGGCGACGCCAAAACCAGATTTAAAAACACAGGCCCAAGATTTACTAAACGGCTTGTTCAACAAAAAGAAAAAAGCAGAACCAAAGAAAATTGAAAAATAAAATCTTTTTTTGTAATTCCTTCGTCGTAATAACAATTATTGTTAGGTAATTTTTATTTAAATCGAAATCTTCACCACATAACCCTCAAAAGTACGGACGTTAAAAACCGTTCCATCTTCAAACATCAAATATTGCCCTTTGATACCAGTTAAATTCCCGGAGAAATTTGGTGATTTTTCTAAATTCAAGCTGTTTACTGTTGTTGGGTATTGTAAAACAGGATACTGTAATTCATATAAATTATTCTTTTCGGAATAATAAAACTCCTGAACTTCCATTGGAATTAAATATTTCAGCGATGCTTTTTCTTTGAGTAAATCAACTTCTGGCACATCGTTTTTTAACATTTTTTGCCAATTGGTTTTATCAGCATAATGATTCTTCAAAGCAACTTCGGTAATTCCGGCTAAATATCTATTTGGAACTTCAACAATTGGAATAGCTTGAATGGCGCCTTGATCAATCCAACGTGTTGGAACTTGGGTTTCTCTAGTAACGCCAACTTTAACTTCGCTCGATAATGCCAAATAAACAATATGTGGTTGCAATTGCACTCTTTTTTCATATTCTAAATCGCGGTCTTCAATGTCTAAATGCGCGGTGCTCAGTTCGGGTTTCATTATCCAATCGCCAGCTGCAGCAGAACTCATAAAACAATCATAACAAAAACCTTGACGGAAAATCTTTTTCTTTTTACCACAATGTAAACATTGGTAACCAATAAAATTTATTTCCATCGATTTTCCTAACAACTGATTCAAACTCAAAAAACTATTTTCGAAAACCAAATAATACTGAATGGGATTTGTAAATTCGGTTTGCATTTTGGTTAATAAGCCTTCGTAAGTCATCTTTTATTTAGGAATTAGAAATAAGGATTTAAGATTTATTTGCTATTTTAGCGTAAAGTTACAAATCCTAAATCGTAAATCGAAATTCTAAAATCAATATGCCCTTTCCAATAATCAATTCTATCGCTTCTTGGGTTTTGAAACAGCGCATTCATCAGATTGAGTTGTTTTTAAAGTATCCGCATGAAGTTCAAGAAGAATTAATGATGAAATTAATTCGTTCTTCGGAAGAGACCGTTATTGGACAGAAATATGATTTTGGAAGTATCAAATCCTATCAAACTTTTGCTGAAAGAGTTCCTATTTCGAATTATGATGATTTGGAACCCATGATTGAACTTACCCGAAAGGGAGCACAAAATGTTTTTTGGAATACGCCAATAAAATGGTTTGCCAAATCGAGCGGAACAACCAATGCCAAAAGCAAATTTATTCCGGTTAGTAATGAAGCTCTGGAAGATTGTCATTACAAAGGCAGTAAAGATTTATTGTGTATGTATTTGAACAACAACGAAAACTCAGAAATGTTTTTGGGCAAAAGTTTACGCCTCGGCGGAAGTTCACAGATTTATGAAAGCAACAATACGTATTTTGGTGATTTATCAGCAATTCTTATTGAAAACATGCCTATTTGGGCTGAATTCAGCAGTACACCTAGTAGTAAAACATCCTTGATGAGCGAATGGGAAACCAAAATCACCCACATTATTAACGAAACCATGAACGAAAACGTGACAAGTTTTGCAGGTGTTCCGTCATGGATGTTGGTGTTGCTAAACAGAATTATGACCGAAACCGGTAAAAACAATATAATGGAATTGTGGCCCAACCTAGAAGTGTATTTCCACGGGGGTGTAAGTTTTGAGCCTTACCGTGATCAATACAAAAAACTTTTACCAAATAACAATTTCAAATATTACGAAATCTATAATGCTTCTGAAGGTTTTTTTGCCATACAAGATTTGAATTATTCCAACGATTTATTGCTGATGTTAGATTACGGAATATTCTACGAATTTATTCCGATGGATACTTTTGGCACCGAAAACCAAAAAGTAATTCAGCTAGCAGATGTGGAATTGTTTAAGAATTATGCGGTTGTTATTACCACTAATGCTGGACTTTGGCGTTATTTAATTGGCGATACCATTCGTTTTACTTCGTTGTCACCCTACAGAATAAGAGTTACGGGAAGAACCAAACATCATATTAATGTGTTTGGCGAGGAATTAATGGTTGAAAATACCGATATGGCTTTAGCTAAAACTTGTTCGGATATTCATTGTGAAGTGAAAGACTATACTGTTGCCCCTATTTTTATGAAAGACAAAGAAAAAGGAGCACACGAATGGATGATTGAATTCAAAAAACAACCAGAAGATATGGCTTTGTTTCAAAAAACATTGGATGAAAATTTGCAATCTTTGAACTCCGATTACGAAGCCAAACGCTATAATAATATGACGCTAAATCAGCTAAAAATTAATGTGGCTCGTGAAAATTTATTTTACGATTGGCTTAAAGAAAACAATAAACTCGGCGGGCAACACAAAATACCGCGGCTTTCTAACGAGAGAGAATATTTAGAGCAATTAAAATGTATGCAGAACGAAGTGAAATCAATTTAGTTATGAGAAAAGTCGTTTGGTATTTACTCCTTGTAATTTTTTTAGTGTCTTGTGGCCCTCACCGAATGAAATGTGGTTCGGGAAGACGATGTTTAGTTTATGCTTCTAATCAGAGTAAAATAAAAGTAGGAACACAGCACTAATAAAAACCTAAATTTTTACGAAGCTAATTCTAGCCTTTTTAGTAAATTTTTGGTTAACGCATCCCTTGTATAATCAACGTCGACATGAAGTTCTTTTTCTTTCGAACTCGGCAAATCATACATAGCATCGGTTAAAATGGCTTCACAAAGTGAACGCAAACCTCTTGCTCCTAATTTGTATTCCAACGCGTTGTCAACAATATAATCTAAGGCGTTGTCATCTATGGTGAATTTCACTTCATCCATCGCAAACAACTTTTTATATTGCTTGATTAAGGCATTTTTTGGTTCCGTTAAAATGGCCCGAAGCGTTTCTCTATCCAAAGGATCCATATGTGTTAATACCGGAAGTCGGCCAATGATTTCGGGAATTAATCCGAAATCTTTGATGTCTTTTGGAATAATGTATTGAAGTAAATTGTCTTTGTCAATATTGTCTATATTTCTGGAAGTGCTGTAACCAACCGCAGTTCTGTTCAGTCGTTTAGAAATAATTCTTTCGATGCCATCGAAAGCACCTCCGGCAATAAACAAAATATCTTTGGTATTGACTTCAATAAATTTTTGATCTGGATGTTTCCTTCCTCCTTTTGGTGGCACATTTACGACCGTTCCTTCTAATAATTTAAGCAAAGCCTGTTGTACGCCTTCGCCAGAAACATCTCGAGTTATGGATGGATTGTCGCTTTTACGGGCTATCTTATCTATCTCGTCAATAAAAACGATACCTCTTTCGGCTTTAGCCAAATCATAATCGGCTGCTTGTAATAATCGGGTTAAAATGCTTTCTACATCTTCTCCAACATAACCCGCTTCGGTTAAAACGGTTGCGTCAACAATAGCTAAAGGAACTTCAAGCATTCGCGCAATGGTTTTTGCTACCAATGTTTTTCCGGTTCCGGTTTGCCCAACCATGATGATGTTGCTTTTTTCAATTTCAACATCTTCTTCGTGCTGCAATTGCATCAATCGTTTGTAATGATTGTAAACGGCAACCGACATTACCTTTTTGGTTTGGTCTTGTCCAATAACATATTGATCAAGGAAAGCCCGTATTTCTTTTGGTTTTTTCAATATCAAATCAGAACTTGATTTCAAAGTATTTCCGCCTGATTTTAATTCTTCTAAAACTATTCCGTGAGCTTGTTCAATACATCTATCGCAAACATGCGCATTTATTCCGGCGATCAATAAATTGGTTTCCGGTTTTTTCCTTCCGCAAAAAGAACATTCTAAAACTTGTTTTGCCATTTTTTTTAGTTAGCAGTCGCAGTCGCAGTCGCAGTTATTGTGAACTGTGACTGTAAACTGAAAACTGGGATTATCTTCTTAAAACTTCATCAATCATTCCGTATTCTTTAGCTTCATCGGCAATCATCCAGTAATCGCGTTCAGAATCTTTGTGTACTTTATCAAATGTTTGTCCGGAATGATGAGAGATTATTTGGTATAACTCATCTTTTAGTTTCAACATTTCTTTTAAGTTGATTTCCATATCGGTTGCCACTCCAGATGCGCCGCCTGAAGGTTGGTGAATCATTACTCTTGAATGTGGCAAAGCCGAACGTTTTCCGGCTGCACCAGCACATAATAAAACGGCTCCCATAGAAGCTGCCATTCCGGTACAAATTGTTGCTACATCTGGCTTGATATATTGCATTGTATCATAAATTCCAAGTCCAGCATAAACACTTCCTCCTGGAGAATTGATATATATTTGAATATCTTTTGAAGCATCAACACTTTCCAAAAACAACAATTGCGCTTGGATAATGTTGGCCATATAATCGTCGACTCCTGTTCCCATGAAGATTATTCGGTCCATCATCAAACGAGAAAACACGTCAAGTTGCGACACATTCATTTGACGTTCTTCAATAATATAAGGCGTCATGCTACCTACAATTTTATCGTAATATAAACTGTTTACACCGTGTTTTTTGGTAGCAAATTTTTTGAATTGCTTCGCCATTTCGAGCGAAGCTCTCGGGTCTTTTCCGTAGTCCATTTTAAATTTTTTTATGGGTTTTAAAATACTGTTTTGTTTTAGTCAAAGTTTGTGCCTTGTTATTTAAAGTGACAGAGTGTCGGTAAGCCGAAACCCTAGCCCGGATAGCAGTGGAAATCCTTTTTATTGTTTTGTGCTTCGACAAGCTCAGCAAGACAAACAATAAAAAGATTGGAACGTATAGCCGGAAAAAGCTCCTAAAAATTCTGACCCGAGCGCAGCGAAATGACGCAGTAAACAAGTTCAGAATAAAAAAAGCGCCAAATTACTTTGACGCTCAAATATAGTAAAATATATTATTAGTGTTTTAATTCACCATACATTGCTTTAATGAAATCATCATAGCTTACTTCTTTTGTTTTTGCTTTTACTTTGTCTTTAAACAAGTTTAGCATTTTTTCGCTCATAACTTGTTCTGACAAACGTTTTACTTCATCCTGGTTTGACATTACACGAGCTACAATTCCTTGAACATCTTCATCGGTTGGATTCATTTGTCCGAATTGTGCCATTTGTTTTTTGATCACATTTGAAGTGTAGTCTTTTAACTCTTCGAAAGTAATTTGGAGATTGTTATCTGCCATTATTTTTCCTTCAATTAGTTGATAACGCAAACCGTTTTCGGATTTAGTGTATTCTGCTTCGGCTTCTTCGGCTGACATTGGGTTTTCACCTGCAGTTTGTATCCATTTTTTTAAGAAAGAAGCTGGCAATTCGAATTTAGTTGTTGAAATTAAAGACTCCGTAACATCGTTTAAGAATTTTTGATCGGATTGTTGCTTGAATTGTTGTTCAGCATCTTCTTTGATTTTTGCTTTTAGTTCAGCTACAGAAGTCACTACTTTTGGCCCAAATAATTTGTCAAATAATTCTTGGTCTAAAGTAGCCAGTTCGTGACCTACCACTTCATCAATAGTGAAAGTCACTTCTATATCCAAACCGTGAACATCATCATGACCAATGGCTAAAACGTCCATTAATTTGTGATCATCATCAAACAAACCTTTTGTTTTCAACGTCACAACATCACCTACTTTTTTACCAATAAACGATTTAGCCATTTTTTTGTCAGCGAACGTATCTAATGATAACGTTGTTCTATTGTTGATTCCTATCTCTTCATTTGTAAAAAACCCGGAAACATCGTTTCCTCCCTCAACAGTGTCTTTTGCGATTAGTTTTCCGTATTGTTTTTGAATACGGGCTACTTGGTCATTCAACATTTTATCATCGGCAACTATTTTGTATTGCACCAAGTTGTTTTTGGCTGATAAATCAACTGCGAATTCTGGAGCTAAACCCAATTCGAATTCGAATTTATAATCTTCTAAATCCCAATTGAAATCTTCGGTTACTTTTGGCAACGGATTTCCAAGTATATCTAATTTTTCTGCAACTAAATATTTGTTCAGATTGTCTTGCAACAATTTATTTACTTCTTCTAATAAAATAGCTTTACCGTATTGCTTTTGGATTAGACTCATTGGTACAGTTCCTTTTCTGAAACCTTTGATTGCAGCGTTTTTTCGATAATCTGCCAATACTTTATTTACCTTTTCTGCATAATCATTTTTTGCCACTTCAACAGTAACAATAGCATTCAATGCATCTACATTATTTCTTGTAATATTCATATTTATACATACTAAAATTGGGTTGCAAAATTATAACATTTATGCAACCCAACCAAGTTTTTATTTTATTGATTTACAACCTATTTTTTGAATCTCCTGTAATTTGATAAACCAAGGATTGCGAAAGTGACAAAATGATACTAAATAACATAGCTGTCCAAAACGAACTAACGTGAAATCCTTCCACAAAATGATCGCAGAGTAATATCATTACGGCATTGATTACCAATAAAAACAATCCAAGTGTAAAAATAGTTACAGGCAAAGTGAATAGCACCAAAATTGGTTTCACAAAAAAGTTAAGTAAGCCCAAAACTATGGCAACTGTTAATGCCGTACTGAATTCGTTAACAACCACTCCTTTCATTAGGTAAGCAATAGCCATTACTAAAAGTGAGGTTACGAATATTCTGATAAGTATTTTCATTTGTAAACTTTTATAAATTTTATTTGCCAATGTAATATATTTTTTTACTTTTGTACTTATTAATTAAAAAAAACAATTATGAAAAAAATTTTACTTTCTGCTTTTTTAGCATTTGGATTAAATGCTAATTCACAAACTACTTTATTTGAGGACAATTTTGACTCTTATACTGATTTTGCTATTACTGGTTTTGGAAATTGGTCTACTTTAGACTTAGATTTATTAAACACATATACTGGTGGTACTGCAACTCCTACATGGGCAAATGCTGGGGATCCACAAGCTTTCATAATCTTTAACCCAACTGCAGCAGCTGTTACTAATGCTGCTTCTGGTGCAGAGGTTAGAAATTTTGATCCTCGTTCCGGAGAAAAATATGCTGCTTCATGGGCTGCTTCTGGGACACCCCCATTAAATGAAGATTGGTTAATTAGTCCAGCTATTACTTTAGGTTCAACTGGTAACGAATTAACTGTTTGGCTTAAATCAATGTCAGATTCTTATGGTTTAGAAGAATTCAGTATTGGTGTTTATGTTGGTACTGGTGAACCACTTGCAAGTAGCGACTTTGATATTCTTACTAGTGGAACAGCAACTTATCCTGATTGGACTGTGTCTACCGAAGCATTGGATGCTTATGATGGACAAACTATTAGAATTGGAATTAGAAACGAAGGTGCTGACCACTACATGCTTATGGTTGATGATTTCAAAGTAACAACTACAGCAGATATGGGAGTTAACGAGGCTTTTGCTAAAAAATTCAGCGCTGACCCAAACCCTGCTAACAATGTGGTAAACATTTCAAACAATTACAACATCACTTTGACTAATGTTGACATTAATGATATTAACGGAAGAACTGTTAAAACCATGAAAGTTAATAACTTATCAGAGGTACAGATAGATGTAACTGAATTAAGTGCAGGTGTTTATTTTATGAACATTAATACTGATTCTGGTATTGCTGTTAAGAAATTTATCAAAAACTAATTAAACTATATTAGTTATAATTAAAATCCCTTTTCAATTGAAAAGGGATTTTTTATTTTAAAAAAAGAATAGTTTCCTCAAAAAATAATTTTGGGTTTTCGGCATGAAGCCAATGTCCAACATTGGGAATAGTTATAAGTTCAGCAATCGGAAAATGCTTCTTAATTTCCAGTATATCAGCGTCTAAAACATATTTCGAATTCCCGCCACGAATGAAAAGCGTTGGTTTATCAAAATGATTTCCTTTTGGCAAGGCTTCGCCAATAGTTTCTATTTTGGCATTAAAAACAGGTAGATTGAATCGGAAGGTTAATTGTCCGGGTTCAGCCCAATAAAGGTTTTTCATCAAAAATTGTCTTGTGCCAAAATCGGGAATAAATGGATACAGAAGCTCTTCGACTTCTGCTCTGCTTGGTTTTGTAGAAAAATTAACCGCATTCAATCCTGCCAAAATATCTTGATGGTGTGGAACGTAATATTTCGGACCAATATCAGCAACAATCAATTTCTCGACCATGTCAGGATACGTTGTAGCAAAAAGCATTGCAACTTTTCCACCCATGGAATGACCTATAATCGAAATATCTTCTAAATGATAGTGTTGACAATAGTTAAAAATATCATTCGACATTACGGTATAATTGAATTCATCGGAATGAAAACTTTTTCCGTGATTTCTCATATCAATCATATGTACCTGAAAACCTTCGGTAGCATAGAAAGGCGCTAATGATTTCCAATTGTCGGACATTCCCAAAAAACCGTGGATGATTAAAAGTGGCTTACCTTCGCCTTCGATACGAGAATGTAATAACATTTTTGATTTAGGATTTATTTTAATTTGTTCAAATACATATTAACTACATTGTCCAAGCCAAGATATAACGCTTCTGAAATTAAGGCATGACCAATGGAAACTTCTAACAATTCTGGAATGTTATCCTTAAAGAATTTGATATTATCCAAACTTAAATCGTGTCCGGCATTGATTCCGAGATCAAGTTCATTGGCCAAAACTGCTGATTCTGTATAAGGTTCAATTGCTTTTTGATTTCCCAAACCATATTGATTTGCGAAGGCTTCGGTGTATAATTCTATTCGGTCGGTTCCTGTTTTTTTGGCCCCTTCAATCATTTCTAAAACTGGATCAACAAAAATAGAAGTTCTGATTCCGTTGCGATGAAATTCCTGAATTACTTCAGTTAAATACGATTGGTTTTTAACTGTATTCCAACCTGCAGAAGATGTTATCGCACCAATAGCATCGGGAACCAAGGTTACTTGTTCGGGTTTACATTCTAAAACTAAATCGATAAAATTATGTTGCGGATTGCCTTCAATGTTGAATTCGGTGAAGACAATTGGCTTTAAATCGCGTGCATCTTGATATCGAATATGTCTCTCATCGGGTCTAGGATGAATAGTTATTCCTTGTGCGCCAAATCTTTGAAGGTCTGCAGCAACCTTTAATAAGTCTGGAACATTTCCGCCACGAGCGTTTCGCAAAGTTGCTATTTTATTGATGTTTACGCTTAATTTTGTCATGAAAAATAATTGTGATAAAAATATGACTACAAAAATACAAAGTAAAACTAAGTCATCATGTCCCAAATTTTGATTATTTTGCAGTCGCTAAAAGATACAGCCTACATGAGACAACTTTCTGAATATATCAATAACGATTTTAAACCATTTTCGATTACAGAAACTGTATCAGAAATTCAGGATTTTTTCTTAGAAAACCCCTATTCTCATTTTCCGATTATGGACAATGGAATCTATTTGGGATGCATATCTGGTGTTGATGCTGAAACCTTTAGTACAGACAAAAAAATAATTGATTTTCAATATGCTTTTGAAGGTTTCTTTGTACGAGAATCTATGATTTGGCTAGATGTGTTAGAAGTTTTCGCTAGAAATAATTCGAACATTGTTCCTATTTTGGATGAAACCAATAAGTATATTGGCTACTACGAAATTACGGATGTCATTAAGTTTTTAAACGAAACACCTTTCCTTAAAGAAACCGGTGGAATAATAGTAGTTGAAAAGCCAACAGCAGATTATTCAATGAGTCAGATTACGCAAATTGTGGAAAGTAATAATGGTAAACTGCTTGGCGTTTTTGTTTCTGAAGCCAATGCTGAAAAAGTACAGGTAACTATAAAAACGACGCTTGGCGCTATGAATGAAATTATTCAATCTTTTCGCAGGTATAATTATGAAATTGTATCTGAACATCATGAAGACAATTATTTGAATACCCTAAAAGAGCGTTCTGAATATTTGGATAAGTATTTAAATATGTAAGCTATGAAAGTTGCCATCTTTGGACAATATTATCAAAACGACACACGACCAATTATTAAAGACATTTTTGTTTTTTTTAATAGAAACAATGTTGAGTTGGTTATTGAGGAGAAGTTTCTGCAAATTCTATACAAAGAAGAAATAGTTGGAAAAAAATATAGCACTTTTGCTTCCCACAAAGATTTAGATAGCAGTTTTGACATTCTTATTAGTATTGGTGGCGACGGAACAATTTTAAGAGCAGCTACTTTTGTTCGTGATTCGGGAATTCCAATTCTTGGAGTAAATGCTGGGCGTCTTGGTTTTTTGGCTAATGTTCAAAAAGAAAACATAGAATTATTTTTACATATTGTTTTAGAAAAAAAATATGCAATATCAGAAAGAACTTTATTAAGCATTGAATGTCCAGATATTGACCTCAATTTTGCCATGAATGAAATAGCGGTTAGCAGAAAAGCTACAACTTCTATGATTACGATTGAAACTTCTTTAAACGGCGAATATTTAAACTCTTATTGGGCTGATGGGCTAATAATTTCAACGCCTACAGGATCTACAGGCTATTCCTTGAGTTGTGGCGGCCCAATTCTAACACCAAATGTAAACGGATTGGTTATCACGCCCATTGCTCCGCACAATCTAAACGCAAGACCTCTAGTAATTCCGGATGACACCGAAATAAAACTAAAAGTTTCAGGAAGAGAGGAACAATATTTGGTTTCATTAGACTCCAGAATTGCCTCAATAAGCAACAATTCTGAATTAATAATTAGGAAAACGCCGTTCAAAATTAATATGGTTGAAATTCCCGATGAAACATTTTTTAAAACCCTTCGAAATAAATTACTTTGGGGAGAAGACAAGAGAAATTAGAAAAAATTCCCCTATGTTTATACTACAATTCTAAAAAACTCGTTTTAGAATAGAAACCATTGTAAGACTAATAATAATCAGCACTTTATTTAATTTGGCAGAAATATAAAATTCATGTTAGATAAGTACTGAGAATTGTTATATTTGCACGCTATTTTCAATTTGATGAAAAGGATTTTAGTATTATTTTTTTGTTTGATTTTCCAAAATGTTTTGACAGCACAAATTAATGAAATTGGTGTTTTCTTAGGAGGAAGTAATTTTATTGGAGATGTGGGTAAAACCACTTATGTTTCTCCCAATAAATTGGCCATAGGAATTTTGTACAAATGGAACAAAAGTCCGAGACACTCTTATAGATTTTCCTATACACAGTCGACTATTTCTGGAAATGATTTAGATTCAGATGTACCCGGAAGAGTGGAAAGAGGTTATAAATTTAAAAATGAAATAAAAGAATTTTCAGCTGGATTGGAATTCAATTTTTTTGATTTTAATTTGCATGATAAGTTGACAAAAAAAGTAACACCATACGTCTATACGGGAATTACGTATTTTGCATATGATGAATTGTTTGTGGTTAATGGGGAAACCCATGTAGATTATAACTCAAGTACATTTGCCATGCCAATGATAGTTGGCGTTAAAAGTAATGTATTTGAAAATATAATTTTAGGTATTGAAGTTGGGGCACGTTATACTTTCACAGATAATTTAGATGGGAGTTTGCCAAAAAATAAAAATTTAGAACCTTTAAAATTTGGTAATTTAAACAGCAGGGATTGGTATGTATTTAGTGGATTTACGATTACCTACACTTTTGGAGAAAAACCTTGTTATTGCAAAGAATAAAAAATGAGCTTATTAGAAACCATTAATAAAGACAACTTACCTAAACATCTAGCCATAATTATGGATGGAAATGGTCGTTGGGCGAAACAAAAAGGTTTGTTAAGAGCACTTGGGCATGAAAAGGGTACTAAATCGGTAAGAATTACGGTTGAAACCTGTGCCAAACTAGGAATCGAAAATCTAACATTATATGCCTTTTCTACCGAGAACTGGAACAGACCAAAGTTAGAAGTAGATTCATTGATGAAGCTATTGGTCAACTCCTTAAAAAAAGAATTAGCAACTTTAGAAAAAAATAACATTCGATTAAACTGTATTGGAAACATTGAATTGCTTCCTACGAAAGCCAAAAATGAGCTTTTATCTGTTATTGAAAAAACAAAAAACAACACGAGAATGACTCTAACATTGGCTTTGAGCTATGGTTCTAGAGAAGAATTATTAAATGTTGTTAAAATTATTAGTGAGAAAGTTAAAAATAATATAATTTCTATAGACACTATTGATGAATCAATTATAAATGAGCATCTTTACACGCACAATTTACCCGATGTAGATTTAATGATTAGAACCAGCGGGGAGCATCGTATTAGTAATTTCCTGCTGTGGCAAATAGCCTATGCCGAATTTTATTTTACCGATGTTTTATGGCCAGATTTTAAAGAAGATGATTTATATACAGCCATTATTAGTTATCAAAAAAGAGAACGCAGATTTGGAAAAACAAGTGAACAAATTAAATAAAATTTCAGTGCAGATTAGCCCTTCAAAAATATTCCTATTTATTTTATTATTTGGAACTATTTTTCAATTACAAGCCCAAGAAAGAATTCCGTTCGACCAAGGCAAAAAATATATTTTAGCCAACGTAAAAGTAAATGGCAAAATTAGTTATAACGAACAAACCGTAGTCACTTTTGCCGGTATGGAAAAAGGGCAGCAAATTACTGTTCCCGGGGAAGAATTAAGTAATGCCATTAAAAAACTTGGAAAACTTGGCCTTTTTAGCGATATTGATTTTTATGTAAATAAAGTAGAAACGGATAGTATTTGGTTAGATCTTGATATTGTTGAGATCCCTAAACTTAGTGAAGCAAAAATTCAAGGGGTTAAAAAATCAAAAGTAGAAGGACTTATTAAAGAAAATTCATTGACAAAAGGGAAAATTGTAAATGAAAACTTGATTACTACCACTAAAAATTATATCGAAAACAAATATAAAAAAGACGGTTATTTTAATACCAAAGTTTACATAAAAACAATTCCCGATACAACCGAAGGTAATAATGTTAAAATGCTTGTCAATATTGACAAAGGAGATAAGTTAAAAGTTTCAAAAATAACTTTTGCAGGTAATGAAAAGTTCTCCGATGTTAAACTTAGGAAAGCAATGAAAAATACGAAACAAATTAATCCTATTCGTATTTTCAAGGCGTCAAAATATATTAAAGACAAATACAAAGAAGACTTAGTTTACATTATTGATAAGTATAAAGAAAAAGGATATAGAGATGCACGTGTTATAACCGACTCTGTATTTTTAAATGCCAAAAAAACAAAGTTAGCCATCAATGTCAAAGTTGAAGAAGGCAGAAAATATCATTTTGGAAACATTAAATTTTTAGGGAATTCTGTCTATTCAGATCAATTGTTAGGAAAAATTTTAGGAATAAAAAAAGGAGACACTTATAATGGTGTTTTGCTGGATAAAAGAATTGCCGATAAATCAAAACCAGATGGAGAAGATTTAACCAATTTATATCAAAACAATGGTTATTTATTTTCAAATATAAATTCTGTTGAAGTAAAAACTGCTAATGACACTATTGATTTTGAAATTAGAGTTACTGAAGGCCCTGTCGCTTATTTTAATAATATTACCGTTGTGGGGAATGATAAAACCAATGATAGAGTAATTTATAGAGAATTGAGAACACAGCCAGGCCAAAAATACAGCAAAGAAGATTTGGTTAGAACAATTAGAGAAATTGGACAACTCGGTTTCTTCGACCCAGAAGCTATTGATCCAAAATTCAAAAATGTTGACCCAGCTGCTGGAACAGTAGATATTGAGTATAATGTTGTTGAAAAAGGATCTAGTCAGATTGAACTTCAAGGAGGTTATGGAGGGGGAGGATTCATAGGTACTCTAGGTTTGTCTTTTAATAATTTCTCTGCACGGAATTTGTTTAAAAAAGAAGCTTATAAACCACTACCAATGGGTGACGGGCAAAAAGTTGCCCTGCGTTTACAAGCAAGTTCATTTTTCCAAACGTATAGCTTATCATTTTCAGAACCATGGCTTGGCGGGAAAAAACCAATTCAGTTTTCTAGTTCGCTATCTCATAGTAAGCAGTTTCTTTACTCAGGGAGATCAACTAATGTAGATAAGAGTAAAAGTTTTAATATTACTTCATTGTCTGTTGGTATTGCAAAAAGATTAACTATTCCGGATGATTTCTTCGTTTTTTCAAGTTCAGTGAGTTTTCAGTATTATGATTTGAACAACTATAATACGGGGTTATTTACCTTTGGTGACGGTTCGTCAAGAAACTTAGCATACACGCTCGGTTTGAGTAGAAATAATAAAGGAGTAAATCCAATTTTCCCAACATCTGGTTCTGAATTTAGCGTTTCAGCAAAATTTACTTTGCCTTATTCCATGTTTAATGGAATAAATTATGGAGATTTAGAAAATCAAAAAGAGTATAAGCTTACTTATAAAGAAAATGTTGGTATAAATACTGTTCCAACCGCTGACGGAGCAATTGCGGCTGTTGGTGATTATTTGCAAGAAACTACAGCTGGTTCAGGAATTTATCAAACAGTTGGTACAGATTACACACTAGCCACTGCTGACAGAGCTAAAGTTGATCAGCAAAAATTTAACTGGCTGGAATATTATAAAGTAAAATTCAAAGCCGATTGGTATACAAGATTAGCTGGATCTCAATCAAAAGCTTTAGTATTAAGAGCATTAGGTGAATTTGGATATTTAGGCGCCTATAATAACGGTAGAGGATTAGTGCCCTTTGAGAGATTCTTCGTTGGTGGAGATGGACTAGCCAACTTTTCATTAGATGGAAGGGAAGTTGTCCAATTGAGAGGATACCCAAACCAATCATTATCATCACAAGATGGCGCAACAGTTTATAATAAATTCTCACTGGAACTACGATATCCATTGACCTTAAAAGCCGCTGCATCAATTTATGCGCTGACTTTCTTAGAAGCTGGATCATCATTTGACACATTTAAAGAATACAATCCTTTTGTGCTGCAACGTTCTGCTGGATTTGGTTTGAGAATATTTATGCCAGCATTTGGTTTATTAGGAATTGACTTTGCCCATGGCTTTGATGCTGTTCCTGGATATGCAAATCCTAATGGTTGGGAAACACATTTTATAATAGGTCAACAATTTTAATTATATTTGGTACACTATTTCTAAATCAAATTAAGAATGAAAAAATATTTTTTAATGTCAATTTTGGTTTTATCGGCTGTTTTTCAGGCAAATGCACAATCTAAAGGTGTTAAAATTGGCTATATAGATATGGAATATATTCTGCAAAATGTGCCTGATTATAGTGAAGCTAAAAGTCAATTAGAACAAAAGGCCCAAAAATGGAAGCAAGATATTGAAGCTAAAAAGATTGAAATTGCAAAATTAAAAGATGCATTAAAAACTGAAAAAGCTCTTTTGACTAAAGAATTAATTGATGAGCGTGAGGAGGAAATAAAATTTCAAGAAAATGAACTTCTAGATTTTCAACAAAAGAAATTTGGTCCAAATGGTGATTTAATTATTCAAAAAGCAGTATTAGTAAAACCAATTCAGGATCAAGTTTTTACTGCAGTTCAAGATATTGCTGAAGCTAAAAAATATGACTTTGTTTTTGATAAGGCTTCCGATTTAACCATGCTTTTTTCTGCAAAAAGATATGACATAAGCGACCAAGTAATCAGAGTTATTACCAGAGCCGAGAAAAGAGAGCAAATGAGTGCAAAACAAGTTAAAGCTCAAGAAGCAAAAGATGAATTAGAGGATGCGGCCAATGATGCTAACCCAACCCTAGAAGCTCGTAAAAAAGCTCTAGAAGACAAAAAGAAAGCAAGAGAACAACTTGTAGCTGATAGAAAAGCTGCAGCAGAAGCTAAGAAAGCTGAGCAAGAAGCAAAAAGAGCAGAATTACTTGCTGCCAAAAATGCTAAAAAAAATGGCACGGTTACTGCTAAAGAGAAAGCCGTTGATAATAAAACTACAACTCCAACTCAAGATAATAAAGTATCTGATTCTAAAGTGGTAGATTCAACAGTGGTAGATTCAACAGTGGTAGATCCAACAGTGGTAGATCCAAAAGTAGCCAAAGCTGCTGCAAGAACTAAACTATTAGAAGACAGAAAAAAAGCGTTGGAAGACAAAAAGAGAAAAATAATAGAAGATAGAGAAGCAGCAAAAAAAGCTAAAGAAGACGCAAAAAATAAACCAAAAACAGAATAAAATAATAATAACAAATAATTAATTAATACTTTTTTAAAATGAAACGATTGAAATCATTACTACTAGCTACTGTGTTGTGTTTAGGAACTAGTTATACCATCAATGCACAAGCTAAAACTGCACATGTAGATGTGAATGAACTAATTTCTAAAATGCCCGCGATGCTTGATGCTCAAAAACAATTAGAAAAACTGAGCGGAACTTACGATGCTGAATATAAAACTATGGCTGAAGAATACCAAAACAAAATTAAAAAATACGACCAAGAAGCAGCAACTGTTGGAGATGCTGTAAATGCAACACGTCAAACTGAAGTTCAAGATTTAGTTAAACGTATTACGGATTACAGAGACAATGCTCAAAAAGAATTACAAAAGAAAGAAGCGGATATGGTAAAACCTTTAATGGATAAAATCAAAGCTTCGATAGCAAAAGTTGGTAAAGCTAAAGGATATCAATACGTTTTAAACGTTGCTGATTTACTTTTGGCTGATGGCCCAGATTTAACAGCTGATGTTAAAAAAGATTTAGGGTTTTAATCTGAAACGAGTTCAAATTCTCTAATAATTATATTAAAAACTGCTCTCCCGAAGCTTCGGGATTTGAGCAGTTTTTTTTACTTTTGTCACTATGGAAAACCATAATCCTATAGGCCTTTTCGATTCGGGAGTAGGCGGAACATCAATTTGGAGAGAAATTCACGATTTACTCCCAAATGAAGACACCATTTATCTTGCCGATAGTAAAAACGCCCCTTATGGTCAAAAATCTAAAGAAGAAATCATTGCGTTATGCATTAAAAATACGGAGTTTTTGCTTAATCTAAATTGCAAAATTATAGTGGTAGCATGTAATACCGCAACAACCAATGCTATTAAAGAGCTAAGAACTAAATACGATATCCCATTCATCGGTATTGAACCAGCCATAAAACCAGCAGCATTAAATTCACAAAAACATGTTATTGGAATTTTAGCTACTCAAGGGACATTAAACAGTGAATTGTTTAACCAAACGGCTGAGAAATTTCATGACACCAAAATCATTGAGCAAATAGGTCATGGTCTGGTTCCGTTAATTGAAAATGGGGAGATTAATTCTAAAGAAATGAATGAATTGCTCCATAGCTATTTAGAACCTATGATAGCTGCAAATATTGATTATTTGGTCTTAGGTTGCAGTCATTATCCTTATCTGATTCCACAAATAAAAAAAATACTCCCAAAAGAAATTAAAATTATCGATTCTGGCGAAGCAGTTGCTCGTCAAACTAAAAATGTTTTATTGGAAAGAAATGGGTTAAATAATGAAATGAATAAGGCAAAGGCTATTTTCTATACTAATTCAGACCCTAAAGTATTGAACGATATTTTAAATAATAAGTATAACGTTATTAGTAAAGATTTTTAATTTGATATTAAGAGGAGAATGTCCAGTGGACATTCGGCATTCTTTTATTATTTGAAGCACACCATTCCCTTTTTCAGCAAGTATGTTCCCGCTGTCCGCTGCAATCTTTTTATTGTTTTTGTCACACACACTGACCTTGCCTAAATACAAAACAATAAAAAGGATTTTCACTCCCATCGGGGCTAGACTTAAACTAAAAGCTTCCTTTACTCTTCTTTAAACCAACTGGAATACATAACGTAATTATTGGAAATCCGCTCTATTTCTCCAGCAAAGTCAGATTGATCAATATCTTTTACTTTTTTAGCCGGAATTCCAGCATAAATAGCCCCTGATTCTACTGTCGTATTTTGAGTAACCACTGCGCCGGCAGCAATAATAGAATTGCTTTCAACCACACAATTATCCATCACTATGGCGCCCATTCCAATTAGTACATTATCGTTGATTTTACATCCATGAACAATCGCATTATGACCAATAGAAACATTGTTGCCAATTTCTGTTGGATGCTTTTGATAGGTACAATGAATAATTGCTCCGTCTTGAATGTTAACTTTGTCTCCTATTTTGATGTAATGAACATCGCCTCGAATAACGGCATTAAACCATACGCTACAAGATTTTCCCAATACAACATCCCCGACAATGGTTGCGTTTTCTGCCACAAAACAATCTTCGGGTATTTGTGGACTTTTACCGTTTACAGCTTTTATTACCATGGTTAAAAAAATTGTCCCGATAAATCGGGACAGCTATTTGAATTAATTAATTGCAGGACAATTACAGTGGTATTTCTCTGGTTTACAGAATAAATTAACACCCAAAGTTACTTGGTGAAAACCACTAGAGTCAAATTTAACATCCCCTATCAAATGTGAATAGGTATACGAAAACATATAATTTTTAAAATTAACCCCAACTATTGGTGTTACATATTGTAGTTTTTGATCTGCAACACCATTACCCTGAGTCAATTGCGCACCGTCAAGACTTCTTCGGTATGAGATTCCACCCCAAAGTTTGCCAAAATCTAATTCTTTGTAAGCTTTAATATTTAAATCAACTGAAGTCTCTTTAGTTAAGGCAACATGTTGAAACATAAAAGAGGGCTCCCATAGAATTTGTTCCGCATCGCCAAAAGTATATCCTGCATTTAAAATATATCGTTTCAAATTTACCGGTTCACTTTCAGTATATAATTTTCTATAACTTTGCAATGCGTTTATAATCGTGGCATGAACATAGAAATCAAGAAAATTATAGGAAGCTCCAATATCAACATTGAAATAAGTTGATTTTTGAATTGACCCAAATATTGATGGGTCAAAGTCGGGATTATTATAATAAAACGTGCTTTCATCCAAATTACTTTGAACAAACCCGGCACTCATACCAAATGAAAGTTGGTTTAAATCTACATTATCACGTGAAAACATGATATGGTGGGCATACGTTAATTTCATCCCTGTTTGTGAATGATAACCATTTTTATCGTTAAATACAATAATTCCTCCTCCAGATCTTTCCCCTAAAGCTCCGTTATAACTTAATGTTTGTAAAGCTGGGGCATCTTTTTGCCCGAACCATTGTTGTCTCCCTGTAAGTCTAAGCTTCGCGCAATTAGCAGCTCCGGCCATTGAAGGGTGAAGCAAGTAATAATTATCAGATAAATAATCTGAGTAAACAGGTAATCCTTCCTGTGAATAGGAAAATTGTGCAACTATTAGTAGGGCTAATAAATAAATCTTTCTAAAATTCATTGTTAATTATATTTATTAATAAGAAATGGGATCTAAATGTTATGACACAAGATTTTTTATATACTTAATATTTATTCAGTTAGTCCGTATTTTCTGCTTTTCCAACTGATTTTGCTTATTAATTTAACACGGTGTTCAAATATATAAATTTTTGTAATAAGTTTTCTATCTATTACAACAATAATAAAATATCATTACTCCTATTTCCTATTGATAAAAGAAAAGTACATAAGGTTTACAATTTCTAATATCCCACAATATGTTAATTAATTGTTTAATTGTCCAAATATAAGTATTCACAGAAAATAACTTTGCTAAATTTGCACAAAAATATACTTCCCAAATGAAAATCAACATAAAAGAAACTCAAAATTCAGCCATATTAAAATTTGAATTTTCAGAATTTATTACTCAAAATGAGAGCTTTGAATTTAAAAATATTGACGAAGCCAAAAATTCTCCTTTAGCGCAACAATTATTTTATCTCCCTTTTGTAAAGACTGTTTATATCTCAGGAAATTTTATTGCCATCGAAAAATATAGCATTGTTGAATGGTCTGATGTTCAAGAAGATGTTGCAGAACAAATTGAAAATTTTGTAAATAATGGTGGAGTGATTGTGTTGCCAAATGAAAATCCAACAAAAAAACAACCTATAGCTGTTTATGGCGAAACCACGCCAAACCCAGCTTCCCTTAAATTTGTAGTCAATAAAGCCTTGACCAAAACAGCTGCCGAATTCAAAAACATAGATGAAGCTAAACCATCGCCTTTGGCTCAGGAATTATTTAAATTTCACTATGTAAAAGAAATTTTTATTGCCGAAAATTATATTTCAGTAACCAAATATGATAGTATTTCCTGGGATGAAATCACATTGGAACTGCGTACATTCATCAAACAATTTATCGAAAATGGAGGAACTGTTATTGGTGAAAGTCAGATTATTGCTACTGAAAAACAGGAAAAACAACAAATCAAAAACTTCGATAATCTTGATACTACGTCTCAACAAATCATCAATATCCTCGAAGAATATGTAAAGCCTGCAGTTGCTGCCGATGGCGGGAATATTCTTTTTGATTCGTATGATGAAGCTACAAAGCGTGTAAAAGTAGTACTTCAAGGCGCTTGCAACGGTTGCCCTTCATCTACATTTACCTTAAAAAGCGGAATAGAAAATATGCTTAAAGACATGCTAAACGATAAAGACATAGTGGTCGAAGCATTGAACGGATAAGCATAATTCAAAATAAAAAACTAACTTTAAGCGTCCAAAAATGGGCGCTTTTTTAATGTCTAAATTGAACGAATTACATCTCGAAACCAGTCCATATTTATTGCAACACGCTAACAATCCTGTGCATTGGAAAGCTTGGAATGCCAATTCTCTTGCCATTGCTAAAAGCGAAAACAAGCTAATTATCATCAGCATTGGTTATTCGGCTTGTCATTGGTGCCACGTAATGGAACACGAGAGTTTTGAAGACAATGAAGTGGCTTCAACTATGAATGCAAATTTTATTAGTATCAAAATTGACCGCGAAGAACGCCCCGATATTGATGCTGTTTATATGAAAGCTGTTCAATTGATGACTGGTCAAGGTGGCTGGCCCATGAATGTGGTAACCTTACCAGATGGAAGGCCCATTTGGGGTGGAACGTATTTCAGAAAAAACGACTGGATAAATTCACTGGAACGACTTCAGGAAATTTATACCGAACAACCACAAACCATTTTAGATTATGCCGAAAAACTAAATGATGGTTTACAATCGCTTAGCATTATTTCAAAAAACGATTCGGAAACCAATTTAAATTTTGAAATACTTGAATCTTTAGTTTACAAATGGCAAAAAAGTTTCGATTGGGAATTTGGCGGGATGGCTCGAGCTCCTAAATTCATGATGCCAACCAACTATGAATTTCTATTGCGATTTGGTTATCAAACTAAAAACCAAACGCTATTGGATTTTGTGAATCTGACTTTGACCAAAATGGCTTATGGTGGATTGTTCGATACTATTGATGGTGGATTCTCTCGTTATTCTGTTGATATGAAGTGGCACGTTCCTCACTTCGAAAAAATGCTTTACGACAACGGGCAATTGGTTTCACTTTATGCCAATGCTTATAAACTGACCGGTAATCCACTCTATAAAGAAGTTATAGAAAAGACATTGCATTTTGTAAAAAAAGAGTGGTTGACAGAGGAAGGAAGTTTTTATTCGGCCCTAGATGCTGATAGTTTAAATGCCTCAAATCATCTCGAAGAAGGTGCCTTTTATGTTTGGACAAAAGTCGAGTTGCAACAATTACTAAAAGAAGATTTCAAATTATTTTCGGTAATTTTTAATGTAAATGCATTTGGGTTTTGGGAAAATGAAAATTATGTTTTAATCCAAAATCAATCGCTAGAAGAAATTGCAAAACAGGAAAATATTTTTCTCGAAACTTTGGAACAAAAGAAAAAATTCTGGGAACAAATTCTTTATACCGAAAGAGAAAAACGCAGCAAACCGCGATTAGATGACAAGTGTCTAACCTCTTGGAATGCTATTATGCTCAAGGGTTTTGTGGATGCATATAAAGCTTTGGGCAATCAAAATTATTTAGATATTGCAATACAAAATGCTAATTTTATTGTCAATAAGATTTGGAGTTCACAAGGAAATCTGAAACACAGTTACAAAGATGGGCAAGCTACTATCAATGGTTTCTTGGAAGATTATGCAAATGTTATTCAGGCTTTTATTTCTTTATATGAAGTGACTTTTAATGAAAATTGGTTGCAAAATGCTAAGCAGTTAACTGATTATGTTTTTGATAATTTCTATAATGAGAAAACTCAATTTTTCTCTTTCACATCAAATCAGGATGAAGCATTAATCACAACTCATTTTGAAGTAGAAGACAATGTAATTCCGGCATCAAACTCAGTCATCGCAGATGCTTTGTTCAAATTGAGCATTTATTTTGAAAATAGTTATTACGAAAAAATAAGCCGACAAATGGTTCAGAATATCATTCCAACGGCGACCTATCCTTCTGCATTTTCAAATTGGCTGAACGTGCTTTTGCATTTTTCAGAACAAAATAAAGAATTAGCCATTTGTGGTGATAATGCTTTGGATTATTTAGAAAAAATAAAGCGGAACTATATGCCCAACATTATAATTGCCGGAACAACAAAAGTTTCAAAACTTCCTTTTTTAGAAAATCGATTTTCTGAAAAAGAAACCTTGTTTTATATATGTAAGAACAAAACTTGTGACATTCCAACTTCTGATTTTAAAAAAATTATAAAGGAAATTACAGCAGAAATTTAAAAAAAGGGAAATAAGTTAGTTTGCAGATGATACTTCTGAACATGCTAAATAAATATGATCAAAAACACAAGATGTGCTAAAATCAGCAGATGAAAATGCCAATTAATTTTTAAAATTACTATTTTTGCCAAAATAATTTATCCCTAATATTGGGGATTTTTTATCAAAAAATGGAAAAAAAACAACTCCACTATATTCATTCCTTCACGGAATATATTGATCAATTTATCAAACTTTTAATTGATTATTCACCGAAATTAATTTCGGCATTGGTTATTCTGGTCATCGGACTTTATGCTATTCGACTTATCAATCGTTTGGTTAGAAAGATAATGCTTAAAAGGGAATTAGACCCAACATTATCTACTTTTTTAGGCGATAGTTTACTTTGGACAATGCGTTTTTTGCTATTTGTAACCTTTATTTCTAAACTGGGAATTGAAACTTCTTCTTTTGTTGCTATTCTTGGAGCAATAGGTTTAGCTGTTGGGTTATCATTACAAGGTTCGTTATCTAATTTTGCCGGTGGCGTGTTGATTATTTTATTCAAACCATTCAAAGTGGGCGATGCTATAGAAGCACAAGGTATAGCTGGAACAGTTAGCGAAATTCAAATTTTTGTAACCAAATTAGTTACCGGAAACAATCAAACTATTTTTGTGCCTAACGGAATTCTATCTAATGGCGTTATCACGAATTTTTCGTTGGGGAAAAACAGAAGAGCCAACTTGCTTTTTAATATTTCTTATGATACCAATATAAAAACCGCTAAAGAAATTGTGATGCAGGTTTTAGAAAACAATCCAAATGTCCTTAAAACTCCAGCTCCAACAGTAATAGTTAATCTTCTAACCGATGCTGCTATTCAATTAGCCATTCGCCCGTGGTCAAAAAACGATGATTTTGGCGATATGTGTTCTGATGTTTTAGAGAATTGCAAAGAAGCATTTGATGCTGCTGGAATTATTATTCAACCTTTTGTAAAAGAAAGTTCGAAGAATTAATTTTATTTCGTAATCAAAAAATCCTTGAGATAAAACGGCTCAAAATACGCCACATCTTCAAAGTCATTTTTGAGAAATTTCTCAAAACTCAACGCACTCATTTCGTTTGCAGAAGGGAAAACTATTTCGGGAAGAAAATGAAAATTTGTTGCAGTTAAAACCGTTTTGCATTTTTCCTGACAATCGCCAATAAAATAAATAGTGTCGGTGATCTCAGCATAACTATTTTCAGTAAGGATTTCGGCTTGCACTTTCATTATTTTGTCATGCATGTTATTAAAAACAGCGCTATAAACTTCCATTCTTCGCGCATCTAGCATAGGTACAATCAAACCATCTTTAACAACAACTTTTTTAGCTAAAACTTGCAAAGTGTCAACAGAAATCAACGGAATTCCAAGTGCATAACACAAGCCTTTTGCAGTAGAAACACCAATGCGTAAGCCCGTATAAGAACCCGGTCCTTTGCTTACGGCAATACCATTCAAATCATTAATGCCAATTCCCGTTTCTTTTAGAATTTCTTCAATAAATACATGTAGTTTTTCGGCATGCGAATATCCTTGCTCTGCAATCTCTTTGCATAAAACAGTTAACCCATTTTTAGCCAAAGAGACCGAACAGTTTTTGGTTGCCGTTTCTATGTTGAGAATGTACATTATTTGTTTTGGATTTGCCCTTCGACTTGGCTCAGGGTGACAAATTTATTTTTTCTCTTTATCAGAAT
>CANJWG010000009.1 GCA_947478365.1 Flavobacteriaceae bacterium | reverse complement strand
ATTGCCTGTAGGTATTCCGTATGTGCCTAATGATGTTTTTCTTGATAGAGAATCGCAACAGCTTATTATGATTACCGGCCCAAATATGTCCGGTAAGTCGGCAATTTTGAGACAAACGGCATTAATTGTTTTATTAGCTCAAATGGGAAGTTTTGTTCCGGCTGAAAAAGTCAGAATGGGAATTGTAGATAAAATTTTCACACGAGTAGGAGCAAGCGATAACATTTCGATGGGCGAATCTACTTTTATGGTGGAGATGAATGAAACCGCTTCAATTTTGAATAATATTTCAGATAGAAGTTTGGTTTTATTGGATGAAATTGGTCGAGGAACGAGCACCTACGATGGAATATCAATAGCGTGGGCAATTGCCGAGTTTTTGCATGAAAATCCGGCCAGACCCAAAACACTATTTGCTACGCATTATCATGAATTGAACGAAATGAGTGAGTTGTTGCTAAGAATTAAAAATTATAATGTTTCGGTAAAAGAGTTAAAAGATACTGTTCTCTTTATCAGAAAGTTGGTTGCCGGAGGAAGTGCTCATAGTTTTGGTATTCATGTGGCAAAAATGGCCGGAATGCCACAAATGGTAATTCAGAAAGCTCAGAAAATTTTAAAGAAATTAGAAAAAAACCATTCTAGTGAATCATTAAGTGGCATAAAATCGATTAAGGATGAGATGCAGCTGAATATTTTCAATCTAGATGATCCTTTATTGGAAGAAATACGAGAAGATATAATGAATTTAGACATCAATACTTTTACGCCGATTGAAGCTTTGATGAAGCTAAATGAATTAAAGCGTATGTTGCAGAAAAAATAAATGTGGCTATTGAATTGTGTTTATCAATTGGTTAGGTTCAACAAACTTTTTTTCAAAAAAAACGTTTGTATTATTCATTTTTAATATTACATTTGCATCCGCAATACAGCATAAGTATTGCTGTTTAAATAAATAATGTGAATGCGAAAATAGCTCAGTTGGTAGAGCGCGACCTTGCCAAGGTCGAGGTCGCGGGTTCGAGCCCCGTTTTTCGCTCAACTACTTATCATGCTCGAGTGGTGAAATTGGTAGACACGCTGGACTTAAAATCCAGTGAACAGCAATGTTCGTGCGGGTTCAAGTCCCGCCTTGAGTACAAAAGCCTCTAACTGAATAGTTAGAGGCTTTTTATTTCTCATAAGGTTTTATTCTATTAAGATAATTGATTTTTAAGTCAGTTTATAAGATTAAATAATTGCATAATTAAATTAGTGTTTATTTAATTATGGTTTTTCAATTTCTTTTTCTTTTTTTTCTTTCTCTTTTTTTAAAATTTCAAAGTAATATTTTTTAATATTTTTTTCTTTTTTTATTTCTCTGTCAATGTTAGATACCCATATTAAAAAGACAGCTACGAGTATACAAAAAAATATGGAAATTATGATTTCATCAATGTTCATATTTGATATTTTAATTCAAAGATTAAAAAAAAATAATTTTAATATTCTCATTTTTTAGTGGGACAGTTGCTTTTTTAGCAAAATATAATTGAAAAAGAAAGCCATCACGCGTTAGCGGATGGCTTTAAATCTTTTAAAAAACAATTAGTGTTTACTAATTATTTTTTAGCTGGAGCAGCTGGTGTAGCAGCTGGAGCTTCAGCTGGAGCAGCAGCAGTGTCAACAGCAGCAGCAGCAGTATCAACAGCAGCAGCAGCAGTATCAACAGCCTCAACAGCAGTTGTGTCAGCAGTAGCTTCAGCGTTAGCTTCAGCTTGTTTACAAGAAACTACAGTTAATGCAGCAATAACAGCTAAACTTAAAAATACTTTTTTCATCTTACTTAATATAAAAGGTTAATTATTAATTCGAAGCAAATATATAAATTTTTTAATAGGTTAAAATAAATTTTTAATTTTTTTTAAAAAACCTATATTTTACTTTGACCACTTTTCAACAACAATCGTGCCAAAACTTAAATTAATGTTAAAAAATCACTTTTTATTTTTTGAAGTAATTATTTTTAGCTCTTTAATTAGGTTATCAGCTTCGGCAAATTTATCAATTATAAACAATACATAACGAATGTCAACCATTATATTTCTACAAATTTCTGGGGAAAAATAAATATCGCTCATCGTTCCTTCCCATACTCTATCAAAGTTTAATCCAATTAAGTTTCCTTTTGCATCAAGCGCTGGACTACCTGAATTTCCTCCAGTGGTGTGGTTAGTTGCTATAAAAGCAACAGGAATTTTTCCTTTTGAAGCATAAATGCCATAATCTTTTGAGTTGTATAAATCGATTAGTTTTTTAGGAACATCAAATTCATAATCTCCCGGAACGTATTTCTCCATAACACCATCAAGATAGGTGAAAGGTTCGTAAGTAACGGCGTCATTTGGTTTGTAACCTTTTACTTTTCCATAAGTAACACGTAATGTGCTGTTAGCATCAGGGAAAATTCTATCTTTAGGAAATAATTCTAAAATAGCTTTCATGTAGTTTCTTTGTGTAGCAATATTTTTTAAATTAAGTTCATCATATTTCGGCAATACATTTTTCGTGTAAGCATCAGCCATTACTTTTAATATTTGATATCCTTTGTCCGCATTTATTTTTTCAATTACGGTTTTGGAGTCACCTTCTAATAAACTTCTAAAATCTTCAAAATTTGTTAATTTGGTATTAGTGTAAATATCATTTGTCAGTTGAGAAGCATTCAGCTTATTCAATTCATTTGGTAAAAATTGGTTTGGTAATCTTTTAGCATAAATAGCAATTAACTGTTCAAACACATTTTTATCAACCATGGCGTTGTAATCTTTATAGAAATCGACAATTCCATTCGATAAATTGTTTTTTCTATCAGTAAACGCTTGTTCTCCTTTAGTTTTTAAAATTTGTTCTAATTGATATAAACGATAGCTGTTTTGAAGTAATTCAGAATTACGTAATACTACTTCGGAAAATAAATCCCTTGCTAAAGCATAATCTTTAATTTCGCTATAATTTTTTTCAAAATCACTCAATAAGTTTCCATATTCTGCTTGCTTTCCAGCTTTAATCACTTTTTCCTGAAAATCTTTTTCAAATTTTTGTTTGATAGCAATGGCATTTGATTTTTTTAATCCTTTTGTTTCTCCAATCCATTTTTTCCAATAATTAGCCACAGCAGCATATTTTGAAGCATATTGGATTTTTATAGCATTGTCTTTTCTCATAAATCCATCTTGCACTTTCAAGGCAGCATCTCGTACTTCAATTTTAACTGGATTTAATGTGTTTACAATTTGATCAACTGCAATTGCAGGTAGATATTCTTGAGTTCTTCCCGGATATCCCATAACCATAGTAAAATCATTTTCTTTAATTCCATTTATAGAAATAGGGAAGAAGTGTTTTGGTTTATAAGTGACGTTGTCTTTTGAATATTCTGCAGGGCGATTATTTTTGTCTGCATAAATTCTAAACAATGAAAAATCACCCGTATGTCTTGGCCAAACCCAATTATCTGTATCAGAGCCAAATTTGCCAATAGAACTGGGTGGAGCACCTACAAGTCGAACATCTTTATAGTTTTCTATTACAAAAAGAAGGTATTGATTTCCATCATAAAATGTTCGTATGTTGTTTTCTTGCCAAGCTTCTTTTGGCAAAGTTTTATTTAAAAAACTTATATTCTCTTGAATTTTTTTCTGTTTTTCAGCTTCAGTAGCCAAAGTTCCCGTTCCGTCTAAAACTTTTGTAGTAACATCTTCAATTCGGATGATGAAAGTAACATACAAGTCTTTGTTTGGCAATTCTTCTTCCATTTTATAGGCCCAAAAACCATTGGTTAAATAATCGTTTTCTACTGTTGAATGACTTTGAATATTGTCAAAGCCACAGTGATGATTAGTTAAAATAAGTCCTTTGTCTGAAATAACTTCTGCAGTACAGCCGCCATCAAATTGAGGAACCGCATCTTTTAAACTAGATTTGTTAACCGAATAAATATCTTCGGCAGAAATCTTCATGCCTAATTTTTTCATTTCGCTTTCGTTCATTCCTTTTAACAAAGAAGGAATCCACATACCGCCTTGTTGCGCGGAAACTTGAGAAAATACTAATAAAATGAGTAGTCTTAAAAATTTCATAGTGTAAATTATTGATAGAAAGAATGAGTTTGTACTTTGTTTTATTTGTTACAAATATGTTTCATAATAACATCCGTCGCACCTTTATTCATTTGCACAAAAGTGCTGCAAATATGTCCTTTTTCGTGGCGAATATCTTCGTTGGAAATCAAATTTGAAAAGGCATCATTCAATTCATTTTGATTAGCAACACAAACGCAGCCTTCCTGATGAACTAAAGCAACAGCTTCGGCAAAATTAGTAAAATTTGGCCCTACAATAATCGGAATTCCAAATGTCGCCGGCTCCAGAATATTATGAATCCCAGGATTCCCGAAACCACCGCCAACATAGGCAATTTCAGCATAACTGTAAATTTTGGTCAGAATGCCAATGGTGTCAACGATTAAAACATCATAATTGGATAAATTCGTGTTTTCTTTTTCAGAAAACAAAACTGTTTTTTTAGTAATAGAATTTCTCAATTCCTGAATTTGTTCCACTTTAATATTGTGTGGTGCAATAATGAATTTTACTTTTTCATTGGTTTGATTTATGTAATTTACCAATAAACTTTCATCTTTTGGCCATGAACTCCCAATAACAATTGCAATTGTATTGTTTTTAAATAGCTTGATAAAATCCAAAGAATTATCTCTTTCTAAAATCGAAACAACTCTATCAAATCTAGTGTCACCTGATATTTTTACATTTTTGTAACCAAGTTTCTGAAGCAACAATTTTGAACTTTCATTTTGAACAAAAAAGTAATCGAACGCCTTTAAGGCGTTTCTGTAAAATCCACCATACCATTGGAAAAAAGCTTGGTTTTTTCTAAAAATTCCCGAAATCAAATAGGTTTTGATATTTAGCTTCTTTAATTCGATCAAATAATTGGGCCAGTATTCATATTTGATAAAGAAAACTAAATCTGGATGAACAAGTTTTAAGAATTTTTGAGCATTTGATTTTGTGTCCAAAGGCAAATAAACAGTAACATCAGCAATACTATTATTTTTTCTGACTTCATATCCAGAAGGCGAAAAGAAAGTAACCACAATTTTATGATTTGGGAATTCTTTTTTTATTTTTTCCATAACGGGCAAACCTTGCTCAAATTCGCCTAACGAAGCTGCATGAAACCAAATCGTTTTGTCGGAGGAACTTATTTTGTTTTCTAATGTTTGAAAAACGGTTTTTCTTCCCTCAACAAAAAGCTTAATTTTAGGACTGAAAAGCGCTAACAATTTCACTATTTGTGAAGTAAAAAGCAGTAATAAATTGTATAAAAAAAGCATCCTCAAAAATTTGTTGTGCTAAAATACGTTTCTTTTATCGAATAGGATATTCTACTCTAGAATTTCTTACTTTTGTGGCTCAAATTTCATAAGTATGAAAAAAATACAAATGGTTGATCTAAAAAGTCAATACGAAAAAATAAAATCTACTGTTGACGCTTCTATTCAAGAAGTTTTAGATACTACAACTTATATTAACGGACCAAAAGTTCATGAATTCCAAAAGAATCTTGAGCAGTATTTAGATGTAAAACACGTTATTCCTTGCGCTAACGGAACAGATGCGTTACAAATTGCCATGATGGGATTGGGATTGCAGCCTGGTGATGAAGTAATCACTGCCGATTTTACATTTGCAGCCACAGTTGAGGTAATTGCTTTATTGCAATTAACGCCGGTTTTGGTTGATGTTGATATCGTAAACATGAATATTTCTATAGATGCTATTAAGAAAGCAATAACTCCAAAAACTAAAGCAATTGTTCCTGTACACCTGTTCGGAAGAGCTGCGAATATGGAAGCGATTATGGCAATTGCCAAGGAGCATAATTTATTTGTAATCGAAGATAATGCACAAGCTATTGGAGCCAATTGTAAATTCTCGGACGGAACTAAAAGGAAAGCAGGAACCATTGGACATGTGTCTTCAACATCATTTTTTCCTTCTAAGAATTTAGGTTGTTATGGTGATGGTGGAGCAATTTTCACCAATGATGACGCTTTAGCACACACTATTCGCGGAATTGTAAATCACGGAATGTACGTTCGTTACCATCATGATGTGGTTGGCGTAAACTCTCGTTTGGATAGTATTCAGGCTGCAGTTTTGAATGCAAAATTACCTTTATTAGATAGTTATAATAAAACAAGACAAAATGCGGCACGCAAATATTCTTCAGCTTTTGAAGGGCACAAAAATATAATTGCTCCAAGTATTTGTGATATTTGTGACTGCCACGTTTTTCATCAATATACATTACGAATTATTGATGCTGACAGAAATGCTTTAATGGAGCATTTGTTAGCCAAAGGAATTCCATGTGCTATTTATTATCCAATTCCGTTGCATTCACAAAAAGCATATGTAGATTCAAGATATAAAGAAGAAGATTTTCCGGTAACGAATCAATTAGTGAAAGAAGTAATTTCACTACCAATGCACACTGAGCTTGATGACGAGCAAATCAAATTTATTACGGATAGCGTTTTAGAGTTTTTTCAATAAAGAGGAAAGAATATAGAATATAGAAAATAGACTTTTAAAGTTGATGCTTCTTTTTTCTATTCTCTTTTTTCTATTTTCTCAAAAAATATGAAAATAGTAGTAACAGGTGGTTTAGGATTTATAGGTTCACACACAGTAGTTGAATTACAAAATGAAGGTTTTGAAGTAGTAGCAATTGACAATCTTTCCAATTCTTCTATTGAAGTTCTTGACGGAATTGAGAAAATTACAAGCAAAAAGCCAATTTTTGAAAAGATTGATCTAAGAGAAAAATTGGCTGTCCAAAATTTTTTCAAAAAGCATCAAGATATTACAGGCGTAATTCATTTTGCGGCCTCAAAAGCGGTTGGTGAAAGCGTTGAAAATCCGTTATTGTATTATGAAAATAATATTAATTCACTAGTTTATCTTCTTCAAGAACTGGCAAATTTACCACAAGCTAATTTTATTTTCAGTTCGTCTTGCACAGTTTACGGTCAGGCCGAAAAAATGCCAATTACGGAGGATGCTTCCGTTCAACCGGCAAATTCACCTTACGGAAATACGAAGCAAATCGGTGAAGAAATAATAAATGATGTTGCAAAAGTCACCAATATCAATGCTATTTTATTGCGTTATTTTAATCCCATTGGAGCACATTCAAGTGCAGAAATTGGCGAATTACCAATAGGAATTCCACAAAATTTAGTTCCATTTATTACTCAAACCGCTTATGGTTTGCGAAAAGAACTTTCTGTTTATGGCAATGACTATCCAACTCCAGATGGCACTTGTATTCGCGATTATATTCACGTAGTTGATTTGGCGAAAGCCCATGTTGTAGCATTGCAACGATTATTGAATAAGCAAAATCTTCAGAAAGTAGAAACATTCAATTTAGGTACCGGAAAAGGAAGTTCTGTTTTGGAAGTCATTACTGCTTTTGAAAAAGTTTCAGGAAAAAAATTACCATACAAAATTGTTGGCAGAAGAGAAGGCGATGTAATCTCCGCTTATGCTAATACCGATAAAGCAAATAAAATTTTAGGATGGAAAGCAGCATTTTCATTAGAAGATGGATTAGCATCTGCCTGGAAATGGGAGCAAAAAGTTAGAAGTTAATTTAAAAAAAAGTCTTGTTTTCTTAGCTCTTTTTTATGAATTATTTTTTCAAAGATTCCTTTAATTTTTTTGCGGCTTTTTCCATTTCTTCAGCACTTTTTAATTTAGCACTGTCAATTTTAGCATTGGCTTTGTCTTTTAAGGTGTCAAGTTTAGCTTCGGCTTTTGCTTTTACCGAATCAACACTCGCTTTTAGTTCTTCGGTCAAGGCTTGTTTTGCTTCGTCCAATTTTTCTTTGGTTTTGTCTTGACAAGCTATCAAAAATGAGAATAGAGAAATGGTTAAAAATATTTTTTTCATAGTAATTTAAGCTGAAATTGTTTCTACTTCTTTATCAATTTTATTCACTAATCCAACTAAGACTTTTCCTGGACCAACTTCAGTGAAACTTGTAGCTCCATCTTTTATCATTTGTTGTACCGATTGTGTCCATCTTACCGGCGCAGTCAATTGGATGATTAAGTTTTTCTTTATTTCGTTGGCATCAGAAACCGCACTTGCCGTAACATTTTGATATACTGGACAAGTTGGAGTTGAGAACGTTGTTGCTTCAATAGCTGCAGCTAATTTCTCTCCTGCCGGTTCCATTATTGGCGAGTGAAAGGCACCACCAACAGGTAAAATCAAAGCGCGTTTGGCTCCGGCTTCTTTCATTTTTTCACAGGCTATTTCCACGGCTTTGTATTCTCCTGAAATCACTAATTGACCGGGACAATTATAATTTGCTGCAACAACAACGCCATCAATAGAAGCGCATATTTCTTCAACAATTTTATCATCTAAATTTAGAACTGCAGCCATTGTTGAAGGCTTAATTTCACAAGCTTTTTGCATTGCCAAAGCCCGTTGAGAAACTAATTTTAATCCGTCTTCAAAAGACAAAGTACCATTAGCAACTAAGGCCGAAAATTCTCCAAGCGAATGTCCCGCAACCATATCAGGTTTGATATTTAATGTTTTAGCTAAAATTACGGAATGCAAGAATACTGCAGGTTGCGTTACTTTGGTTTCTTTTAGTTCTTCGGCCGTGCCTTCAAACATAATATCTGTGATACGGAAACCTAAAATATTGTTGGCTTTTTCGAATAAATCTTTGGCTAAAGCAGAATTTTCATATAATTCTTTACCCATACCGGTAAATTGTGCTCCTTGTCCTGGAAAAACGTATGCTTTCATTAATGCTGAATTTATTTCAGCATCTCATGTATGCTGAATAGTTATATAATTTACAAAAATAAGGTTTTTAAAATAATTAGGACACCATGGGCACTTCCATCAGCAAGATTTCGTTATCTTCAGTAGCTTCAAAAGTTACTTTGTCAAAATCTGTAATGCCTAAACCGTCGCGTTGTTCTAATTCCTGACCGTCAACTTTTATACTTCCTTTAATTACAAAAACATACAGACCGTTGCCTTCTTTTTTTCGATTATAATCGATAATAATTCCTTTATCTAAATTACCCATGTGAAACCAAGCATCTTGATGTATCCATACGCCAGCATCATCAGCATTTGGAGAAAGTATTTGTTGTAAATTATTGTGACGGTCAGAAGTGTCTAGAGTAATTTGTTGGTAACGTGGCTCAACATTTCTGTATTTTGGGAATACCCAAATCTGCAACAAATTAGTTCTTTTATCATTATTCGGATTAAACTCTGAATGTTGAATTCCGGTTCCGGCGCTCATTACCTGCACATCTCCAAATTTAATCACTTCGGTATTACCCATACTGTCTTTGTGCGCCAAATCCCCTTCGAGAGGTATGGTAATTATTTCCATATTATCATGCGGATGTGTTCCAAATCCCATGCCTGCAGCGACGATGTCATCATTTAAAACACGCAATACGCCAAACTGAACTCTATCTGGATTATAATAGCTCGCAAAACTAAAAGTGTGATGAGCGTTAAGCCAACCATGTTCTGCATGTCCGCGAGTACTGGCTTTATGTAATATTGTGTTTTTCATGCTGATATTAATTAATTTGTAATAAAAAAATGTCCCGATTTAGTCGGGACAATTGTATTTTTTTAATGTTTGTGACCTTCGTGGCTATCGTGTCCTTCTACTGGAAGAAGCTTAAAACTTGAAGCTATAAATTTATTTTCTTTAATCTCACCAACCACTTCTGCTTTTCTTACGGCAGAACAAAATCCGTCTGCGGCATGAGCATCACCGTGTTTGTGGATATCAGTTCCGTCAACATAATATGATTTTCCGTCAATTCGAACAGCTAAATCACAACCTTTTTTGTCTTTCATACCAAATTGGCATTGACCACATGAAGCTTCTACAATTAGTGTTTTTGGTTTTTGCTTCGCCTGTTCGCTTACGCTCAATTCTTGAGCATTTGTTGCAATGCAAATAAATAGAAATAAAGTTAAAAAAATATTTTTCATCATATTAAGGGTTTACAGTTACTAAACTAGCAGCTCTTTTAGCTTTTATTACTACTTCTTCTATTGGTATTTCGAGGGAGTCATGTGTTAATACGACACCCATTCTTCGAAATGGTCTTGAAGATGGTTTCCCAAAAATACGAAAATCTGTTTTAGGAAGTGCGGCTAAAGAAGAAATTCCTGAATATTTTGGATTATCTGAGTTCCCAGATGCTAAAATAACAGCGCTTGCACCAGCTTTTTCTGTAGTAATTTCAAATATTGGCAAACTTAAAATGGCACGTAAATGCAGTTCAAATTCGTTAAAGTTTTGTGTTCCAGCTAATGTAACCATTCCAGTGTCATGTGGTCTTGGTGATAATTCTGAAAAATAAACACCTTCATCAGTTAGGAAAAATTCAACTCCAAAAAGTCCTGCGCCACCAAGTGTTTCGGTAACCTTTTGAGCCATTTCTTGAGCTTCTAACAAGTCTTTATTTGCAATTATTGCTGGTTGCCAACTTTCCTGATAATCGCCACGTTCTTGTCGGTGACCAATTGGCGCGCAGAATAATGTTGGATTATTATTTTGAGTGACTGTTAACAAAGTAATTTCGGAATTGAATTTTACAAAAGCTTCCACAATTACTTCCACTACATCACCTCGTGAACCTTCCACGGCATAATTCCATGCTTTTTCAATATCTTCTTCTGTTTTTATAGTTGATTGACCTTTTCCAGAAGAACTCATTAATGGTTTTACTACACAAGGAATGCCAACTTCAGAAACGCCTTTTCTCAGTTCTTCGGCAGAAGTTGCATAACGATAATTGGCTGTTTTTAATCCTAATTCTTTCGATGCCAAATCACGAATGGCTTTTCTGTTCATAGTAAAATTTGCCGCTTTTGCTGACGGAACAACTTTTATGCCTTGTTTTTCGTAGTCATAAAATCGTTCTGTGCGAATTGCTTCAATTTCGGGAACTATAAAGTCGGGATTGTGTTTGGCTACAATTCGGTCTAACTCTTCGCCATCTAGCATATTAATCACTTCAAATCCATGTGCAACTTGCATTGCAGGTGCATTTTCATAACTATCGACGGCAATTATAGTCTGCCCAATTCGTTGCGCTGCTATGACAAATTCTTTTCCAAGTTCACCGGAACCAAGTAATAAAATTTTTGACATTTTATTTAATTTTTTAAATTAAAAAAGCCGCAAGTTTCCTTGAGGCATTGAGATTTTATGCTAGTGCAGCTGCAATTCTCTTGAAAGCTTCGGTTAATAATTCTTCACTGGTGGCATAAGAAATTCGGAGGCAATTTGGATTTCCAAAAGCATCTCCAGTTACAGTCGCTACATTAGCTTCAGACAATAAATACATCGATAAATCATCGGCATTATTAATTAATTTTCCTCGTAATGTTCTTCCAAAGAAAGAGGAAACATCAGGGAAAAGATAGAAAGCTCCTTCGGGAACATTAATTTTTAAACCAGGAATTGCTTTGGCTAATTCTACTACTAAATTTCTACGGTTTTTAAAAGCCGAAACCATTTCATTCAACACTTTTGGGTCAGCGTCAACTGCAGTTATCGTGGCTCTTTGTGCAATAGAGTTTGCTCCAGAAGTCACTTGACCTTGCATTTTTGTACAAGCTTTGGCAATAAATTCGGGAGCGCCGATGTATCCAATTCTCCAACCAGTCATTGCAAAAGCTTTGGCAACACCATTCACGGTAATAGTTCTTTCAAACAATCTAGGAATTGAACCAATACTACAAAACGTTCCTGAAAAATTAATATGTTCGTAGATTTCGTCAGAAACGATATAGATGTTTTGGTATTTATCTAAAACTTTACCAATGGCAGTCAATTCTTCTCGATTATACACTGAACCACTAGGATTACAAGGCGAACTGAACCACATCATTTTCGTTTTTGGGGTAATGGCGGCTTCTAATTGCGCTGCGGTCATTTTAAAATCGGTTTCTACTGAAGTTGGAACTTCAACCGGAACACCACCAGAAAGTTTGATGATTTCAAAATAAGAAACCCAATAAGGTGCTGGAAGAATTACTTCATCTCCTTCATTCAACATTACTTGAGCAATATTATACAATGATTGTTTAGCACCTGTAGATACTACAATATTGGCTGGTCTGTAATCTAAATTATTATCGCGTTTGAATTTTCTGCAAATTGCTTCTTTCAACTCACCATATCCATCAACAGGAGAATAAGTGCTGTAGTTTTCATCAATGGCTTTTTTTGCAGCTTGTTTAATAAAATCAGGGGTGTTAAAATCAGGTTCGCCGAGGCTTAAACTGATAATGTCTTTTCCTTGTGATTTTAATTCTCTAGCCAATGCAGCCATCGCCAGAGTTTGCGATGTTGATAAATTATTAATTCTATCAGATAAAACGTTGTTCATTTTGTGATGTTAATTATAGTATATAAAGAGACGCCAATAAAGGCGTCTGTTTAAAAATATTTTTAAGCTAATTGTGGCTGTCTTCCCAATTCCCTTAAATGTTTGAAGTGCGAAATAATTGCAGCTCTTGTTGTTTTAAATTCGTAGTATGGCAACTCACATTCCTTTGCGGTTTGTTTTACGATTTCGGCGATTTTACCATAATGAATATGGCTAATATTGGGAAATAAATGATGTTCTACTTGGTGATTTAAACCTCCAGTATAGTAATTTACTAACCAATTTTTTGGAGCAAAATTAGCCGTGGTAAATAATTGGTGAATGGCCCAAGTATTTTCTATTTCACCATTATTATCCGGAATTGGATTCTCAGTTTCTTCAACAACGTGTGCCAATTGGAAAACAACACTTAAGATAACTCCGGCAGTATAATGCATTACTAAAAATCCTAAAACTACTTTCCACCATACAACTCCTAAAACCATTGGAATTACTAACCAAATAGAGAAATAAATAATTTTGGTAATGATTAAAGTCGTCCAATGGAAAGAAGGTTTTTTAAATTCACCATAAGATAAATTTCTTTTCAAATAGCGCTTCATTTGTATGAAATCGGTAGTAATTGCCCAGTTGAAAGTCAATAATCCATAAAGAAAAATGGAATAATATTGTTGGAATTTATGAAAACGATACCATTTTGCTTCTTTAGTAAAACGCATTATTCTTCCTGCTTCTAAATCTTCGTCATGACCAAGAATATTGGTATAAGTATGGTGCAAAACATTATGCTGTACTTGCCAGTTATAAACGTTTCCGGCCAAAATATATATACTTCCGCCCATGAATTTATTGACCCAAGATTTTGAAGAATATGCCCCATGATTCCCATCATGCATAACATTCATCCCAACGCCAGCCATTCCGACACCTATAACAACATTAAGCAGAAGATAGACCCAAATAGGCATATGCATGGCTAATAATATAAAATAAGGCGTTAAGAAAATTGAAAACATCACAACCGTTTTTAAGTGTAATTTCCAGTTTCCGGTTCTATTAAGATTGTTTTCCTTGAAATAATTATTTACTCTAGAATTTAATGTTCTAAAGAATTTTAGATTGTCGTTTTTAGAAAATATCGGGGTTGTAGTATCCATTTATTGTATTTCAAATTTTTCCAAAGATAATTATTATAATTTTTTAAAGATTACAAACAAATCATAATTATTAACCAAATGCATTATTTTTGTTGAAAATTAAATTTATGGAAGAAATTCTGAAACAATTTCCCAATCTAACTGAAAATCAAATAATACAGTTCCAAAAAATGGAAGTATTGTACTATGATTGGAATGCTAAAATTAATGTGATTTCCCGAAAAGACATTGACGAATTATATACCAAGCATGTATTACATTCTTTGGCTATTGCTAAAATTCAGCCGTTTGAACCTGGAACCTATGTTTTAGATGTTGGTACCGGTGGTGGTTTTCCCGGAATTCCGTTAGCGATTTTATTTCCTGAGACGAGGTTTTATTTAATAGATGTTATTTTAAAAAAGATCAATGTGGTGAAGGCTGTTATAGAAGTTTTAGAGTTAAAAAATGTAAAAGCGGAACAAATAAGAGCTTCTGAAGTAAAAGGCGATTATGATTTTATTGTGAGTCGGGCTGTAACCAATATGCCCGATTTTGTTTCTTGGATAAAAGACAAAATCAAAAAACAAAACAAACACAAACTACCTAATGGAATTCTTTATTTAAAAGGTGGCGATTTGACCGAAGAGTTAAAAGACTTTCCAAAATCAACCGAATATAACATTGCGGAATTCTTTAAAGACGAATTTTTCGAAACTAAAAAAGTGGTTCATTTACCACTTAAGTTTAAAGCATAAAAAAACCCTTATTTAAGGGCTTTTTTAGTATTAACTTTTCACAATCTTCTTTGTCACGCTACCGTTTTCATTTTCGATAGTGATGAGGTATATTCCTTTAGTTAGTGAAACCGGAATTTCTAATGTGCCGTTTATTGATTCGTTTTTTGTTTGATAAATCGTTTTGCCAAGTATATCCGTAACATAAATGGCAGCATTGTCAATGGTGTTTGATGAATTGATATTTATAGTGTTTTGTACTGGATTTTGTATCCAAACCGACTGTAACGTATTTTGAGCATTTCCCATAATTGGCATTGCGCCTATTTCATATGTTGTAACATTTTGGTTAATCCCTGCTGCAGCTGCTACAACTTCAGTGTTAAGACTTCTAAATTTAAAATTGTTCGATGTGTCGGTTGGTTCATAATAAGCATAAGTGGTTTGTGAAGCCGTTCCTACGGGAAAAATACTAAGGTATAAAGTTACCGAAAGCACCGTTTTTAATCGGGTTACATTACCTGAGTAACCATAATCAGGTAAATTTAAAACACCATAACCATCAACTGTTGTGGTTAATGTTCCTGAAAATGTTCCCGAATTAGTTCCATAAACGTAGTTTCCGCTCACGTTATTATCAGTATTGGTAAATGGATAAACCATTGGGAAAGCTCCCAATGTTGCATTGCCACTTCCACCGGTGTCGCCATTGAAGTTAATATTTAAACCGGCAGAATCTAACCCGGTTATCGAAATAGTTGCACCGGCAGCTTTTGTAAACATTTTTCCAGTAGCTGAGGTTGAAGTCGAAACAATGACATTGGTTGTGCCAGGATAGGTTGAGGATTCCGAAATTGTTGGAGCAACATAAGTATAAGTTATATTTCCAAGAGGTACAAAACCACCAAAAGTCCAGTTTTGATTAACACCTCCTGCACCTTGATTTAGTGTATTGGGATTGGCAACAGCTGAAATAATAGAACCATTGGTGCCGTAAAATGAATTTACCTGATTCTGAGCTAAACTAATACAAGTGGTAATAAGTAATGTTAAAAGTAATTTTATTTTCATAGTAGTATTGTTTAAAAGAATTTTACATTTAATTTATTTAAAGCCAAATGTATAAAAAATACCCAAGTTTTTACTTAGACATTTAAAAAATTATAGTTGTATTTATTCTCCTAAAAACGGATAACGATAATCTTCTGGAGTTACAAAAGTTTCTTTAATAGTTCGTGGTGAAACCCAACGCAATAAATTCTGCATAGAACCCGCTTTGTCATTAGTGCCTGATGCTCTTGCTCCTCCAAATGGCTGCATTCCTACGACAGCTCCGGTTGGTTTGTCATTAATATAAAAGTTTCCGGCGCTATTTTGTAAAGCCAAAGTCGCTTCTTCTATCACATAACGGTCTTGACTGAAAATTGCTCCGGTCAAAGCATATTCTGATGTTTCATCAACTAATTTTAATATGTCATTCCATTTGGAATCCTCATATACATAAATAGTTATTACCGGACCAAAAAGTTCGGTTTCCATGGTAGCATATTTTGGATTGGTAGTAACAATAACCGTTGGTTCAATGAAGTACCCTTTTGATTTGTCATAATTACCACCCACAATAATTTCAGCATCTTTATCAGCTTTAGCTTGGTCAATGGTTTTAGCTAATTTATCAAACGACCCTTCATGAATTACTGCTGTAATGAAATTTCCAAAATCTTCCGGGGAACCCATTTTCATTGATTTCACATCGGTAATTAATTGTTCTTTTACGGCTGGCCACAAACTTTGAGGAATATATGCTCTAGAAGCAGCGGAACATTTTTGCCCTTGAAATTCAAAAGACCCACGGGTAATTCCGGTAACAACTTGTTTTACATTTGCACTTTGATGTGCTAAAACGAAGTCTTTTCCGCCAGTTTCTCCAACAATTCTGGGATAGGTTTTATAAGTATGGATGTTAGTTCCAATTTTTTTCCAAATTTCTTTAAATACAAATGTTGAACCTGTGTAATGAACACCAGCAAAATCTGGATGAGCTAAAATAGTATCCGTAATCATGACTGGATCGCCAAAAACCACGTTAATAACTCCATCAGGAACACCGGCTTCTTTGAAAACATCAATAATAATTTTTGCTGAAAAAACTTGACTATCACTTGGTTTCCAAACAACAACATTTCCCATAAGTGCTGCGCTTGCTGGAAGATTGGCCGCTATTGCGGTAAAGTTAAATGGCGTAATAGCATATACAAATCCTTCCAACGGGCGATATTCAACTCGGTTCCACACATCTGAAATCGATTTTGGTTGGTCGTTATAAATTTGTGTCATGAATTCTACGTTGTAACGTAAAAAGTCAATCAATTCACAAGACGCATCAATTTCGGCTTGATAAATAGTTTTTGATTGTGCAATCATCGTAGCAGCATTTATTCTTGCGCGATAGGGGCCAGCGATTAATTCAGCAGCTTTTAAAAAGATAGCAGCGCGTTGTTCCCATGCCAAGTTTGCCCATTTTTTTCTAGCTTCAAGTGCAGAAGAAATAGCTTTCTCGATATGTTTTTTTTCTGCTAAATGATACATTCCAACAACGTGTTGGTGATCATGTGGTGCAGTCATATTTTTTGTGTTTCCTGTACGAATTTCTTCGTTCCCGATATAGTTTGGAATATCAATTTTTTCGTTCCACATTTTTTTATAAGCTGCTAAAACAGCTGATTTTTCAGGAGAATTTGGAGCGTATGATTTTACCGGTTCATTGACCGCTTTTGGCACATGAAAAAAACCTTTTGGCATATTATTCAGATTATTAGATTATTAGACATCTCAGATTTTTAGATAACAGATATCTAAAGTGTACAAAAGTACAAAGGAAAATTTGAATTTTTAATAAGATAAGACAAAGATTAGCTTGTCTTCAAAAAGACTTTTAGTTTAAAGCAAATGGTGCACTTAATTTGAATGTTGGCACAATAACTTTAAAAATTTTAGTAGATGTAAAATTAATCATATTGAAATAACCACTCATTGCACCAAAAGGAGAAGATAATAGACATCCAGAATTATAGGTGTGTTTTTCACCTGGTTTCAAAACAGGCTTTTTGCCAATTATACCTTCGCCATCAACAATTTCAATATCGTTTAGAGAATCCAGAATTTCCCAATGACGGGTGTTAAGCTGAACAGAATCCTTACTATGATTCTCTATAGTAATTTCATAACTAAAGGCAAAATGAAGTTTATAGTTTTTGAAGTAGGTACCTTCAAAACTAGTCAAAACCGTAATTTTTATGCCTCTTGTTATTTGAGTAACCATAAATAAGAATGTAAAACGAAATCAAAATTACAAAAAATACTAGTCGGTGGAATAATTTAAAGGTTAATTTTTAGTTAGTTATATCAACAGAACTTGCTATACCTCTTCCAATAACTCTATCATATCGTTGATTATTTTCTTTATAATATACTATTACAAAATAATTATTCTCGGTTTGGAAAAAATTACCATCGATAGCATTTTCTGCATCTATCTTTCCTTTGCTATCTGCAATTACATATTGATAGTTGGTGAAGCCTTGTTTTATCATAAGTGCTTTTTCGTATAATCCTTTTTCAGCATCATAGTCCATTTTGTTTTCATCGTTCATGGTAAAATTATTGAACATTCCATTGATGTAAATGGATTTTTTATCATAGAAGTTTGGCGCTGAAAGCGAGAAGAAAACCCATGCATAATCTGCTTCAATTTCATTATTTTGGGCACCAATATTTTTTACAATAAAGTTTCCGTTAATATCGGGGAAATAGGTGTAAGGAGCATTTGCTCTTGATTGGTCTGTATATAGATGTGCATTATAAAGGCCACCTTTAGAATCAATAGAAGCAATACTATTGTTGGCGGCACGAATATCTTTGTTCTCAAAAAAATGAAATTCATTTCCTGCCCAAAACTGGGTTTCGGTATCGTATTTATATATCAAATCGTTGCCAATGGTATACTGTGGTTTGATGTTGGTTATTGTATTATCAAATTTTCCGTTTTGCATTAGCATAACTTTTACATTGCTTAATGGACTTTGGAAATTTATGGTTGCCGATTTAATTGCGAATTCTACATTATGTTTTTGTTCAACGACAGCTATGTTACGCGCTCTTTTTATTTGCATCGGTACCGAAACTAACTCTTCATAAAGTATGAATTTTTTTGAAAAAACAACTTCTTTATCTTCGTTTAAAATCTTAATCACATAATTTCCACTTACTCTAAATTGAGTAAATCTATTTGGGAACGAGAGACGATAATGAGAATATAATTGCAAACAGTTTAAAGAGTTGGTATAGTCTTGAATGCGTTGATCATCAAATCCGTTTAAGTATTCTGCTTTTGCTAACTGAGATGGTTTCCAATCATAATCACAATGGGTAATGGTATAATAATAATTGGATTCATTGCCATATAAATCATCAAACTGTAATTGAAAACTATCTCTTAATTTAAAAATAGGAATAGCGTTTTGATCGTTTTGAACAAAACTAATGGTTTTGATATTATAGGGTGGTAAAATTTCTTTTTCAATTTGCGCAAAAGAAATAGTAGTGATCAAAAACAAGCAAGAGGATAATAGATTTTTTAGCATAGTTTGTAAATCTGAAACGTAAAGATAGTAAAATTAACTTACCAAGATTGTTTGATTTCTTCGCTTTTACTTAAAACAAACGGGAATAATTTCGCCTTTAGCCAAGCAGTATTTTTCAACTAATTCTGGGGCAATTTTATTGGTATAATCTTCTTCTACCACTTTGAAGCCAATACTTCTGAGCTTATCAAAATAATCTCTTCCATATACGCGGACATGGTCGTATTGCCCGAAGATTTTAGCGCGTTCTTTTTGGTCTATTATCGTGTCGTCTGCAAATGTTGTTGCTCTTGATAAATCTTGTGGAATTTGAAAGATGCCCATGCCACCTGGTTTTAGAACTCTGTATAATTCCTGCATCGCTTTAGTATCATTCGGAATGTGTTCCAAAACGTGGTTGCAAAATATGATGTCATAGGTATTATCTTCAAATGGTAAATTACAAATATCTGCTTTTACATCTGCCAATGGCGACAGCAAATCAGTTGTAGTATAATCAATATTAGTTTGCTTTTTGAAACGTTTGTAAAACTCTTGTTCCGGTGCAAAATGCAATACTTTTAATGCTGAACGTGTTTCAGTATTTCGTCTTAATTTGATTCGTTTGTTTTTGGTTATGGCAGAATCTGAATCAAGTTCAGATTGAAAAAAATCAGTTTCATCCTGTAAATACAACCACAATAATCGGTGTCTTTCTAGTGAAAGAGTACTTGGAGAGAGCACATTGTTTCGTTGATTTCCATATCCATATGGCAAAAACATCCGGAAACTTTTTCCGTCAATTGGGTCAGTGAATCGATTTCCTTTTAACAAAAAAGCCAATATTGGTCGAATCACAATACTCAACCGGATAAGGATTGGTCGTGGAATGGTGTTTAAAATGAATTTGAAAATCTTTTTCATGGTTGGTTTAAAATTGTTTCACTGAGAAATACTGAGTATTTAGGAGATTCATAGAGGATTATTTATATTTTTACTACATATTCAATGGGTATTTAATTCATTTATTTCCATTTTCATTTGTATCTCTGTGTCTTCTTTGTGAATCTCTGTGTAACTTAAATAACTAAAGGCTGTTTCCTAAATTCATCCTCTTCATTACTCACTATTCCTAAAGCTTTATAGATGTAGTGAAACGTTGATAATATTTCAGGTTTTCCATCAACTAAGGCCACATCGTGTTCAAAATGTGCGGAGGGTTTTCCGTCAGCCGTTAAAATTGTCCAACCATCTTTCAATTGTTTGATGTTTTTGGTTCCCATGTTAATCATCGGTTCGATGGCGACAACCATTCCTTCAACAAATAATTTTCCACGTCCACGTTTTCCGTAATTTGGCATTTCCGGATCTTCGTGCATTTTGGTTCCTAATCCGTGACCAACTAATTCACGAACTACTCCATAACCATGACCTTCGCAATATTTCTGAATGGCATTTCCAACATCTTCTACACGATTTCCAATACGGAATTCTCGAATACCTACATATAAACTTTCTTTGGATACCTGTAATAGTTTCTTAACTTCAGGTAGTACTTCCCCAATTTCAAAAGAGTAAGCATGATCTCCATAAAAGCCATTTTTCAACACACCGCAATCTACCGAAATCACATCGCCTTCCTGTAGTGGAACGTTGTTCGGAATTCCGTGTACAACTTGTGCGTTGGGACTCATACATAACGTATTCGGAAAACCATACAGTCCAAGAAATCCAGGAATTCCTCCATTATCTCTTATAAATTCTTCTGCTAATTTGTCTAATTGTAAGGTAGTAACTCCCGGCTTAATAACTTTAGCAACTTCCCCCAGGGTTTTAGATACCAATAACGCACTTTCACGCATTAATTCAATCTCTTCTTTTGTCTTTGGAATAATCATGTATTACTGTTTAACTTAGTTCCTGTAGGCTTTTGGCATCGGATCAGTTGGCAAAAGTAATTATTTTATCAATAATTATTCTGGGTTTGCTATGATTTTAAAAAGTTCTGCATTTGAAACGAAGTATCGATTTTCAATTTGGATTTGAGCTAATTGAGCAGTGACTAAATTGTTTTCTCTGGTGTTGATTAAGAAAATAGAGCTTTCTCCAAAGGAAAATAAACGCTCTTCAGAAGTCAGCATTGTATTATTATCTTTTACTAAATCAGAAATGATATCTTCTTGTTTTAGTAAAGATGTAATCTCAATTTGTTGGGCATTAATTTTGTTTTTTAATTGTAACCTTTCTAAATTTAGTTCAAGTTGTGCATCTTGCACTTTAAATTTAGCAATTTTTAAACTACCTCTTTCCTTTCTTAAAAACAAAGGGAAAGCGAAATTTAAACCGACTTTATAATCTTGAAATTTATAATCATCGAAATAGCTTGGCTCTGATAAGTAGGAGTATCCTAAATCAATTTTTGGCAAGAGCATGTTGGCTTTCAGTTTTTTGTCAACAGTTAAAATATCGACTTTACTTTGAAGCGCATTAATTTTTGGATGATTTGTAATAGAGATATCAGTATTTAATAATTCATTGGTTCGTAATGTTTCTTGAATGGTTTGTTGTAAATTTTCTTCCGGGATTAATTCATCAGCTAACTCGAGAGGAATGTTATTTTCGAGCCAAAGAAAATTGGATAATTCGAGCTTGGCCTTATTTAATTTCAATTTAGAATCTTCTAAACTCAATAAACGATTTTTTACAATTATCCCTGCTTCGACACTATCAATAGCAGGTTTATCACCTTCTCTTATTAGTGATTTTACACCTACAAATCGGATTTGTGCATTGGCGGCAAAGGTTTCATAAAGCTTCATTTCATTATAATTTCTTTTCCAATTAAAATAGGCTACAGAAGCATCAAATAAAACCGCGATGGCTTGAAGTTTTTGTTCAGCTTCGCTTAATTTGATTTGTAATTTTGCTTTTCGTAAGTCAGCCATTCGTTGGTTGATAAACAGACCTTGACCAAGTGGAATGCTAATTCCTAATGAGGTTAATCCTTGATTTGGAACAGTGTTTTCAGGATTAAGGTAAATGCCTTCATTGTTATCAAAACCTGCTTTAACTTCAATACCATACCAGGTTGGAATATTGAAACTACTGTTGAGAATAGAGTAATATTCGCTGTCTTTAAATTTCTTTTGTTCAAAATCGACTTCAATATTTGGATCAAAACCACCACGCGCCATCATTAAGTTTGCTTGAGCAGCGCCAATATTCAAAGCCGCGCTTTTAACCATTGGATGGTATTTTTTCACAAAACCCAAAAATTCGTTATAGGTAAATTCTTTTTGAGTCATCGTTTGACTAAACCCAAAAAAACTAATGAATAAAAATCCAAAAACTATCGATTTCATTATTTTTTTTCTTTTTGTGAATTTCCACCTTTTGGTTGATAATAATTTGGAGGGAAACCGTTTAGGTTTCTCCAAAGTTCAAACCAAACTGGGACATTGTCTAGTAATGCTAAGGTTTGAGCTCCAGAACCAATGCTTATTTGTTTTGGCCATGGTTCTTCTTCCGCATCGGGTGCAATTAAAACTCTAAATTTACCATTATCACTAATAAAATTTTCGACAGCAACAATTTTTCCGCCAAAAGTTCCATAGCTCATATCAGGCCAACCTGAAAATACTATTGTAGGCCAACCATCAAACCAAACTCTTACTTTTTCTCCTTTATGAACCAATGGTAAATCGGTTGGAGTTACATAAGTTTCAACAGCAATGTCATATTTTGAAGGCATGATGCTAACTATTTGTGTTCCTTCTTTTATGGTTTCTCCAATTCCTGACTGTAAAGCTCTATTGACATAACCGCTTTGAGGAGCTTTTATATAGTACATTCCGTTTCGGATTTGATAATTAGTATATTGGTTTTTTAATTTGTTTACTTGAGCTTCGGTATCATATTGATTGCTTAATGCGGTATATTGATCACTTCGGGCTTTTTGCTCTTTCTCATTATACTCTGCCATAATACGATTGATTTCTACTTTGGCATTAATCAATTCATTTTCGCTACTCAAAAGTTTGTTTTCTTGGGTAATGATTTTGGCATCAACTTCTTGAAGTTTCAATCTTTTTTCTTCCACATCAGTCAATGGTTTTAGACCTTCTTTGTTTAAAGCAATTACACGATTGAATTGGGTATTAGCAATTTTCACTTGAGTTCTCACGGCTATTAAATCAATACTATCACTTTTAACTTTTAGAATTCCTTGTCTTATTTTGTTTTTGGCCTGTTGAAGCTTCAAATTCTTTTCGTTTTGAATAGCAGCAATTTGAGAAGAAAGTGTAGTTACTTTTCCACCATAAGATTGTTGCGCCATTTCCTTGGCTTTCATTTGGCTTTCGGTATTTTTAACCAAGTTAGGGTCAAGATAATCCTCTTTAGTTTCCGATATGAAAAGAATGGTATCGCCTTTGTTCACAAAATCACCTTCCTTTACATACCATTTTTCAATTCTTCCTGCAATGGCAGTATGAATGGTTTGTGGTCTTTGGCCTGGCTTCAATGTTGTTACAGCTCCTGAACCAGAGATATTTTGTGTCCATGGAAGAAATAAAATAATAACGCCTAATAGAGAAACGCCAAGTATTATTTTATTCAGAACCTTGTAATGGGGCCTATGGCTCAAGTTTTTTACGGTACTAAACTGTTCAATGTTTTCGGTAATGGGATTGTTGTTAGAAATATTGAGCATGATTAAATAGTTTTAGTGTCGTTACTGATTTTTCCTTCTTGCATAGTAATTTTACGAGTACATTTTTCTTTCCAATACGGATTTTTTGAGGATACAATTAAAGTCCATTTGTTTTCACTTGATGTTAAAAAGTCAATGATTTCTTTTGCTATATCAGTATCCATTCTGTCTAGAGCGTCTTCATAGAAAAGAATTTTAGGTTTGTTAATAATGCTTCTTGCCAAAAGTATTTTTTGTGCATTGGATGAAGATAGTTGTCTCCCCTCCGGGAAAATTTTGGTGTCTAATCCTTTGGGTAATGATTTAATAAATGAGCCTAATTTAACACTTTCAATCGCCCATTTAATGTCTTCTTGAGGAATGTTAGGATTGTTAAACGTAATATTATCTAAAATAGTTCCCTCAAAAGGAGTTTCGCCAATAATTATGGTGCCAATTTGGGAACGATACTGTTGTAAATCAATTTTTCTGTAAGTGTCATCGTTAATAAAAAATGTGCCTGAAGTAGGTTGTAATAATCCAGAAAGTATTCTTATCAAAGTGGTTTTTCCTGAACCATTATTACCTTCCAAAATTATCTTTTCTGAATTTTCAATTTTCAAATTGATATTATCTAAAACATAATCTCCAGATTCTGGGAATTTGAACTTAATGTTTTCAGCTTCTAAGGTAATGTTGTTATAACAAATTTCATTAGAAATAGTTTGATTAGGTTCTGTTTCTAGATCTGAAATTTGTCCAATCTTTTCAACTGCGGTCAAAACATCATAAAGTGTTTCTAGACCAACCACAATTTTCTCTACAGAATTTATAACCAATAAAATAATGATTTCTGCGGCAACAAATTGTCCGATATTCATTTTTTGATTCAACACTAAATACCCACCAATAAAAAGCAATCCAGCGGTAATGATTACCTTAAAGATGATCAATTGCAAATATTGTCTTTTAATGATGTTAAAATGCTTTTCTCTGTAATCTAAATATTGAGAAACTAAGTAATTGTTTTTGTTCAAAGCATAATCAAAGTTGGTTTTTTTTCTGAAACTAATATTGTTTCTCGCCATTTCTTGCAACCAACTCACCACTTTATACTTGTATTTTGACTCTTTCAAACTTGTTGAAAGTCCTGAATCATAAGAAAATTTAAAAATGATATACAATAAAAACAATAATGTCAATCCGAAGAAAATAAAGAACGGATGATATAGCGAAAGCAAGATAATTCCAAATACAATTTGAAGAAGTGCAGTAGAAAAATCAATTAACAATTTTGACGCTCCTTTCTGAATCGTTATAGTATCAAAAAATCGATTGGCTAGTTCAGGTGGATATTGATTGTATAATTCTTCAAACTTAATTTTTGGCAAACGATACCCAAATTCAAAAGAAGAACGAACAAATATTTTTTGTTGTAAATTTTCTGTTATCCTTAATTGCATGATGGATAAAATGCCAACCAAGGCAACTCCAATTATAACAATAATTACTAACACAATCCAGGAAACGCTTACACGTCCTGATTGTATTAAATTGATAATAGCTTGAATGCCTAAAGGCAAAGACAAACTCACCAATCCAGCAAAAATGGCATAAAAGAATACTTGAGAAATATCTCTTTTATCTAGTCGTAGTAAACTAATTAAACGTTGTAAAGGAGTAGACTTCATGGTTATTGTTTTAAATTTTGGGAAACTAAATTTATATAAAATGCTGACGGAGATACATCGTCGTTGCAATTGGTAATGGTCTTCAAATGATCCTTCAAAAAATGTTGATGCAGTGCACCTTCAACAATTGAAGAAGCTAAACTTTTGGCAAACATATAGTCAGGATTAACTTCCTCAATAATAGTTATAATTCTATTGATTACTCTTTTGTAAACTAAAAAGAAGCCTTCTTTATTTTCTTCATCAACTTCTTTAGTTAGTAATGTTTTTGTAAATTCTGCGATTATAATTTTATTCAGAATAGCTTCGTTTATGTATTCTGTTTTAGTGTTGTCTTTAATTTTTTCGGTAACTATGGTTATCGCTTTTATTAATTTTTCAAAAGCATTTTGAATATTATTAGTTTCAAAAACCATTCTGTATTCTATCCAACTCCAATACCATGAAGATAAATAAACTAATAATTTATGTTTGCTTTCAAAATAGCGATAAATGGAACTTTCATTAGACCCTATTCTTTCTCCAAGCTTTTTGAAAGTAAAGTTTTCAAAACCAATTTCATCTATTAGGATTATACTTTCTTTAATTATTTTTCTGCCAAGCGATGAAGTCTCAGGGTCTTTGACATATATTTTGTCGTTAACTTGAATTTTTAAATTACTTAAAACAGTATTCATAATGATATATTTTTCGCAAATATAATAGTAATACTATTAAAAATGAAATTTTAACTTTTATTTAATTTTTTAATTTTTTAAAATCAGTTTTATCTTCAATTTCATAACAATAAAATTCTAACACTAATTTGCGAAATTAGTATTGTTGACTGGTGTTGTTTCTACGAGTATTAATGTGCAATAGACCATTGACGAAAACGGCATATCCAATTTATATCGAAAAACCCTAAATAGTCTGCCGAAGCAATATTTAGATTTGCCTATCCTTTGCATCAAGTAAGTATTGAGATTTTTCGCCAATAGGCCGATTTTCGGCTAATGAGAGGCTTTTTTTTAATAAAGATAAAATGTCTTGCGAAACGCAAACGAGAACTTACTACAAAATTTGCACTCGAGCGAAGCGAACTGACGAAGTAATTGCAAGAAACCGCTGTTAGCAGTAGTTTTATTCTGTCCAAAGGTTTCCAATGGAATATGTTTTTGCTTGTCCACTAATAATTACTCGGTCTCCTCTGTCTTCACAATATAGTTTGCCCATTCGTTCTGATACTTGTTGAGCATAAAGTTCTTTTTTGTTAAGTCTTTTAGCCCAAAATGGAATTAAGGTACAATGCGAAGATCCTGTTACAGGGTCTTCTAAAATTGATGCTTGAGGCGTGAAAAATCTTGAAACGAAATCACAGTTATCTCCAATTGCTGTTACAATTACACCCCCAGGGTCAAGATTTATTAGATCAAACAATTGTCGGTCAATTTTAATACTTCTGACTTCCGTTTCGTTTTCATACACCAAAACATAGTCCCTTGATTTCAAAATTTCTCTCGGTTGAATATTTAAAGATTTTGAAATTGTTGGTGGTAAGATGTCGACAATAGGCATTCTTGATGGGAAGTTCATTTTATATTGTCCATTTTCAACTTTAACAATTAAGTCACCACTTAAAGTTTCAAAAACAATTTCACCTTTTTTATAGTCAAGTATAGTAGTTAAACAATGAGCTGCTGCAAGCGTAGCGTGCCCACATAAATCCATTTCAATTTCAGGGGTAAACCAACGTAAATGGATTTTCTCTCCTTTGTCCACAAAAAAAGCTGTTTCTGCAACTGCGTTCTCTTTAGTAATTTTCAACAAAAGTTTGTCTGACAACCAATTGTCAAGAGGCACCACGCAAGCAGGATTTCCTCCAAAAATTGTGTCAGTAAATGCGTCAATTTGATATATATTATGTTTCACTTTGTTCTATTTAAAATTACTGCTAACTTGTATATACCCGAAACAAACTTTCACAAATCCACCCAAAATGGGTTGTATACACGAAGGTTTGTTTCGCTGTAGGTATCAAATATATCAAATAATTTTTCTCTACCACAAGATGCTAACTTCACGGTTATAATATTAAACGTCACAAATTAAGAGAACTTTTATTGTAACAAAGACTTCCCAGTCATCACTTCTGGTTTGTCAATTCCCATTAATTCAAGAATGGTAGGAGCAAGGTCGCCTAAAACACCATCGTGTATGGTTTTTAATTCAGGGTCAACCAATATTATCGGTACTGGGTTAGTTGTGTGTGCTGTGTTTGGAGTACCATCTGGGTTTATCATGGTTTCGCAATTCCCATGGTCTGCTATTATGAGGGTAGTATAATTATTTTCCAGTGCAGCTTCAACCACTTCTTTCACACATTTATCAACCGCTTCACACGCTTTTATGGCTGCAGCCATAACGCCAGTATGCCCAACCATATCGCCGTTGGCAAAGTTCAAACAAACGAAATCCACTTTTCCTTCTTTGAGCTCAGGAACTAAAGCGTCTTTAAGTTCAAATGCACTCATTTCGGGTTGCAAATCATAGGTAGCCACTTTTGGAGAATTTCTCAATATGCGGGTTTCGCCATGAAAAGGTTGTTCTCTTCCGCCGGAGAAAAAGAATGTAACATGAGGATATTTCTCAGTTTCAGCAATGCGGATTTGTGTTTTGTTGTGTTTTTCCAATACTTCACCAAGTGTTTCTGTGATGTTGTCTTTGTCATAAACTACGTGAACATTTTGATAGGTATCATTGTAATTGGTCATCGTAACATAATACAAATTCAATTTGTGCATAGTATGTTCGTGAAAATCTTTTTGTGATAAAGCTTCGGTTAATTCACGACCTCTATCGGTTCTGAAGTTGAAGAAAATTACGACATCATCATTCTGAATTGTAGCAATTGGTTTGTCATCTTTATCAACTACGGTTAACGGATGAATAAATTCATCAGTAACATTATTGGCATAACTTTCGGCGATGCTGTCAGCCAAATTTACAGTGTGTTTTCCAATTCCATTTACGATTAAATCGTAAGCTAATTTTACCCGTTCCCAACGTTTGTCTCTGTCCATTGCGTAATAACGGCCTACAACAGAAGCAATTTTAACGGTTGAATTTTTAATGTAATTTTCTAAGTCCTCAATGTGTTTTTTTCCTGATTTTGGATCCACATCACGGCCATCGGTAAAGGCATGAACAAAAACTTTTTCCAAGCCAAAATCCTGAGAAACATCAATTAAACTGCGAAGATGTGAAGTATGTGAATGTACACCACCATCAGAAACTAAACCAAGAAAATGAACTGCCTTGTTATTATCCTTAGCATATTGAAAGGCGTCAATCAAAGGTTGTTCTTGGCTCATGGTTTTATGAGCAACCGCCAAATTGATTTTTGCCAAATCCTGATAGACAATTCTGCCTGAACCAAGGTTCATGTGGCCCACTTCCGAATTTCCCATTTGCCCATCGGGTAGACCAACGTTTAGGCCATCTGTTCTGAGTTGTGCGTTTGAATATTTTTTGTACAAACTATTTATAAACGGAACATTGGCATTGTCTATGGCGGAAACTTTTGGGTCTGGTGATTTGCCCCATCCGTCCAATATCATTAAGATTACTTTTTTGTTCATTCAAATATTTTTATTTAGCTACGCTCGTTTTCATTCAGTTTGCCCTCTCGGCTACTGGAAACAAAGATAACCCTAAAAAACTAGTTTTAGAAATGTATTCTTTCCTAAGGTTTTGTAAACGATTTGGAAAACTTGGAGTTTTTAAAAGAATTGTAATCTATAAAATAACGAACGCTGATAGAAAAGACATGACTCAAATTTTGATTGTCTATAGCATCACGAAAATTACTTTCAAATTGACGACTATATTCTCTGCTAAATAAAGAAGAACTGTTTCGATACAAAACAGAAATCTGACTGCCTGGAGCAAACCACCAAGAATAGGATAAATCAAGGTTCCAGGTATTCAAATTGGAATTTTTATTAGTGTTGTAATCTAAATTATCGGTAAGCGTTCCATCATTTTGAAGGGTTAAATAGTCATGATTTACCGCATAAGACCAATAATGACGAACAGATAAATTTAAGTTCATATTGTTATTTACAGAATATTTTACCTGAAGTGTATTTGTATAAGTTATCCTATCTCTTCGAGCAAAAATAGTGTTGTTATTTTCATCAAAGTCAATCCAGCCAATATTTCTGTTTTGTCTGTTAAATCTAAAACCATAAACAAATAATAAATGATCACTAAAACGGTATCTAGGGCTAATTAAAAAGCCATAATTTAATCTTTCTTTTTCATTAAAATAAGTAATAGAAGGATTAAAATCGAGTGCGAATTTTCTATTATAATTGGAAGAAAAATAGAAAAACCCGCCAAAAGTTTCAGGATAAATTACATATTTTCTTTCATAAACTGAACGAGGTTCATAAAAGTCATAAATAATTAATGGTCTGAAATTAATTCCATAACCAAAATAATCATTTTTTAAATTATTACTGTTAATGTTAACGCTAAAATTGTTATTCTGAATTTTGCCGCTTTTGTTATCAAATTCTGAGTATGCATTCAGGTTCAATCTAAAACTATTGAACAGTTTAGTTGGGTTTAAAATTCGATAACTGGCATTTCCATAAAAAGAATGATAGTGCGTTTGAAAGTTAATGCCTAAATCATTATTATCAAAATCAGTAGAAACATAATTTCCGCCGAAACCGTAAAGATATTTTCCTTTAGTTTTGTTGAATTCGGCAAAAGTTTTAAACCCATTTGTATTATCAACATCGTTAATAATACTGTATAAAAAATTACCTTGAAATTGATAAGAGTTGGCTTTTGTGTTTAGATCCCAAACTAATGCAGAAACATTGGCATCGCGGAATTCGCCATTTCGGGTTACATTCGTATTTACCAGCGAAAAGGACGAATTTGTTCTAAACCGTTGATCAAGCACAAACACATTATAATTGGTTAATGGTGCCAAAGTAGCTAATCGGGTTTCGCCGGTGTCATTATTCTTAACAACGATACTTGTATTTTCAGTAACCGAGTTTAAAACCCCTATTCCTAAACCACTTTTTGTTCTTCCCGAAACCTTCAAACCATTGATAAGTTTTATTGTGTTTGGAAATTCTTCAATAGTTTCGTTATCGCCAATTGAAATAGACGGGCTTTCACCTATTCTTCGTGTATAAAGTAAGTTACCTTTATTAAATAAATCCGTTCCTTCAGTAAAAAAAGGCCTGTTTTCTGAAAACACTTGTTCAAAAGCACTTAAGTTGAGTTCAACATTATCAAATTTGACTTGTCCAAAATCAGGAATAAGAATAGCATCTAATGTAAATGCATCATTAATTCCATATTTTAAATCTAATCCTCCTCTAATTTCTCCATAAGTTTTTAGTGTTTTATTACTATTCAAATAAAAAGAGGAATAAGGAATTAAAAACAATCTTGTTGGTGTTTTTATGTTTTCGATACCTTCAAGAATTCCAGCCTGATTGCTTTCTGAACTTATTTCGTTTCGAACCAAGTTCCAGTTATACTGTTGATTATCGCGTTTAATTTCTCTATAAAAATTCAGGCCCCAGGTTTGTTTCTTTTCGGTAGAAAAACGTAAGGCAGCATAAGGGATTTTCATTTCAACATCCCAACCAAAATTGGTAATTTGTGTTTTGCTCTCCCAAATGGCATTCCATGAATAATCTTCTCCGTTAGCTTCAGTATAAAAAACATCTATTTGAACACCAGCCGCACTAACAAAAAAGCGAAATTCTTGCTGTCCATCATTATAGCCATTAAGCTGTATGCCAAAATGATCCGCTGTTGCGAAGTTGTCTCTTTCGGTTAATTCTTTGGAAATTTTACTTGGCTGATCATCGTTTAGCTTTGCGGCAATATAAATTGCCTCATTTGTATAAACGACTTTTACTTCTGTTTTTTTTTCGGCAGGAATAGGCACCCCATTGTTGGGTGCATACATAACAAAATCTGTTGCGATCTCAGCAGATTTCCATACCTTTTCATCAAATTCCCCGTCAATTGTAATCTTTTCGTTGGTAAAACGAGTTTGAAGTGTTTTTTTTTGACCAAACATTTTGCTCGAAAAAAGCAAAATTATGCAAATAGAATAGCATTTATATTTGGGCATTTGTATTTTGGTTAGTCAAACAAAAGTAAATAATTAATTCAAATTTGCAACTTTTGAAATTAAT
>CANJWG010000008.1 GCA_947478365.1 Flavobacteriaceae bacterium | reverse complement strand
TTTGCTTCCTAAATATTTGATTCGAAATTGTTCTAAAATTTCCTTATTGTTGGTTTGAAACGCATCGGCTTCGGCAATATATTCTTTAATCTTGTCTATCATCGTTCTGTCGTTGAAGGTGCAAAAATAAGGTTTTTTTGTTGAATTAGGGCAGTCTCAGTCTCAGTTTTACTTCGTCAATTCGCTTTGCTCGTGTTAGAAAATCTAGACTGCTTTGTGTGACTGCGACTGGAAACTATTTAATCACTTCTTTCTCCAGAAAATAATTCACAATGGCTTCTTTCATCAAAACCGATTGTTCTCCGGCTTTTAATGGCGGTAATTCTTCTTTGATTCTATAATGCGGCCAACCGTCTTTATCTACAAAATCAAATTCGTAGAAACCATAAGGTTCGAGCAAACGGCAAATGGCGATGTGCATAAGATTTACTTTTTCATCTTTTTTGAAAGGTTGCTTGAATTTTCCTAATTCCTGCACTCCGATTAAGTATATGATAGCGTCTAAATCCAGAATGTCTCCTTCAGCAAACTGATTGGAAAGGATTTGAACGACTTTGTCCCAGCGGTTTTTTAATTGTTCGTCTCTTGACATTTTTGAAATAGAGAAAAGAAAATAGAGAAAAGAAAAAAGACTTTTTGCCTGGATTTCAACTTCTAATTTCTAAGTTAGGATTGCAAATATAGTCATTGAAGGCCAATAAAACTGAAAACTGACACTGCGACTGCGACTGAACACTAATTCTTAATTTCCATAATTGCGCTCTCTTCAATCCAGCCGGTAGTTTCGTCGGTAAGTTCTACTTTTTTCCAGTTGGCAATGCTTTCTAGGATATAAACTTTAGTTCCTTCATGTAGAACAAAAGCATCAGTTGCCGAAATTTTTGGTTCGCTTTTTACGGATGCTGTCTCAGCAAAAAGAATAGCAGGTCTTTCATTATCCATGCGCCCTTTTTCATAAAAACCAGAAGCGCTACTTAGGCCAATTCCCAATAACCAAAAAAACATTCCAAAAAAGAAAACGCGTTTGAAGACGGTTGAATGCGAAAAGTAATAACCCATAAAAAACAACAAAAATAAAAAGGCAAAAGCTACCGCAATCCATGCCCAAGTGTCGTAATAGTATTTTGCAGTGAAATCCTGAATTAGTTTGTTGAAGCCCACTTTTGGGATGACTTTGATGTCGTCAATGGCCATTTTACGAGCAAATTCTAAATTGGTTTTTATTTCAGTATCGTTTGGACTAAGCAATAAAGCTTTTTCATAATTGTAAATCGCCGGCGCTACTTTGTGCAGTTTGTAATAGCAATTTCCCAAATTAAAATACAATTCAGCCGATTGTTTCCCTGAATTTACAACGCTTTCAAAACTTGAAACTGCCGCTTGATAATTTTCTTTTCCGTAGAATTTATTTCCTTGGTCAAAAGCAGTTTGAGCCCAAAAAGCTTGAGTAACGAAAATAAGTAGTAAGAGTAGCTTTTTCATTTTTATTTAACCACGAAGTTCACAAAGAAGGCACTATGAGCACAAAGATTTTAAAGCGCACCATTGATAATTCTCCGCACACCATCTTTTAAAAGTTTAACATTAAAATTAATTAATAATCCCAATTTACAGTCCGATAATTTCAGATAGGTAAGTAATTGTGCCAAATGAACATCATTTAATGCTTCTACAGACTTTACTTCAACTATAAATTTATCTTCAATAATTATATCTATTCTGTAACCAACTTCTAAATTGACTTCTTCATATATCAAAGGAAGCGGTTTCTGTTTTTCGACTTTCAGATTTGTCTTTTTAAGCTCATAAAATAGACATTCTTCATAAGCACTTTCAAGCAAACCCGGGCCAAGAACTTTGTGAACTCTTAAAGCACATTCAAAAACTATTTTCGATATTTCCTCTTCTGTAATCATAGCTTCGTGTTCTTCGCGTCTTCTTAGTGTTCTTCGTGGTTAAGACTTTATTTTAATTGCTTTTCAAGTTCAGAAATAATAACGACGGCTTTGTCATAATCGTTTTGGATTGCCGATTCAGAAGAATAAGCATATCTCGCCAATTCACAATTTTCAGTCAATTGAATGAATTCTGAAACCGTTTCCGAATTTACTTTTCGCGAGAGCAAAAGGTCGGTTATTTTCTCTTTACTCATTTCCGAAGTTTCAATGTTTAGTTTGGCTTTTAGAAAATTGTGCATTGCTTTTTCAAGTGCAATATAAAATGCTTCTTTGTTGCCCAACTGTTTCTTGGCATCGCCCAAATATTTCTTTGCCAAAGCATTCGATTTTTTGATTTTGTTACCGACAACATCATTGTCCATTGCTTCTTTTTTCCTTCTTCCGACAATCAGAAACGGAATCGCTAAAAATGGTAACATTATTAAGGAATAAAATAATCCCGAACCCAGAAAGTCATCTTTTTTCATTGGTTGCAAGGATGTTTTTTGTTTGATATAAGCAAACGATTTGGCCGCTTCGAATTTGGTTTTGGCCACATCATTCGGATTTGTCTTTTCTGAACTTGCCACACTTGGACCGTCTAATACATTTATAGTTATAGGTTGTGAAGTGATAGTTTTATAACTATTAGACCCCAAATCAAAGTACGTAAAACGCATCGGTTTGATTTGGTAATTGCCTTTATATTGTGGAATTATCGTGTATTTATCCGAAATTCTTCCTGTCATTCCGGTTAACGGAGTTGACACATTTTCGTCGTGAACAGGATCATACATTTCTAAAGCAGCAGGCATCACCGGTTTTGGCAATGTAAACAATTTAAGGTTTCCGGTTCCAACTACGCTAATATCTAAATCCAAAGATTCTCCATTTTTCAATAGTGTTTTGGAAGGTTTTACTTTGAAATCCATTCGGCCAACAGCTCCGCTAAAATCTTCAGGTTTTCCTTTTTCAGGCAATGCTTTTACGTTGATGACTTTGCTTCCTGCCGAAACGCGTTTGCTATCTTCCGTCATTAAAGCTTGCCCCCAAAAATTTCTTCTATTCGTTGGCACCTGGCAGTCGATATCCAATGAAAGTGGCTCAATTTCGAGTTTACCCGATTTTTGTGGATATAAAACTGTTTTTCGTAACACTACATAACGATAGCGTTCACCTTTAAACATCCCGTCCTGAGCAACCAATTGTTTGATGTCTATATTTTGACTCCAAAAATCATTGTATTTTGGTTTATTTAGTTCGCGCCAATTCGTGATTCCGATGTTGTAACTGAAATACAATTTGTAAACTACCGTAATTGGTTCATTGAGATACGGATTGGCTTTTGAAATATCTGCCACTAAATACAAATTGTCATCAGCACTAATTGCTGGCGCTTCATTTGGATCTTTTGGAATTTCAACCGCATTGGTGACATTGATTTTAACGGGCAAGGTTTTATAAATCTGACCATTGATTTCAACGGAAGCCTGTTTTAATGTAAGTGAGCCCTTTTGTGTTGGCAATAAAATATAGATATACGATTTATTAAACGAACTTTTTCCGTTTATCCATGATTGACTAACAGACTGACTTGGACCGCCGACAACTTTAAAACCACAAGATTCAAAATTAGGGGGCGCAAAATTATCGCCATCAGCATTCATTGTAAAATCAACGCGAAGACGTTCGTTTAATCCTAAAGAATTCTTGCTCACTTTTGCCTCAAATTGTACTTGAGCAAAAAGTGAATTTGTAATAAATAATAAAATTAAAATCTTTTTCATTTTCAAACTTTCAAATTGATTTTACCAATCTTTTTCCGCTTTTTTCGGATTGGCTTGTACTTTTTGTTTGTTTACTTTATCCTGAATTTTTTTCTCTTCATTGTTTACAGCGTCCAATAAATTCTCTAAACGTTGTTTTGAAATTCCGCCAGGTTGAGGTTTAGGTTGTCCTTGATCTTTATTGTCTTTGTTATCTTTATTCTTATCGCCATCTTTTTTATCTTGGTCTTTGTCCTTTCCGTCTTTCTTGTCGTCCTTTTTATCTTTGCCCTTGCTTTTATCGTCTTTTTTGTCTTTGTTCTTATCCTTTTTATCCTTGTCTTTTTTATCGTCTTTTTTCGGGGGATTTTCTTTTAACATCTTTTTAGCCAAAGCATAATTGTAACGAGTCTCTTCATCCGCCGGATTGTTGCGCAATGCGTTTTTATAGGCTTCAACAGCGCCACCATAATCTTTGTCTTTCATCAGCGTATTGCCGATATTGTGGAAAGCTTGGTGTTTTTCGGTTCTGGTTTTAGCGTTTTTTAATGCTTTTGCATAATGATATTTAGCTTCTCCCGATTGATTTTGTCTGTAAACAGCGTTTCCTAAATTATAAGATGCAATCGATTTTTTTGGATTTTTAGATTCCGAAATTCGGTATTCCGCTTCGGCATCATCATATTTTTTTTCGGCAAAAGAATCGTTCCCTTTTGGCAAATCCTTATCTTTTTCCTTTTCTTGGGCTTTCGCCAAAAAGGAAATCAAAAGTATAGTAGTCAGTAGTAAATATTTTTTTCTGTCTATCATCTATCGGTCTATTATCTAATTATCTTTCTCATTAAATAAATTCATCTTTTTCACCCATTTTGTTCTTTTCTCCAAAAGGAAAACATCCAAAAGCAACAAGAAAAAACCAAATCCTAAAAACCATTGAAACTGCGATTTGAAATCGGCCATTTGTGTGCTTTCAAATTCCGTTTTTTGGATATTATCTAAGGCGTTTTTCACATAATCCAAAACTTCTTTGGTTGAATTTCCGTCTACATAACCGCCTCCTGCACTTTTGGCAATTGTTTTTAAGACATCGGCATTTCTTTTGGTAATGACGACTTCTCCATTTTGATCGCGTTGAAAACTTTCTACCACACCGTTTTTCTTCAAAGGAATAGTTTCTCCTTTTTCGGTTCCAACACCAACAGTCATTATTTTTAAACCCAATTTTTTAGCCTCTTCTGCAGCATCGACTGCAGCATCGGAATGATCTTCGCCATCGGTAATGATGATTAAAAGTTTGTTAGTTTTATCTTTTTTGTCAATATAGGTAATAGCCAGATTTATCGCTTGATCAATAGATGTTCCCTGAGCTGAAATCATTCCCGGATTCATAGTTTGCAAAAACATTTTTCCAACACTATAATCCGTAGTAATTGGCAAAACCGGGAAAGCACTTCCGGAATAGGCAATGATTCCAATTCGGTCGCTGCCCAAATTATTGATTATCTGTGAAACCAATTGCTTGCTTTTTTCCAAACGACTTGGCGCCACATCTTCAGCAAGCATACTTTTAGAAACGTCAATCGCAAAAATGATATCAATTCCTTCGCGTTTTACGGTTTCTAATTTGGTTCCTATTTTTGGGTTAACCAATCCGATTATTAAACATGTTAAGGCCAATAAAATTACTCCTAATTTTAAAGCAGGTTTGAAAGCTGATTTTTCGGGACTTAATTTTTTTATTAAATCCAAATCACCAAACTCGCGTTGTTTCTTTCTTTTCCAGAATTGAATGTACAGGAAAAGTAGCGTCATTACTGGAATGACAGCCAAGAAATACAAATACCATTTTTCTTCTAACTCGTACATATTTTTTCTTAACCACTAAGCGCACTAAGTTTTTTCACTAAGTGCACAAAGAATATTAATTAGAACATCTTGTGCTTTGCGCCTTCTTCGTGTTCTTTGTGTTTACACTTTTTATATAAGACCTCTCTTGAATTCTTTATTAACCACTAAGCGCACTAAGATTTTCACTAAGTACACAAAGATTATTTTTTAAATTGAACATCGTGAGCTTTATGACTTCTTCATGTTCTTTGTGTTTAAACTTTTATATAAAACTTCTATAAATTGTATTTCGTAAACCAAATTCTATCAAGACCAAAATTCCGGCAATCCAAACAAATATCCTGTATTTTTCATCATAATCATAGAACTTCAACTCTTGAATTTCGGTCGTTTCCAGTTTATTTATTTCCTTATAAATCGATTCTAACTTACTATTGCTGCTGGCTCTGAAATATTTTCCGCCGGTATTTTTTGCTATTGTCTGCAATAAATTCACATCAATTTCAACAGGCATCATCCGGAATAAAAAACCGCCATTTGGCGCATAAGCATATGGAAACATAGCGTTGCCATTGGTTCCAATTCCTATGGTGTATACTTTTATTCCGTACTCAAGGGCAATTTGGGAAGCTGTTTCAGGTTCAATAAAACCTGCGTTGTTTACACCATCAGTCAAAAGAATAATCACTTTACTTTTGGCTTTACTGTCTTTCAAACGATTCACGGCTGTAGTCAATCCCATTCCGATTCCGGTTCCGTCCTTCAAAACATTATCGTATTTAATACTTTGAATGGCTTCTTGAATAATCGCTTTATCGCTTGTAACAGGCGTTTTAGTATACGCTTCAGAAGCATAAACTACAATTCCGATTCGGTCATTTGGGCGTCCTTCCACGAAGTTTTCGGCTACTTTTTTCAAAGCTTCCATTCGGTTTGGCTTTAAATCTTTTGCCAACATACTTCCCGAAACGTCAATTGCCATTACAATGTCAATTCCTTTAGTCGATTTGGTTTGGCTGCTGATATCTACTTTTCTTGGTCGAGCCATTGCAATAATCAAAGAACTCAACGCTAATAATCGAAATACAAATAAGAACGGTTTCAGTTTGGCTAACAAAGATTTTTGTGCTTTGAAACCTTTGACCGAACTTATTTTCAATGTTGGTGATTGCTGTTTCCTTTTCCATAATTGCCATAAGACAACTGCTGGAAGTAATAAAAACAACCAGAAAAACTCAGGATTTAAGAAGCTTACCTCTTTCATTGTTCTGCTGTTTGTAATTCGACTGAGTTCAACATTCTTTCAGCAATTTGTTGTCCGTATTTATCGTCTTCACGATGCATTACCATTATAGTTTGCAAACCGCCATTCTGACTGAAAAGCAATACTTCATAATACATTTTGGCTGACCTGCCTTTAATCTTGTCTAAAACGGTCATCGTTCCATAAGCTTTCTTTCCGGAAATTCCTTTTTGGGTATCAAAATCTTCCGTCTTCATGATAATGTTTTGCGCACCTTGAGTTTCCATAATTTTTAGGTAGCCTTCAGCTGTTTTATCCAAATCTAGTTGTGTTTCCTGTTTGTAAGTTACTGTAGAAACTGCGATATAAAAATCTTCTAATAAGCTTCCGTATCCAAAAGTTTGCATTTCTTTAATCAGCGCCATAGCATCTTTTGGGAGTGTTTTTGTAGCATCTATTCGTTTTAATACTTTTGGAGTTTCGACTCTTACGCCCGGATTTCCATAGTCACTATAAACCCATTGCCCTTCGACTAAATCTTTGGTTGGATTACCAAGGAATTTGTCTTTTACATAATCGACTCCTTTGAAATAAAGTAAGCCAAAAACAAAAAGCAGCAACATTCCCAATATGATTCCTATTGTCGAAATAATTCGAATGCGCTTTTGTTTTTTCAATTTTTGTAAACGAGCTAACTCTTTTTGCTGTTCGTTCCATAAAGCCAGTTCGTCATTATTTTCAACAACTTCGGGAATTGATTTATGAATGATTACAATAGAACTTGAAATACGTTTTTTATCTTCTTCAATTTCAAAATCAAGCGGTTTTACTTTGGCAAATTTTACCAAATCGGCTTGCTTTAAAACTTTTTCCAGATTTTCAACGGTTTCGTTAGAGAGTTTGAGTTTCTTTTGTTTGGCGGCTTTTCGCAATTCGTCAATAAGCTCTGAAGTCGTACTTTCCATAGCCGGAATATTGATTTCTTCTTCGATGTAATTACGTGCAATATCGGTTAGTTCTGAATAATAATGTTTGATTTCGCCTTTTTGCCAAAGCTCTTTGATTTCCAATTGCTGTAGTAAAGTCGTTGCTTTTTCTATAGGCGATTTGAAAACAATGACTTCATCTTTTGGTTGATTTTGTCTTTTCTTGATGAATTGATAAATAAAATAACCTGCAATCCCTATAGCAAAGAAGATTAAAAGATAAATCCACCAGGTTCTTATCGGACTTTCAACTTCTGCGATGTCTTTGATGTCATACATCTTTTGCTTTAGTGTATCGACTTGTATATCGTTAACTTCTACTTTGATGCTATCAGAAAAAAAAGGTTTTCCATTGATTAGAACTGGAATTCTTTGAATGGTATATTTTCCGCTGTCGAATTGGGTTAAACCATATTTTTTGATTAACTCGTAACGAGCTCCATTTCTAACCGTGTCAATTTTATAGGAATGAATTACTTCTAAAGCACCAAAATTCTTCGCTTCTGGAAATTTTACTTTGGATAATGTATCAACGTCAGTTTTTAAAGTCAGTTTGAATTCGGCTCCGATTTTGTTTTTGGTGGTATCAACTGAAGTCGTCACTTTTTGGGCAAAAAGCGAAGTCGATAAAAGAAAAAATAATATGTATAGTTTTATTCTCATTTTGATTTTATTTAACCACTAAGTACACAAAGGTTACACGAAGCTCACCAAGAAAAATCTTTGTGACCGTTTTGCCTTCTTTGTGTTCTTTGTGGTAAAACATTTTTATCTGGATTTAAAATAACCCAATAATTTTGTTACATAACTTTCGTCCACACGCGTATTAACTGATCCTGAACCACATTTTGAAAAGATATCTTTAAAGTAATTTACTTTGTCCTGATATTGTTTTTCGTAGCTCAATCGCGCTTTTTTGGAGCCTGTATTTACCACTAAAACTTCGCCTGTTTCAGCATCTTCCATTTCTATCATTCCAATGTTTGGCATTTTGGCTTCGCGAATATCGTAAACACGAACACCAGTGATATCATGTTTTTTTCCGGCTATTTTTAAAGTTTTCTCGTAATCGTCATCTACCATAAAATCCGAAATCACAAATACAATAGCTTTCTTTTTTTGAGTACTAGATAAAAATTTCAATGCTTGAGATAAATCCGTTTTTTTACTTTTGGGTTGGAATTCGATTAATTCACGGATGATTCTTAACACATGTGATTTTCCTTTTTTTGGCGGGATGTATAACTCGATTTGCTCGGTAAATAAAATCAGGCCAATTTTATCATTATTCTGCGTTGCCGAAAAAGCCATGGTTGCTGCTATTTCAGTTACAATTTCACTTTTTAGTTGGTTTTTAGTCCCAAAACTTTCAGAACCCGAAATATCAACCATCAACATCATGGTTAGCTCACGTTCTTCTTCAAAAACTTTTACATAAGGTTCGTTATAACGCGCAGTTACGTTCCAATCGATGGCACGAATATCGTCGCCAAATTGGTACTGACGCACTTCAGAAAATGTCATGCCTCGTCCTTTAAACGACGTATGGTATTCGCCCGAGAAGATATGATCACTCAGTCTTCGGGTTTTAATTTCGATTTTACGAACTTTTTTGAGTAAGTCTTTTGTTTCCATTTTTCCAGTTGTCGGTTGTCGGTTGTCGGTTGTCAGTACGTTAGTAATAATAAACAGCTAACGGATAACAGCTAACGGATAACTGATTTAAGGTACTTCTATTTCGTTTACGATTTTGTTGATGATGTCAACAGAAGTGATGTTTTCGGCTTCCGCTTCGTAGGTAAGGCCAATTCTGTGACGCAATACATCATGAACCACGGCACGAACATCTTCCGGAATTACGTATCCACGACGCTTTATAAATGCATAGCATTTGGCAGCATTGGCCAAATTGATACTTCCACGAGGAGAGGCTCCAAAACCGATAAGGGGTTTTAAACTTTCGAGTTTGTATTTTTCTGGATTACGAGTAGCAAAAACGATATCTAAAATATATTTTTCAATTTTTTCATCCATATAAACTTCGCGGACAGCTTCTTGCGCTTTTAATATTTGCTCAACGCTAACTACTGGGTTAACTTTTTCATAAGTACCTTTCAAATTCTGACGGATAACCAATCGCTCTTCATCCATTTTTGGATAATCGATAACAGTTTTTAGCATAAAACGGTCAACCTGTGCTTCGGGTAACGGATACGTTCCTTCCTGCTCAATTGGATTTTGAGTTGCTAAAACTAAAAACGGTTTGTCTAATTTGAAAGTTGTGTCGCCAATAGTTACTTGTTTTTCCTGCATGGCTTCAAGTAAAGCAGATTGTACTTTAGCCGGGGCACGGTTAATCTCATCCGCTAAAACGAAATTAGCAAAGATGGGTCCTTTTTTTATCGAAAACTCATTGGCTTTAATATTGTAAATCATGGTTCCGATGACATCGGCAGGTAATAAATCGGGCGTAAACTGAATACGGCTAAAACTCCCGTGAACAGCTTGTGACAAAGTATTTATAGCTAAGGTTTTTGCCAGTCCCGGAACACCTTCTAGTAGAATGTGACCTTGACCTAAAAGCCCAATTAACAATCGTTCTACCATATGTTTCTGACCAACAATGACCTTGTTCATTTCAATAGTCAGCAAGTCGATAAAAGCACTTTCTCTTTCAATTTTTTCATTAATTGCTCTAATGTCTAAAGCAGTACCATTTTCTTCCATAGTTACTCTAATTATTCTAATGTATGACAGTTATAATTTTAACATTTCAAAAGTGAAAATTTTATCCATTACGAGATGTTAATAATGCGTTAAAACTTTATAAAACATCCCTATTTTAAGGATGATTTATGATTTTCTTTTTATAAATTTAAGACCTAAACTGATTTGGAGATTTTCAGGTGGCAAAATAATAAATTTTTAGAAATCCAAAAACATATAACTACACGGCTAAAAAATAATAAAATGAAAACAAAATTATCGCCTATTGCTGCCGGAACTATGAATTGGGGAATTAGGGATAAAAACTTGTCGAGTTCTGAAATGGAGCATCTAATGAATAGTTGCATCGAAAATCAAATCACGAGTTTTAATCATGCGGATATTTATGGAAATTATACAACCGAATCCGAATTTGGAAAAGCATTCGCCCAAAGTAAAATAGATAGAAATAAAATACAATTGATTTCAAGGCGTGGCATTCAGCATGTAAATTGCAGAAATAATGCTATTAAACATTATGAATACTCAAAAGATTATATCATTTGGTCATTAGAAAATTCATTAAAGAATCTGCAAACCGATTATTTAGATGTTTTATTATTCCATCGCCCAAGCCCTTTGATGGTTGTAGATGAAATTGCAGATGCGGTCGCCAAATTAAAAAAAGAAGGTAAAATTACTGACTTTGGAGTTTCTAATTTTACAACTTCTCAAACGGAATTGATTTGTCAAAAAACAGAAGTTAAATAAAACCAGATACAATTTTCGGCAACACATAATGAAGCGATGTTGGAAGGGAGTCTGGATTTTATGCAGTTGCAAAACATTCGCCCGATGTCATGGAATCCACTTGGAACTGTTTTTAGAGAAGATATTGAACAAACGAGAAGATTGAAAAAACTATTAGCGCAATTGGTAGATAAATATCATTTAGGTTCTGACACCATTTTATTAGCATGGGTTTTAAAGCATCCGGCGAATGTTATTCCGGTTGCTGGAACAGTAAATATTGCGCGAATTCAGGCTTTAAAGAAAGCAGTTGAAATGGATTTAGACCAACTAGATTGGTTTGCCATTTGGACTGAAAGTATGGTGAATAAAGTACCGTAAAAAGTTTGCAGTCTCAGTCCTAGTTTTCAGATACTGCGACTGCGACTGACCCGAGCGCAACGAACTGACGAAGTAAAACCAATATTAATGATAAACAAACGCCTTCTTATAAAAAACCTACTCGCTCACAATGATGAGTGCAGTTTTTATGATAAGAAGCGCCAATTAAATTTACATACTAAAGAGGGAAAAGCTAAGTTTTTGAAACATATTTGTGCTTTATCGAATTCTAATCCTTCTAACAACTCTTATATTGTTGTTGGTGTGGAAGATCAAGATAATGAAATTACGGGCGATGATTTTTTTGACGACAGTAGGATTCAGAATTTGGTTAATGCTTATTTGGAAAATCCTCCTAAAATCCAATATGAAAACGTGCCGTTTCCAAATTTGCCAAAAGACAAAGTTGTGGGTTTGGTAACTATTAAGCCAAAGCATAAGACTTCTTTTTTCAAGAAAAACATTCATACTATTTTGGCAAATACAGTTTTTGTTCGAGTTGGGAGTAATTCTATGCCAATAGAAGGGAAAATTCCGCATTCTAAATTGAATATTGAAACCGTAATCAGTATCGAAAATAGTTCGCGAAACAGCATTGCCTATACATTGGACGGCGTGATTGATTTCATGAACAATCGTCACAAAGACATGACATCAAAATATAACGTCTTTAAAGAATTGTTTGTCATTTGCTGGGCTGGAGTTCCGAAAAAAATAAGGGACACAACCTATCTTTCTCGTGTGGATATTGAACTGATAAACGAGCAGGTAAAACTTTTTTATTCCGCGCTTGATGTGGTTTCGATTAGTTATGACGAGCAGAGTTTTACCATTATTGAGCATGTTCCTTTGGGGCTGAACGACAAAACTAGTTATTATCCTTTGGAACAGTTAACCATTCATTTTTTTGATAATGGGTATTATAAAATGGAAACCAAATTACTTTTCGAACCACCGGCGTATAACAAAAAAATGTTGCATCATATTTATAACGCTAACATTGCAGTAATTAATAAATTGGAAAAAGGATTGCCACTTAGAGAAAGAGAAGAGAAAGATTTGGAAAATTTATCTTCGACTTTAATGATATGTTATCTTAATGGTTTTGAAGAAGCAAAACAAAAGTTGACTGACGCGAAAACTCTTTTAAAAGCACAAAGCAACCCAACGGTTTATTTAAGTTTTAAAGAAGCTATGCGAATATTGAGAAAAATGAAATATAATACAAACAATGCATAGAAAATTAGTAATAGGAGACATCCACGGGGGATTAAGAGCATTGCATCAAATAATGGAAAGGGCCAAAGTAACGACAGATGATACTCTGATTTTCCTGGGGGATTATGTAGATGGTTGGAGCGAATCGCCTCAGGTTTTAGATTTTTTAATAGATAAAAGTAAAAAACAAGAATGTATTTTCATTCGAGGAAATCACGATGATTTATTACTGGATTGGCTGACCGGCAACACAAAGAATTTTGACGAAAACACGTGGTTCAATCATGGTGGTGAAGCGACTATTTTGGCTTACGCGAGTGTGTCCGAAGCAAAAAAGAAACTTCATATTGACTTTTTGAAATCACTTAAAGATTATTTTTTAGACGACCAAAATAGGTTGTTTATTCATGCTGGTTTTACCAATATGAATGGCATTCATTATGAATATTTTCCGAAGATGTTTTATTGGGACAGAACACTTTGGGAAACTGCTTTATTGTTGGATGAATCTATTCCTAAAGAGAGTTTATATTATCCAAGACGATTTTCATTATATAACGAAATTTATATTGGTCATACTCCGGTTACACGAATTGGAGAAACCGTCCCTATTCAAAAAGCTTACGTATGGAATATCGACACTGGGGCAGCTTTCAAAGGGCCATTAACTATTTTAGATGTTGAGACAAAGGAATTTTGGCAAAGCGAACCATTGAACAATTTGTATTTTAATGAAAAAGGGCGGAATTAATTAGACTATTTTTGTAAAAACAAATCATAATGAAAACAACAACAACATTAGTAGCAATAGCTATGATAAGTTTGGCAAATGCTCAAGCATACAAAAGGAAAGGTGACATCAAAGCGCAAGTTGGGACGAACATTCAAGATCACGGAACAGGAATTAATGTTTCTGCGGATTTTGGCATAGGTGAAAATATGTCCTACGGGTTTGTGGGATCCTATTTACTTTCGGTTGATGATGTAGCGGGAGATAAACCAAAATTTGAAGACCGTGCCGATTTTAAAGTCCGTTTTAATGCCAATTTAGGAAACGTTTTCAAATTGGATAAAGCGATGGATATTTATCCTGGATTGAATTTAGGCACTAGAAATTTCGGAGCGCATTTAGGTTTTAGATATTTCTTCACAGAAGGATTTGGTCTTTATTCTGAAGCCGGAGTTCCAATAGCAAGATATGATTCAAACGTACAAGGATTTGAAGAATATAATAATCAATTTGTGTTTCAAATAGGAGCATCTTTTAATTTATAAGTATGAGTGTTATCGACCAAAGATTAAACGAAAGAAGTGGTTCTAAATGTGAATTGTGTGGTTCAACCGAAGACTTGAGAATCCATTTAACCAAAGAAGAAGCCATATCACTCGACAATTCTGTTTTGGTATGCCTCAAGTGCAAAAATCAAATAGAAAATACTACGGCAACAGATCCAAATCATTGGAGATGTCTCAGCGACAGTATGTGGAATGAAAACAAACCTGTTCAAGTTGTTGCATGGCGAATGCTCAATAGATTGCGTGCAGAAGGCTGGCCACAAGATTTGTTGGATATGATGTATCTTGATGATGAAACTTTAGTTTGGGCGGGTTCTACTGGCGAAGGAGAAGATGAAGATGGTAAAATTGTGCATAAAGATGGCAATGGAAACATCCTGAAAGATGGAGACTCGGTAGTTTTAATTAAAGATTTGGATGTTAAAGGAGCGAACTTCACGGCGAAACGTGGTGCGGCAGTTCATAATATCAAATTGGTTTGGGATAACGCGGAACAAATTGAAGGAAGAGTAGAAGGACAACATATTGTTATTTTAACGCAGTATGTGAAGAAGACGAAGTAACCTTTACAGAAATGACAAGGGTCAAAATAAGAAAAGCGTCCTAATTATGGGACGCTTTTTTCTTGCTTCTTGTATCTTGTTTCTTTCTTCTCAAAAATCACAAATCAAATTTAATCCCTTGTGCCAAAGGCAAACTAGTTGTATAATTGATCGTATTGGTTTGTCTTCTCATATACACTTTCCAGGCATCAGAACCTGATTCTCGTCCGCCACCGGTTTCTTTTTCACCACCAAAAGCACCGCCAATCTCAGCACCGGAAGTTCCGATGTTTACATTCGCAATTCCACAATCGGAACCAGCAACAGATAAAAATGTTTCTGCTTCCCGAAGATTATTAGTCATGATAGCTGATGATAATCCTTGGGCAACACCGTTTTGAACTTCAATTGCATTGATTACATCTCCAGAATATTTTAATAAATATAAAACTGGCGCAAAGGTTTCGTGTTGCACAATTTCAAATGAATTTTTGGCTTCAGCAATCGCTGGTTTTACGTAGCAGCCACTTTCGTAACCTGTACCATTCAGCAAGCCGCCTTCAACCAAGATTTTTCCGCCTTCGGCAACTACTTTTGTCAAGGCATTATTATACATTTCGACTGCGTGTTTGTCGATAAGTGGACCAACGTGATTGTTTTGGTCTAATGGGTTCCCGATTCTTAATTGACCATAAGCACCAACAATAGCATCACGAACTTTATCATAAATACTTTCGTGAATAATTAATCTACGTGTAGAAGTACAACGTTGGCCTGCCGTTCCAACAGCTCCAAATACGGCTCCAATTACGGTCATTTTGATATCTGCATCCGGCGTTACGATTATAGCATTGTTTCCACCAAGTTCCAATAACGATTTTCCTAATCGAGCGGCACAAGCTTGGGCAACAATTTTACCCATACGAGTAGAACCTGTTGCAGAAACTAGAGGAATTCTTTTGTCATGCGTCATTAATTCACCTACTTTATAATCGCCGTTGATTAAACAAGAAATTCCTTCCGGAAGGTTATTTTCTTTTAATACTTCTGCAATTATATTTTGACAAGCGATGCCACATAATGGAGTTTTTTCGGATGGTTTCCACACACAAACATCTCCACAAATCCATGCTAACGCTGTGTTCCAAGCCCAAACAGCAACAGGAAAGTTAAATGCCGAAATGATTCCAACTATTCCCAATGGATGGTATTGTTCGTACATTCGATGACCCGGACGTTCTGAGTGCATTGTTAATCCGTGCAATTGACGGGATAAACCAACAGCAAAATCGCAGATATCGATCATTTCTTGAACTTCTCCGTATCCTTCTTGTAATGATTTCCCCATTTCATAAGAAACCAATTTACCTAAAGCTTCTTTGTTTTGGCGTAATTTTTCTCCAAATTGACGTACAATTTCACCACGTTGAGGCGCTGGCATAAGTTTGAAAGTTTTGAAAGCTTCGGTTGCTGATTGCATTACTTTTTCGTAATCGGCGGCGGTTGATGCTTTTACTTTTCCAATTAATTGGCCATCTACTGGCGAATATGATTCAAAAACTTCTCCGTTTGAAAACCAGTTGTTTCCGGTTGAAGTCCCTTCGTTTATAGCTTTTACTCCAAGTTTTTCCAGAGCTTCGGTCATGCCGAATTGTTGTGCAATTGTTGACATTATATTGGTTTGTTTTGAATTTATGATTGCAAATGTAATTGAAATTAGTTAATCAAAAATAAAGTTTTCATTATGCATGTATTTGTCATTCCGACGAAGGAGGAATCTTATTATTTTGAAATGTTTTGATGAGATTCCTCCTTCGTCGGAATGACAGATAAGAAGTTAAATGTTAGCCCCGATAGAAGCAAGCTACCGTGTAGCGCAGATAGCGGGAGGATGTTTCCGAAATAAAATCAACGTGTGCTTATAATAATAAAAAATTATTTTACTGTAAATCTTGGATCACTTTCCATTACGGCTCCGCATTTATTGCATGTTCGCAGATCTTTCGAATTATAGAAATTTTCGAAATGTTTTAGAAAATCTTTTTCGATATCGGTAAGCGGAAAATAGACATCGTAGAGTTTGTGGTTGCAGTTGTCGCAAAACCAAAGTAGGCCATCTTTTGCATTTGTGCCGGCACGTTTTAGTTCGATTACTAATCCAATAGAACCTTCGCTTCTGTTGGGCGAATGTGGTGTTTTTGCCGGATGCAAATACATATCGCCAGCGGAAAGTTCCATCGCTTTCTTTTCGCCATTGTCTTGTACATAGACTGTGATTTCGCCTTCGAGTTGGTAGAACAATTCTTCAGTCTCGTTGTAGTGATAGTCTTTTCGGGCGTTTGGACCAGCCACAATCATTACGATATAATCTTCGGAATCAACATAAATGTTTTTGTTACCAACGGGTGGTTTTAATATATGACGGTTTTCGTCAATCCATTTGTTGAGGTTAAATGGTTTTGGTATTGCCATAAGATAAATGTTTTTACGAAAATACTAAATAAAAAAGTCCCGATATTCGAGACTTTAAAAAATTATTTTGCTTCCTTAATCAGATAAATATAAGCAGGGAAGTGGTCACTGTATCCTATTTCGTTTGCACCATGCCTTAGCGGATAGCCTTTGTATTGTCCGACTGTAGTAATCATGAAGGGTTTGTTATATATACCCGCTTTCCAATAACGGAAAGAAGAATTGTCTTTTTGAATTAAGGCTTCAGAAACCATGATTTGGTCGAAGATATCTCCAGCATCACGATAGAAAAGTGTTGCGTTTCCTTTGTAGAACATTTCTTCAAAAGGATTGTATACACCGAATTGTTTTACTTCTTCTTTTTTTCGTTTGGCACCTACGCCTTCTTTTACGCTTTTGTTGTAAGTTCCGTCATTCAAATCTCCCATTGTAATGATTTTCGCATTAGAATTGATTTTATAGATGGAATCCATTATTTTTCTGTTTAACCTTCCGGCTGCTTCACGAAAAGGGGAGCTTTTTTTCTCCCCGCCAGAACGTGATGGCCAGTGGTTTACCATGACATTAACTTCTTCACCATCAAGAAAACCAGTAACTAATAAGATATCTCGTGTGTATACTCTGTCTAGGTTTTTGTCTATTTCTGATTTATCGTCAGAAGCGTCGTCTGTGGCATTTTTTTCTTTAGTATTAGTATTCAGTTGATTTTTATAAATCAATAAAGGGATGTTCTTGAAACTTGTAGGTTTGAAATGTTTCTTCTGATATAATAATGCAACATCAATTCCTCTTTTATCGGGGGACTCAAAATGTACTATCCCATAATCTTTACCTATGATAGCCGGCTCCTTTACTAGGTCTTCCAAAACGAGTCTGTTTTCAATTTCAGCACCACCAATAAGTACGGGAGAATTGTTTGGATTTTCTGTTGTTCCAATTTCAGATAATACTCTTGCCAGATTGTGTAATTTTTGCTTGTATTTTTCTGAAGTCCAATTCTGAGCTCCGTTTGGCAACCATTCCTCATCATTATTCGCCTCATTAATTGTATCAAACAAATTCTCAAAATTATAGAATGCAACGGTATGCACGATATATTTTTTTGCTTGAGCATTTGCGCCAAAAATTGCGAATAAAACAAAGAAAACGGCTATAAATTTTCTAATTCTCATAAATTTACATATTAATTTAATGTCATTTTTTTAAAACTTTGAGCCAAAAGTAGATAATATTATTAAAAGATGTACATTTGTCGGCTTTAAGTTTTTATTAAGACTTATTTATATAGAAAATTAATTTTATTTTATTTATGAAAAAACTTGTTATTAGTTCATTATTCGTAATGCAAGTGCTTTTTAGCTTTGCTCAAACAGCTACTGGAGTTACAGGAAAAGTAGTAGAATCAAAAACACAAAAACCAATTCAAAACGTAGTAGTTTCTATTCAAAACACTAGCTTAACATCTTTAACAGATGTCTTTGGAACCTTTACTTTCAAAGAAGTACCAAAAGGAAGCCAATTACTTCAAATCAAAAGTGCTGGGCTTAAAGATCAGTTGATATTAATTGATATTGAAGATGGTAAAATCTTAGATATAGGTTTTGTTGTAATGGAAGAGGATTTAACCATTGAACAACAATTGAGTTTAATTACCATTACCGAAAATGATTTAGGGGATGATAATAGTGGTTCAGAAAGTACGGCAGGTTTGTTGCAAGCTTCAAGAGATACATACCAACAAGCGGCAGCATTTAATTGGGGACAAGCTCGTTTTAGAATCAGAGGTCTAGATAATGAAAATTCAACGACTATGATTAATGGTGTTGTAATGAATAAAATTTATGATGGTCGTCCTCAATGGGGTAACTGGGGAGGATTAAATGATGCTACAAGAAATCAAGAATTTACAAATGGGACATTGCCTTCGGATTATACTTTTGGAGGGATTCTTGGAACCCAAGAAATAAATACAAGGGCTTCAATTTATAGAAAAGGGACTAGAATTTCTGCCTCTGCAACAAATACTAACTATACAGGAAGAGGAATGGTTACCCATGCTTCGGGAATGAGTTCAAAAGGATGGGCTTTTGTAGTTTCTGCTTCAGGACGTGTAGCAAATGAAGGTTACTTTGAAGGGACAGATTATGATGCCAAATCTTTATTTGCTAGTGTTGAAAAGAAATTTAATCAACACCACTCATTAAACTTTACCTTTATTTTTGCACAAAATAGTAGAGGAAGAAATTCGCCTAACACTGCCGAAGTAAATAGATTAGCCGGAATAAAATATAATTCGTTTTGGGGTTGGCAAGATGGTCAAAAGCGTAATTCAAGAGATAGAAATGTTGAAGAGCCAATATTGATGTTAAATCATTTTTGGAAAATTTCAGACAAGACTAATTTAATGACAAGTATATCACATCAGTTCGGTAGAATTGGAAGTAGTAGACTTAGAAATCAAGGTGCTGATAATCCGGACCCTACCTATTACAGAAATTTACCAAGCTTTTATACATCTGCCTACAATCCGGATGATTATACAGACTTTTTAGGAGATGATCCGGCGAATGTACAAGCGGGTATTGATCAAGCCCCCATATTCTTAGCAAACAGACAAATCAACTGGAATCAATTATACCAAACCAACAGAAGCACATCTGACGGTCATAGCGCCTATATATTATTTGAAGACAGAACAGACGATAAAGTATGGACAGCAAATTCGATATTAAGCTCTCAACTTGCTGATAATATTAATATGAATGCTGGGGCAACCTTTAGAAAATTAGTGTCTCATAACTTTGCTAATGTATTGGATTTATTAGGGGGTCAATATTATCAAGATTACGATAATTTTCAAGTGGGATCAGAACAACAATCTGATTTGAATAATCCGAACAGAAATGTGGTTGTTGGAGATACTTTTGCATACAACTATAACTTATTGGCAAATACTGCAGATGCATTTACACAGTTTAAGTTTACTTATAAAAAAATAGATTTCTACTTAGCTCAATCTTTTGCAAGAACTCAATACCAAAGAGAAGGATTATACAGAAATGGGTTGTATCCTACTAATTCATTTGGTAAAAGTGATAAATATATATTTGAGAATTTTGGATTTAAAGGTGGTTTAACCTATAAGATTACAGGGAAAAAGTTTTTAACTTTTAATGCTGCCTATTTGACAAAAGCTCCAGCTCTAAGAAATGTTTTTCCGAATGCACGTTTAAATGACAATGTAGTTGAAGGAATTAAATCAGAGAACATTACAAGTCTTGACGCAAGTTACATCATAAAAGCACCTAGATTTAAATCGAGATTGACCGCTTTTTATACTAATATCAAAAATGCTACTGAAACTTCATTTTTCTTTGGTGAGGGAATCTTTGACGATACAGACGGTGATGGAGGCGATGCTTTTGTGGCAGAAACAGTATCCAATATTGAAAAACAAAACATTGGTGTTGAACTAGGAATGGAATATCAAATTACTTCTACCATTAAAATATCTCTTTCCGGAGCTTACGGGGAATATACTTATAATAATAACCCTAACGTTTCTATTAGTAATGATAACCTTGCATCAGATGTTAATACCAATCCTGTAACCGATTTTGGTTCATCTAAATTAAAAGGATATCGTCTTCCGGGCGGACCACAAACTGCAGCCTCTTTAGGGATTGAATACAGAGATCCTAAATTTTGGTGGATTGGTGCCAATGCCAATTATCTCGGCAATAACTATTTGGATGTAGCGTCTTTATTAAGAACCGATAATTTCTTCAAAAACCCTCTTGATAATGAAGGTTTACCATTTCCTGAAGCAACCGATGAAAGAGCAAAAGAATTGTTAAAACAAGAAAAATTTGACGACTTTATGTTGTTCAATTTGACAGGAGGAAAATCTTGGAAAATAAAAAACACTACCTTTGGTTTTTTTGCATCAGTAAATAATGTTTTTGATGTAAGTTACAAAACCGGTGGTTTTGAACAAGTAAGAAACGGAAACTTTAGAGAGTTAAATCAAGATGTTTCTAGCGGGACTCCATCATTTGGGCCAAGATATTTCTACGGATTTGGTAGAACCTACTTTTTAAATCTTTATGTTAATTTATAATAATACAGCTATGAAATCAGAGATTCATGAATACCCAAAAAATAATTTTACAATTGTGAGTAAAACAATTAAATTATTTGTTGCATTTTTTGTTTTGATATCTTTTTCAGGATGTTCACCTGAAGACGATATTAAAAATCCTAACTTATCTGAATATAAACTCTTTGAGGATTTTACAAGTAATAATGTTGATGGAGATCCAATAAACCTTGCAGGTTGGACAAATTTTTCTGAAGCAGGAACAGTAAAATGGGAACAAGGCATTTATTATTCAGATAAATATGCTGAATTTACAGGATACCAATCTGGACAGGCTTCTAACATTGGATGGTTGGTTTCTCCGGCTATTAGTATGAATACCTACGAGAATGAAAAACTGGCATTTGATGTTGCTCAAGCATATGTTTCCTCTACTTCCAATTCAATAGATTTATTGGTTTCTACTAATTTTGACGGAACCAATGTAATTGCTGCAACCTGGGAAGTAATTCCATTTACTAAACCACCATTAAATTTTGATACTAATTTTGATTTCTTTAGTTCGGGTTTAATTGATTTGTCTGGTTATACAGGAAATGCAGACGGGAACATTTATTTAGCATTTAGAGTAAAAAGTTCAGGAACTAATTTTTCTCTTGATGGAACTTGGGAAATAGATAATGTTAGAATTGTAGATAAAAAATAAATTACAACTATGAAAAAAATAATTTTAAAATCAGGATTACTATTATCGTTGGCATTTGGACTACTTTCAGGGTGTGCTAATGATGATAATTATACTACACCAGAGAGTACTTTAGTTACTTATGAATTAGCAACTACTAGAACGGTAGTTTCTGTTAATTCTGCAGCAACTGCAACTCCGGTTCAATTTACTACCGATGATATAATCGAAGCTTATGTAACTTCTAGTGATGAAAAAGGAACCTTTTATAAGTCAATTTCTTTTCAAACCATTCCAACTGACGGTTCAAATCCTATAGGGTTTAGCGTTCCTTTGAATATAACTACATTATATGGAAAAGGATTTACACCAGGAAGAAAAGTGTATATCAAACTAAACGGTTTGTATTCTGCAATTGTTTATGGTTCATTACAAATAGGGTCATTATATGAAGGGACTATTGGTAGAATATCGGAGTTTGAATGGCAAGATCATTTATTCCCTTCAGCTACAATTGAACCAGAAAGCGCCATGGTTAGAACAATGAGTTTAGAAACTGCATATAATGATGTTAACCAAAACACTTTAGTTGAATTAGATAATGTTCAATTCTCAGAAGGATCAATTAATAGAACATATTATGATATAGATTCTGGAGGAGGAGCTACTAATCATACACTTATTTCTTCTACTGGTGGTGCTGAGCAAATTATACGTTTCAGTAGTTTTTGCCCTTTTACAGGAAATCAAGTTCCAACAGGTAGTGGAAAAATTAGAGGTGTTTTGACAAAATATGACACTGATTTTCAGTTTATTGTAAGATACGAAAGCGATATTCAATTAACACAAGCTCGTTTTGATGCAGCACCTCCAATTGTTGGAGAAGCAATTACATCTGTTGGAACATTGAATGAGCCTTTTACTTCTTACGATGTTAACCAAACGAATTTTCCTAAATACATAAACGATGCATTGGTAGGTAATAGATATTGGAAAGTAAAAACTTTTAACACGAATAAATTCTTAGAAATGTCTTCATATACCGGTACTAGTGGTATTCCAATCGCAGAGGCAAATAGAACAGCATTTATTGTTCCTGTTGATTTGGCAGCGGCAAATACTTTTTCTTTTAAAACGCAATCTGGTTATGATAATGGTTCTCCATTAAAAGTATATTACTCTACAAGCTATGTGCTTGGTGGAACTGTAACTAATTCCATGTTAGTAGATATAACATCTAGTTTTAACATTCCGAATGGTCCAGCTTCTGGATATGCTACAAATTTTACTTCTAGTGGGAATTATGCAATACCTGTTGGGTTAACAGGAAATGGTTTTTTTATTTTCATATATGAAGGAAACGGGGTTAACGGTGTTACTACTACAATGCGTATAGATGATATTGTTATAAACTAGTATTTAGTTTATCAAACAAAAAGAGTCCCGAATTATTTGGGACTCTTTTTGTTACTTGTTGGTTTTAGTTTATCAATACTAATAAAGAAGAAGATGATTAGGTTAAACCTTTTTTATTGTCATTTCAATTAGTTGTCTTAATTTTGATAATCTATTACCTTTTATAAATATAGAAGAAATTATTATTCGTAAAAACAAGTTTATTTGAAGTTTGATAAAATTCATTGCTATGTAATTGTTTAAAATCACAAAACAAATAAGAAATTTAATTTAAACTGTTTAAAAAGCTTTTTCATATCTAGATATAACATAAATAGTAAACAAAAACCGAGCCTATAGCTCGGTTTTTGTTCTGTTCTAACAAAGAATTAAATTACTTTACAATCAAGAATTCTGAACGTCTGTTTAGCGCATGTTGTGCTTCTGTACATGTATTGCAAACTTCTTTTGGTTCCAATTCGCCCATTCCTTTTCCAGAAATTCTGCTGGCATCAATTCCTTTAGAAATTATGTATTGAACAGTTGATTTTACTCTTCTTTCAGATAATGTTAAATTATAGTTGTCACCTCCTCTGCTATCGGTGTGTGATTTAGCTAAGATGACCATCTTATCGTTATTTTTCATCACTTGAACCAATTTGTCTAACTCAAATGCACCTTCTTGAGTGATATTGCTTTTGTCAAATTCAAAGTAAATTGGTTTTAAGATAATTTCTGTTTCAGTTACAATGACATCTATTGGTTGTAATGCTGCGTCCACTTTTGCTTTAGGCCCTTTGCTTTTAGTTACCGCAAAAGTATTGCCTTCAAAACCATCTTTTGAAGCCTGAACTACATAAGCTCGGTCGCATTCAACTTTAAAGCTAACTTCGCCTTTTGCATTTGACATTTCCGTAGCGATAACATTTTTCTTGTCATCCAATATAGAAACGCTTGCATTGACTAAAATTTCACCTGTTTTAGCGTTTGTAACAACAATTAACACATCAACAGCGCAGATTGGATTAACGATAAAGATGTCATCGTTTCCACCTCGGTTGCTTGACAAAAACCCAATTTTTTTGTTTCCGTTAAAGGTAAAGGCAAAATCATCTTTTTCACTATTTACTGGCTTGCCTAAATTAGTAGCTTCACCATTAGTTAAATCAATTTGAAACACGTCCAATCCACCGAAACCTTGTTTTCCGCTTGAAGCAAAATATAAGGTTTTGTTGTCATCAGCAATAAAAGGAAACGTTTCATTTCCTTCTGTATTTACTTTTACCCCTAAATTTTGAGGCTCACCATAAGTTCCGTCAGCATTTACAGCTACTTTCCAAATATCTGTTCCGCCAACACTTGAAGGTCTGTTAGAAGTAAAATACAAGGTTTTACCATCACGACTTAAACTTGGATTACTGTTTGAAAATGACTTATCATTAAATGGCAAAGAAGAAATACCTCCCCAAGAGTCACCATTTTTAGTTGCGCTGAAAAGATACACTTGACTGAATTTAGCATTTGCCTTTTTATCTTTAGCTGAAAATTGTTTCTCTTTATAGCTTTCGCTAGCAAAATAAGCCGTTTTACCATCAGTACTTATAGTTATTGGCCCATCATGCCATTTCGAATTTAACTCCGTTACAGGCGAAGCATTTGTGATAGTTCCATCGGCATTATAATCCGCTTTATAAATGTCTAGGAAAGGCTCCTCTGTCCAACCGTAGGTTTTTCTAGCTCCATTTCTGGCACTAGTAAAATACAAACTGTTGTCATATAATACGGCTCCAAAATCAGATTTGTCGCTACTAATCTCAGAAGTTTTAAGATCGAATAACTTTGTTTTATCCAATAAACTCGGAATATAATTTTGATTTTCATTAAATGCTTTTGTTCTCAAGTCATTTGGAGCAGCAGTTGCAAATTTTCTCATTTGTTTGTTAGCGTCATCGTATTTTCCTTCCGCTTTGAACATTTGAGCATAACGGTAATAGGTTTCAGCATCCTGTTGCGTTTCAGTAGCTTTTGCATACCATTTAATAGCTTCTGCGGAATTGAACATATTATAATTGGCATCGGCTAATTGCTTATACACATAAGGATCGGCTTTACCGTTTTCAACCAATTTCTGATATTCTTTAACAGCATCAACATATTCAAATCGGGCGAATAGTTTATCTGCTATCTTGGTGTTTTTATTTTGTGCCGAAACAGTAATACTGATCACAACAAAACTTAATGCTATATATAGATTTTTCATTTTTAGAAATACTTTAGGTTAGAAATATCTTGGTGAACGTGATACTTTTTTCGGGAAGTTCAAATCAAATAACAGCATTACCTCGTGAGAAGCTGGCGTTACAACATTCAAATCTGAAATAATGTGATCATACGCATATCCGATTCTTAAGCTTGGGGAGATAGCAAAATTTACCATTGCTCCAAAAGAGTCTCCCAATCTATAAGTTGCTCCTAATTCTAACTTATCATACATCATAAAGTTAGCGGAAACATCAAAAGAGGTTGGTGCATTCACAGACGATTTAATCATCGCAAAGGGTTTGAATTTCAAATTAGGATTGACGTCAAATACATAACCTCCAGTTAAGAAATAATGAATTACATCTGTTCCATATTGTCTGCCGTCAAAATCTAAATATTTAGATTTTAGCATGTTTGGTACCGAAAAGGCAACATAATATTTATCCGTATAATAGAAAACTCCGGAACCAATATTTAAGAAAGTGTTGTTTGGATTTCCAGATCCAAAAACATCGTCTCCTACATCAGGTAATGTTGGGTAAATAGTATTAAAATCAATTTTGTGCATAGTCAATCCCGCTTTTAAACCAAAAGCTAATCTACGCTCTCCCCCTAAGTTAAGTGTATAAGAGAAATCGCCATAAATGTTGTTTTCTTCAACAGGACCAATTTTATCCGAGATTACAGAAAGTCCTAAACCTACATTTCTACCAACAGGACTGTGGATGAAAAACGTACCTGTGGTAGGCGCACCTTCAATTTCGACCCATTGTTTTCTGTAGAGAAATCCTCCTGACAAACTCTCTTTTGAACCCGCATAAGCTGGATTCATCACACTCATATTGTACATGTACTGTGTGTAATGCGGATCTTGCTGCGCTCTTAACTCGGTAATCGCTAAAGCCAATATCGCAATGAAATATAGTTTCTTCATTTTGTTATATTTATTTTGAATACAAATTATATAGTAAGTTATTGTGCTCTATTGATGTATATCCAACCCGTTTTGGGATCACCATTATTTCTGTCAATTACATAATAATAGGTTCCGTCAGGAAGTTCGTCTCCGTCATCGGATTTACCTCCCCATTCATCAACATAATTATTACGGGAATAAACTTTCATTCCTAATCGGTTAAAAATAGTTAATTTTTTAACATCATAACCGCTTAAGTCAAAAGTGTCATTCAGACCATCATTGTTAACAGAAATCCCTTTTTGTATTACACAGGAAACCGTCGTTACATTGAAAGACTCTGATTCAGTAGAACAACCGTCAACCGTTATGGTTACAGTATAATTGTCAACTTCTGTTACCGTTATACTTTGAGTTGTTCCTACTTCAATCCCAGCGTCATTTTGCCAAGAATAGGTTGCTGTTTCAGGAACAAATGAACCATTTATCGGATTAGCAGTTAATATGTAATTTACACTTTGACATCCGCCAGTAAGTTCTATAGTTATAGGAGGAATTATCATCACCTGAGCAGTACCAGGAGTTGATACCTCACAATTACCTGCATTTGGTGTAACAGTATAAGTAACTGTGTAAGTACCAGGAGAACTAGATAAATCAATGACTCCAGTTGATGCATTTATTATTAAACCTGGAGTAGAACTGTATATTCCGCCTGAAGTAAATCCTAAACCAGGGAGCGGTGACTCTGAACCAGTTGCTGCACAGAATGGTGAATCATAGCTAAATCCTGTGGCTAATGTAATCACTGGTTTTATTTCTAATGAAACTGCCGGTGATGTTGATGCAGCAACTCGACATACCGATGAAGAGCTATCTTCAGGAACATTAACAACAATCGAATAAACTCCGGCTATAGAATTTGCTAAATCAATCACTCCGGTACTTGGATTAATAGCTAAACCTGGAGGAGTAGCTGAGAATGTAGCAAAAGTACTGAAATCGGGTGCTAAAGTTGGAGTTAAAGTTGTCTGAGCATTTTTACAAATAGTCGCTGGATAAGTAAACCCTATAACCGGAGTTATAACAGGTTTTATTTCAATTGTTGCTGAACTTTCTCCAGATGCAAGACAAGAGGGAGTAGGTAACACGGTATATATAATTGAATGAATTCCTGGAGTTGAATTAATTAAATCTATTTCTCCAGAAGAGGTACTTACAAATACCAAACCTGTTGAAACGGTAGTGTCTTCTGAATAAGTTCCACCCGTTGTGAATCCTGTATCAAAATTTCCAGGAAATGGATTAGCGCCATTTTGACATACAATATCAGGATAGCTAAATCCAGTTACAATTGAACCAAAACCAATAGTCACGGGAACAGGGATTGATAAACAACCCGTTATTAAATCTTTAACTATTAAAATATAATCTCCAGCAGCTAAATTATTGAAGGTTAAGCCTGCCTGATAAGTTACTCCATTATCAATACTATATTGATAGTTTGATGTAGCCAATGAATAACTTCCAAGGTTTGAATAATTTTCTGGGTCAATAGCTGTCCAATCTGCAGGATTCCAAGTTGTACTAGGAAGTGTTGCAGAGCTAAGTCTACGGTAAGTATAACCAGCTTGATTATTTGGAGTAAACGTTACACCATCAATTCTTCCCCATAAATCAATCAAAGTATTGGTAGATGTAGTCAGTCTAATATTGTCATTATAATTTACACCAGAACATAATGTAAAAGTTTGATTTGGAACAACGCCTGTAATATTAGGGTCTGAACTTACTTTAATTATGTTAGTACTATTGTTTGCAAGTATTCCTGATAAGGTTAAATCACAAGATGGAGCTCCAGCAACAGAGGTATAAAATCTTAATTTATAATTTGCTAAATTAACTGATGCGCCTGTTCCATTATAAATTTCAACATACGTTAGCGATCCAGCAGCAGAATCCGTTACTTCAGAAATAAATAAATTTCCAGGTATTGGAGCAGTACTTCCAGTAGGAGTTAAAACTGTTAACGCACCTGTTGGAGTCCCACAAGCAGATGGCGTAGGAAAGGGAAACGTTGGAGTTGGAACAGTATTTATTGTTACATTAAATGATTTTTCATTTGAGCAACCATTTGCGCTTAACGCATAAACATAAATGTCCTGGCTTGCTGTAATTGGAACCGAGATATCCAAAGACGTGGTTCCGGCTCCTGTTAACTGAGATTGAGAATAGTAATCCCCAACTGTTAATGCCGGAAGTAGAGTACTATAACAAGCTACAACGGGTGCTGGTTGAACAATATTTGGCAACGCCAAAATTTCAACTTGAGCAGAAGGATTACTAACTGTACAAATAGAACCAGGTAAACCATAAACTACTGTGTACAATCCAGGAGAACTTAAACTTGGATTTATCTTACCTGTTGTTGGATTAATACTCAATCCAACATTAGGAATTGCAGAATAACTTCCTCCAGTTGTTCCTGTTTGAGTAACAGGCTGAAGTGTTGTAATACTTTGACAATACGTTGGACTTCCATATTCAATTGAAGCAGATGTGGGTTCTACAATACTAATAGAATAAGATTGTGATTTTGCCAAACAAGACCCTGATGCAGCAACAGTATTTGTAATCAAGTAGTTTCCTGGCGCGCTTGCAGCTAAATCAACTTCCCCGGTAGCCGTATTAGTAAATACTAATCCAGGGTTAAGAGTTGATGAGAATTCACCAGCTTGAGAACCAGCAGTAATTACTGCTATTGGATTAGAAGTTCCTGCTTGTTTACAATAGGAAACAGGAGAATATGTAAAATAGGCATTAGGACAGCAGAAATAAACACCTGCACCTGGTGCAGTAGAGTTTGTTTGAGTCAAACTAACGTAACCTGGGTCATCAGAAAAATTAGTAATTAAAATTACATAAACTTGACCTGCAAGTGCATTCACAATGTCTAAGTTTTCAATTGGCCTAGCCGAATAACTACAACCAGTTGTTATACTTATAGGAACACCTATACCTGGTGCTAAAGTAGGAGGATTACCAATGGCCGAACAAGCAGCAGCTGAGTCAGTAAAAGGTCCCCATGCAGCATAATCAACATCAAGATTGGGAGTTCCCCCTTGGGTAGTTGACTGTGTTAATAATAAATTAATTGGTCCATTCTGTTGAATGTTTATAGTATAATAAGTTGGGTTAGGGGAAGAATTTAAACAACCTATAGTTCCTTGACTAGCTATACCTGTTGTGTTTTGATAACTTAAGTTCTGACACGCTGTCTGAGAAGTTAAACAGCTTGCAGGCGTAGAAATGCACAAATCAAATGTAGAAGTTTGTGGTGTACTGGCATTAGAGTAAACTCTTAGATAATAAGTTTGTCCTATAGTCAATCCATTGACAATACCAGTAACCGTATTAGCAGCACTACAAAATATTCGAGTCAATGCGCCACAACTGCCTGAATATACTGCAAAATTTAAATTAGTTGTTGATCCCTGAACATTTAGTAAAGAAACAGTTAAGAACGGATTAGTTGCTACAAATTGGAACCAAGAGTCATCATCAGCAGTTCCAAGACATGGAGCAATCGCTCCTGCAGATGCAGTTGCACCAGCAATCGAAGCAGATGTAATTTGCTGACAAACGGAAGAAGAATTTACAGGGGCAAAAATAGCACCAGTACATTCATCATTAATGATTAATGTTAAAAAATCAGAACCAGATGACCAAGCACTATGATCAATAGTACTACAAACAGCTCTTACATAAAATGTGTATTTGGTAGCAGGATTTAAACCCGTTATTAAAGCTGGATTTGAATAGACTATTATTCCTACTGCTGTTGGTAATGGAGCAGGTGAACCAAATGGTAAAACGAGAACTTCCCATTGAGAGGCTGGTACAATATTAGTATCAGACCAACCTAATAGTGCCGATGTAGAAGTGACATTTGAAACGGTTAATGCATTAGGTTTTAAACAAGTTGGTGGCGGCGCACATGTTACTGTAGAATTCCAACCATCACGTTGTCCTGAACCATCACTACTGAAAACAAAAGTTAAACAACCACTAGGATTTGTTGCTGTAAAAGGACCAGGCAAAGCGCCACCAGTTAAAAGACCCCAGTAAGAACCAGGCAAACCTATAGGAACATTACCAGCACCATTAGTAGTAGGGAGTAAGGTTGCTGGATTCACACTATTTCCATCATAAACATAAAGACCATCCCATGTTGCTTCTGTATTAAATTCTGTAAATGTTACAGTAACAACATCTCCAGGATTTGTTGGGCAGATAGTTGTAGGAATATTAGAACTGTTTGCATATAGTCCTGTAGGACCACCTGCATCAACAAATAAACCGCCACAAACAGGTGGAGCAATTAAAGTTGTTATAGTTTTTGGAGAACAAGGCCAAGCGCTAGTTGCCGAGCCACAATTAGCTCTTACATAAATATCATAACATGTTGTTGGATTTAATCCAGTGAGAGTGTATGGTGGAGGTGTAGTAACATCTATATAACCTGTTGCCGCAGCTGTTGGAGCGGCTGAACCACAAGGCAATGCTAACACTTGCCATGCAGAAGCCACTGAAGCATTAGGATTTGTGGGTTGTGTCCAATTTAGTATAACCGAATTGTGTGTAACTGTATTTGTCGTTATTGCATTTGGAATTCTACAAGGAGGAGGAGGGCCACAAGTAATATTGGATACCCAACCTGCATTTTGTATAATACCGTCACTTCTAAACACAAAAGTTAAACATCCGTTAGTAGCGGAAGAAGTAAATGGACATGGAATCGTTGTTCCCCAATAGCCTCCAGCTAAGCCCCCAGGGACACTTCCAGCACCATTATTACTTGGAATTAAATTAGCTGGATCTACAGCATTTCCATTATAAACATATAGGGCATCCCAGTTTGCTTCAGTATCAAATGATGTAAAAGTTACAGTTACAACTTCTCCTAGATTGGTTGGGCATATGGTTCTTGTAACATTAGAATCGGCCGCATAAGGATTTGCTGTTCCGCCTTCATCAATAAAATTACCTCCACATATTGGTGGAGCAGCTAACGTTGTTATGGTTTTAGGAGTACAAGGCCATTCACTTGTTGTTAAACCACAATTTGCTCTTACATATACATCATAACATGTTGCTGGAGTTAAGCCTGTAAGGTTATATGGTGGAGGTGTAGTGACATCTATATACCCAGTTGCTGCTACAGTTGGTGCAGGAGAACCGCAAGGTAGTGCCAATACTTGCCATGCAGAAGCTACAGAAGTATCAAGATTTGCAGGTTGTGACCAGTTTAATGTAACCGAATTGAAAGTAAGTGTGTTTGTTGTTATTGCTGTTGGTTGTCTACATGGCGGAGGTGGCGCACAAGTGATATTGGCAATCCAACCATCACGTTGTCCTGAACCATTACTTCTGAAAACAAAAGTTAAACATCCGTTAGTAGCGGAAGAAGTAAATGGGCATGGGATAGTTGTCCCCCAATAGCCACCTGCTAAACCTCCAGGGACATTTCCAGCAGCGTTGCTACTTGGGATTAAATCTGCTGGTACAACAGCATTACCACTATATACGTATAAAGCATCGAATGTTGCTTCAGTATTAAATGCAGTAAAAGTCACAGTTACTACATCACCAGGATTAGTTGGGCAAATAGTTGAAGTAACATTTGAATTAATTGCATATTGCCCAGTAGAACCACCAGAATCTACAAAATCACCTCCACATTCTGGCGGAGCTAATAAAGTTGTAAAGTTGGCAGAGGCTGTAGACCATGGGCTAGAAAATCCTGTGCCACATATTGCCTTAACTTGGTATGTGTAAGTCGTATCTGACGTTAAACCCGTAGCTACAAATGGTAAAGCTCCACTATATTGTGGGTAAGTTATTGGAGCTCCAAAAGAAGGGATAACTTGAATTTCCCATGTAGTTGCGCCACTAGGGTTTGCCCATGTCAAATTTGCTGTAGTTGATGTTGTAGAAGGAATGGTTAGCGTAGTAGGAGCAGTACATTGCGAAAAAACCCCAACATCGTCAATTAACCAACTGTCGCCCCCATTATTACCACTTGGGTCGGTAAACGAAAATACCTTAACAAAAGCAACGTAAATATCAAGACCTGCATAAGCAGATAAATTAACTGTTTTTTCAGTCCAGACATTAAAGTCAGTAGGAGACACAATCAAGTTTAATTCCGTCCATTGTTGTAGGTCTAAATAAGCCGTCGGATCTGTTTGAAACGAAGGGTCTAAGGCGGGAGCTACCATAACTTTGAAAATCGTTCCCTGGTCTCCGCTGGTTATCATTCGTGTCCAGAAGTGGAGCTCTGTCAAACCAGTCGCAGGAACAGAAATAACGGAAGTCGCAAGGTAGTCCTCAGATTTGTTTCCAAGATTAATCTGTTCTCTGTCGACAGAGGCGCATTGAGGCGAAGAATGATAAAGTCCAGCAGCAAATGCATTGATTCCCCAGCTTTCACCAGATCCGATTGTTGTTGGGTTATTATTTTCAAAAATTGCCCAGTCTCCAGTGTCAGGCGATGTCCATACTTCCGGAAGCGCCCCTGTTTGGGCCGGCATGTTGTCAAATCCTTCTGTCAGACCATATAACTGAGAATAGCCATTTAAAGAAATGAATAAAAATAGCAGTAGTAAAGTAATTTTTTTCATAAAATGAAAATTTTGAGTTATTTTTTTATTAAATTTTGTTTAGAATTTTCAAGCCCAAATTTAGTAAAATTTATGAATTATTTATGAATTGCCTAGAAAAATTAAAATTTTACCAAAATCAAATCAAAAGACATAATGAATTAGTAAAATTTTTGTGATTTTTTAATTCTCAAATGTCTAATTTTGTAATAGAATCAAAAAAAATGTTAGAACAAGAAGTTATTAATTTTGAAAGAACCGTAATTGTTGGAATAGTTACGCAAAATCAAAGCGAAGAGAAGTTAACAGAATATCTAGATGAATTAGAGTTCTTAACCTATACTGCTGGAGGAGAAGTAATTAAAAGGTTTTCTCAAAAATTAGAAAAGCCAAATCCGAAAACCTTTTTAGGTACCGGGAAAATGGATGAAATTAGTTCATACATTAAAGAAAAGCACATTTCGACAGTAATTTTTGACGATGAATTGTCACCATCCCAACAAAAAAATATTTCTAAAATACTTGATTGTAAAGTACTAGACAGAACAAATTTAATTTTAGATATTTTTGCCCAAAGAGCAGAAACTTCTTACGCTAGAACACAAGTAGAGTTAGCTCAATGCCAATATTTATTACCAAGACTTTCCGGAATGTGGACCCACTTAGAACGTCAAAAAGGAGGAATTGGTCTTCGTGGTCCAGGAGAAACAGAAATTGAAACCGACCGAAGAATTGTTCGAGATAGAATAGCATTACTTAAAGAAAAAATAAAAACCATTGACAAACAGATGTCAGTACAAAGGGGCAATAGAGGAGCAATGGTCAGAGTAGCTTTGGTTGGTTATACCAATGTTGGAAAATCAACTTTAATGAATGTTATAAGTAAAAGTGAAGTGTTTGTTGAAAATAAATTATTTGCAACACTTGATACTACAGTGCGCAAAGTAGTTATTAAAAATCTACCTTTTTTGCTTTCAGACACCGTAGGGTTTATCAGAAAATTACCTACCCAATTGGTAGACTCTTTTAAAAGCACACTTGACGAAGTTCGTGAAGCCGACTTATTACTACATGTTGTTGATATTTCACACCCTGATTTTGAAAAACATATAAGTTCAGTTAATCAGATTTTGCAAGATATAAAGAGCAATGATAAACCAATCATAATGGTTTTTAACAAGATAGATGCTTTTAAAAATCAGGAAATTGAAACGGATGATTTAATTACCGAAAAAACGACAAAGCATTTTACTTTAGAGGAATGGAAATCAACTTGGATGAGTAATGTTGGAGAAAAACACACCTTATTTATTTCAGCTACTAATAAAGAAAATTTTGAAGAATTTAGAGAAAAAGTATATGAATTAGTTAGAAAAATTCACATCACAAGATTTCCATATAATAAATTTCTGTACCCGGATTATAAAGACGCGGTAGAAGATTAGAAATTTATTTATTCAAAATAATATATATAACCTACATTAAAAGAGGTTAGCCAATCATTAGATTTGTTTTCTGAATAAAGAGATTTATCTGGATTCAAACCATCAATCCAATCAGAAAAATAATATTGCAGTCTCAAATCTAAAACCAATGACGTAAAAGATGTTAG
>CANJWG010000007.1 GCA_947478365.1 Flavobacteriaceae bacterium | reverse complement strand
CTATTATGCAAAATATCGTTAATTATTTTATATATAGCATCATAGGTTGTTGGCGGTACACTTTGCTTAACAAATCCCAAAAAATCTGCTTGAAATCCTTGTATTGGTATATAAGGAATAAGATTTAAGATAAATAATGCAAACGGAAACAAGGCCATAAAGAAACTAAAGGCAATGGCTGTAGCACGATAGGTAATTTCTCCCTGAACAATTCCTGTAAAATAAAAATCCAGCAGCTCGAATAAAGACATGCCATGCAGCCAAGGTAGTTTTATTTTATGCAAAAGAAAGACAAGCTGTTTAATTACAGGCAGTTTAATAATTTTATTTTCTGTTGTTGAAGTTGACATTTAAAATGCTTTTAAACTTAAATCCATATTATAAACCGAATGAGTTAATGCTCCTGAAGATATATAATTCACTCCGCATTCAGCATATTTTCGAATGGTATTTTCATTAATGTTTCCTGATGATTCTGTCAAACATTTATTTCCAATCAATTTGACTGCTTTTTGTGTATCTTCAAAGTTAAAGTTATCAATAAGTATTCGGTAAACGCCTTTATTTTCAAGAATTTCTTTTATTTCGTCAAGATTTCTGGCTTCAACAATGATTTGAATATCCAGGTTGTTAAACTTCAAAAAATCTTTGGTTTTATTAATAGCATTTGTAATTCCACCTGCAAAATCGTTATGATTATCTTTCAACATTATCATATCATATAACGCAAAACGATGGTTTTCACCGCCACCAATTTTGACAGCCCATTTCTCGCAGGCACGAAATCCAGGTGTTGTTTTTCGAGTATCTAATATTTTAGTTTTCGTACCGTCTAAAAGTTTTACAAACAGATTGGTTTTAGTTGCAATAGCAGACATTCTTTGCATGGAATTCAATACTAATCGCTCTGATTTTAGGATCGATTGAGAGCTACCGGAAACATGAAAAACAATATCACCATGCTTTACTTCTGTTCCATCATTGATAAATGTTTCAACTTCCAAAGTTGGATCCACATTTTTAAAAATCATTTTAGCAAAATCAACTCCAGCAATAATTCCTGTATCTTTTACTAAAAGTTTTGCTTTGCCTATAGCGTTATTTGGAATACAAGCCAATGAACTATAATCGCCTGGCCCTATGTCTTCGCGAATACCATTTTGAATAATTATATCAAGTTCTCTTTGAAATTGTTCTTCTGAAATCATCTTACAATTATTGATTGGCTAAAGTAATTTGAAAATTTGAAAATTCGGAAATTTAGAAATAAAAATATCACCTTTAGTTTAAAATATATCAAAATATTATAGAGTGACAAACTTTAAAACATTTGAGTTACTAATTGTAAATTCTTAGTTTTATTTTTAAAAGCATTTTCAAATTATAGATTACATTTGCAACACAACACAACAAATCATGTACAAACTACTCATTCGTCCTATTCTTTTTTGGTTTGACCCAGAAGAAGTACATTATTTCTCTTTTAGTTTTATTCAATTTATTTCTAAAATTCCTTTTGTTTCAAGTATTCTAAAATCGATTTACGAAGTAAAAGATCAAAGATTGCAACGCGAGGTTTTTGGTTTAAAATTTAAAAATCCTATAGGTTTGGCAGCCGGATTTGATAAAGATGCCAAATGTTATCAAGAACTTTCAAATTTTGGGTTTGGCTTTATTGAAATCGGAACCTTAACACCAAAACCTCAGGATGGCAATCCAAAAAAAAGATTATTCCGATTAAAATCAGATAGCGCTATTATTAACCGAATGGGATTTAATAATGATGGCGTTGAGTCAGCAGTCATGAGATTAAAGAAAAACAAAGGCGTTTTAATAGGTGGAAACATAGGTAAAAACAAAATAACTCCAAACGAAGAAGCTACTTCTGATTATTTGTATTGCTTTGAATCACTTTTTGATTATGTTGATTATTTTGTTGTGAATGTGAGTTCACCAAACACGCCAAATCTACGGGAGCTTCAAGAAAAAAAACCTTTAACAGAACTTTTAAGCAAACTCGAAACCCGAAACTCGGAACATAAAACTAAAAAACCAATCCTTCTAAAAATAGCTCCCGATTTAACCAATGAGCAATTATTAGACATTATCGATATTGTAAACGAAACCAAAATTGCTGGCGTAATTGCTACTAACACCACAATTTCAAGAGAAGGTTTGAAATCGGAAAACAAAACAGAAATCGGTGGCCTATCGGGTAAACCTCTTGCCAAACGTTCTACTGAAGTCATTCGTTTTCTTGCTGAAAAAAGCAATAACGCATTTCCAATTATTGGTGTTGGAGGAATTCATTCTGCTGATGACGCTTTAGAGAAATTAGAAGCTGGTGCAAGTTTGGTTCAGTTATATACTGGATTTATTTATGAAGGTCCGAAATTGGTAAAAAAAATCAATAAAAAAATCCTTGAAAAAACTTTGTAACTTAGCCACTTTGCAACTCCGTATCTCTTGAAAAAAATTAAAATCATAGAATGTCCTCGTGATGCCATGCAAGGCATAAAAGAATTCATCCCTACACAAAAGAAAGTCGATTACATTCAATCGCTCCTTCGGGTTGGATTTGACACAATTGATTTTGGAAGTTTTGTTTCCCCTAAAGCGATTCCGCAAATGCAAGATACGGCAGAAGTTTTAGCTCAATTGGATTTATCGCAAACACAAAGTAAATTGTTAGCTATTATTGCTAATACACAAGGAGCCCAAATTGCTTCAACGCATAAAGAAATCCAATATCTTGGTTTCCCGTTTTCGATTTCGGAGAATTTTCAAATGCGTAATACACACAAAACAATTGCTGAGAGTTTGGTAACACTTCAAGAAATTTTAGACATTGCTGATGCTTCCAACAAAGAAGTTGTAACTTATATTTCAATGGGATTTGGGAATCCTTATGGTGATCCGTGGAATATAGAAATAGTTGGCGATTGGACAGAGAAGCTAGCAAAAATGGGAGTTAAAATTCTATCGCTTTCAGATACAATTGGTAGTTCTTCGCCAGATGTGATAAGTTATTTATTTTCGAATTTAATTCCAAAATATCCTCACATAGAATTTGGTGCCCATTTGCATACTACGCCTGATTTATGGCATGAAAAAATAGATGCTGCATATAAAGCAGGCTGTGTTCGTTTTGATGGGGCTATTCAAGGTTTTGGTGGTTGCCCAATGGCTAAAGATGATTTAACTGGTAACATGCCAACCGAGAAGCTCCTGTCCTATTTTACACAACAAAAAGCAAATACGAATACTAGTCCAATGAGTTTTGAAAGTGCATATAATGAAGCCTCAAAAATTTTTACGTCATTCCATTAAAAGTTTACAGTCACAGTCGCAGTATATATACTTATTTGGCATTAATAATATTACTAAAAAATGAGACTGAGAACGAGACTAAATACTACATCTTCCTCTTAATCAGTTTATAAACTTCAATCCACATTACTGATACAAATCCAACCAAAATACAATATCCAATTTGGGTAATGGCTACTTTTTCAAAAAGGAAGAATTTTGAAAAAACCGGTATAAATAATATAAGAGAAGTAACACTTATTGTAATTCCAATAATCAACAAAACCAAATTATTTTTATATTTTATGGTTGTTAAAATAGAATAATAAAAAGACCGATTCTCTAAAGTTAGAAATATGTTTGATGCTATTAAAGTCAAAAATATTTCTGTTCTAGTATACTTTTCAGAAAAACCGGCATTAACACAATGATAATAAACAAAAAGTAATCCTAAAGTAATGATCAATCCCTGAACAATACTGATTATTACTTCTTTTAAATTAAAAAAAGTAGTTGTTAAAGGTCTAGGTTTTTGTAGCATTAAATTATGTTCCATCGGTTCGTTTTCATAAATCAAGGAACAAGTTGGCCCCATAATTATTTCCAAAAAGATAATATGTACAGGAGTAAAAATATTAGGGTACATCCAACCCAAAGCTAGAGGAATAAAGACAATTAAAATAATAGGTATATGAATCGAAATAATATATTGAATGGCCTTTTTAAGATTAATGTAAATCTTTCTACCCATTGCAATTGCATCAATCATTTTACTAAAATCATCGTCAATTAAAATAATATTGGCGGCTTGTTTTGCAATTTCGGTTCCGTTTTTTCCCATGGCAATTCCAATGTGAGCTGATTTTAGGGCCGGACCATCATTTACGCCATCTCCTGTCATAGCAACAATTTGATTGTTGGCTTTTAATGCTCGAATAATTTTAAGTTTAGCTTCAGGAAACATTCTTGTAAAAATAGCCGTTTTCATAACTTTTGATTTTAAAGTATCATCATCCATTGCCATGAGTTCATCGCCATTAAGTATTCTATCAGCATCTTTAAAACCTATTTGCTGAGCAATTGTTCTAGTTGTAATTGCATTATCACCTGTCACAATTTTTACTTGAATACCTGCCGTATAGAAAGTTTCAAAAACTTGTTGAATATTGGCTTTAGGTGGGTCATAAAAAGCTACCAATCCTTTAAAGCAAAACTTAAATTCCTGTTGTGATTTAGGAAATCTATTTCCTGAAAAATTTGCTATTCCAACTCCTAAAACCCGATATCCTTCTTTAGCCATCATTTCTATAGCGATTAAAATTTGATTTTTTTCTTTATCAGATAATTTACTAACTTCAATTATTGCTTCGGGGGCGCCTTTAGCTGCAATAATTCTTTTACCGTTTGAGTCTTCAAAAATATGAGTCATCATGGGAGGTTTACCTCCTAATGGATATTCTTTAATTAATTTAAAATTAGTCCGTTCATCAACCGATTCCAAATTAGAGTAAGCTTCGTGAACTGCAATTTCCATAGCGTCAAACGGAATGGGTTCGCTAGACCACATGGCATAACTCAATAATTCTTCAGCTTCCTTATTCAGTTTTTCTTTGGTATCAATAATTTCATTTGAGTTTACAAGATATAGTTGTACCAAACTCATTTTATTTTCCGTAATCGTACCGGTTTTATCAGTACAAATAACAGTAGCGCTTCCAAGTGTTTCGACCGTTTTGGTTTGTTTGGTTATAATACCCATTTTCATTAAACGCCAGGCACCTAGTGCCATAAACGTTGTAAAAGCCACTGGGATTTCTTCAGGAATGACGCTCATTGCTATAGTTAGTGCCTTTAATAAACTATCTAAAATAGTTTTTGAATGATAATAGTTTAATACCCAAACTATTCCAAAAATAATCAATCCAATAATTGACATTTTCCTAACAAAATTGTTAATCTGTCGTTGCAAAGGAGTTTTTTCTTCTTCAATGGATTCAAGGCTTTTACCGATTTTACCCAGACTGGTTTGATTACCAATTGCAATAACTTCACAAATTGCCAACCCTGTAGCAACAATAGTTCCCTGAAATACTTGTTTAATTTTTGACGATTCACTTTTAAAAACCGATAAAGATTCACCCGTCAAAATAGCTTCATTAACCGAAAAATCATTCGACTTTAAAATTACAGCATCAGCTGGTACAAAAGTACCTTCTTCTAACTGAATAATATCTCCTAATACAATTTCTTCGCTAAGAATTTCGATTACTTCCCTATTTCTAATGACTTTGCTTTTAGGCTGGGATAACTTTTTTAAAGTATCTATTGCGTTCTTACTCCTAGCCTCCTGAAATAATGAAATGGTAGCAACCAACATAATAGCAATTGTCATAAAAACACCATCTCCAAAATCTCCAATAACATAATAGATACTTGCCGCTGCAACCAAAAGAAGAAACATAGGTTCTTTTACCATTTCCAATATTGAAATCAATAAATGATTTTTCTGTTGATGTTTTAAAGAATTAGAACCATACTTTTTTCTAGAGGAAATAACTTCATCATTTAAAAGTCCTTTAATAAGCTCTTGATTTCCTGCCATTATGATGAATTGAGTTATAACTACTAAATTAGTTATTTATGATTAAAATAACTGGATTATTTAGGTAAAGATTACTATATTTGTATGCAATTTAACTTCAACACTGAACTCAGTTCAGCATAAACTACAAATTGCAATGAAAGCACACACAACTAAAATCGTTGGAGAAGGTTTAACCTATGACGATGTACTGCTAATCCCAAATTATTCTGAAGTATTACCACGCGAAGTCAGTATCCAATCGAAGTTTTCGAGAAATATTACTTTAAATGTTCCTATTGTTTCTGCGGCTATGGATACCGTTACTGAAAGTGCTATGGCGATTGCTATGGCACAGGAAGGTGGCATTGGGGTACTTCATAAAAACATGACAATAGAGCAACAAGCTTCCAAAGTACGCAAAGTGAAACGTGCTGAAAGTGGTATGATTATCGACCCAGTAACCTTGCCACTTACAGCAACAGTTTTTGATGCTAAAGCGGCTATGAAAGAATTTGGCATTGGTGGAATTCCGATAGTTGATGACAATAAAACGTTAAAAGGAATTGTAACCAACAGAGATTTGCGTTTTGAAAAAAACAATTATCGACCTATTGTAGAAGTAATGACTAGTCAAAACCTTATTACTGTAGCTGAAGGAACATCACTAGAACAAGCGGAAGTTGTTCTACAAGGAAATAAGATTGAAAAACTTCCTGTCGTAAATACAGATTATAAATTAGTTGGTTTAATTACCTTTAGAGATATTACCAAACTAACTCAAAAACCTATTGCTAATAAAGATTCTTATGGTCGATTACGAGTTGCAGCCGCTATTGGAGTCACAGCTGATTCAATTGATAGAGCAACTGCATTAGTCAATGCAGGAGTAGATGCTATTATAATTGATACGGCTCATGGACATACATCAGGAGTTGTTAATGTATTGAAAAACATAAAATCAATATTTCCTAAAATAGATGTAATTGTAGGGAATATTGCTACTCCAGAAGCAGCTAAATATTTAGTTGACAATGGTGCTGATGGAGTTAAAGTTGGTATTGGTCCAGGTTCTATTTGTACTACTCGAGTAATAGCTGGAGTTGGTTTTCCTCAATTTTCTGCAGTTTTAGAGGTTTCGGCAATATTGAAAGGAACTGGAATTCCTGTTATTGCTGATGGTGGAATTAGATATACAGGAGATATCCCCAAAGCTATAGCTGCTGGTGCAGATAGCGTTATGTTAGGATCACTTTTAGCCGGAACAAAAGAAAGCCCAGGAGAAACTATTATTTTTGAAGGAAGAAAATTCAAGTCTTATCGTGGAATGGGTTCTATTGAAGCAATGGAAGATGGTTCAAAAGACCGATATTTCCAAGATGTTGAAGATGATATTAAAAAATTAGTTCCTGAAGGAATTGTTGGTCGTGTACCTTATAAAGGCGAATTAAACGAAAGCATGCAGCAATTTATTGGCGGACTACGAGCCGGAATGGGCTATTGTGGCGCCAAAGATATTCCAACATTACAAGATACAGGACGCTTTGTAAGAATAACTTCAAGTGGTATAACTGAAAGTCATCCACATAACGTAACCATTACTAAAGAAGCGCCTAATTATTCGAGATAACATTTTTGAATTTAAACTATTTAAACTCCTAAATAATTAGTTGGTGTAATTTTTAGCAAATCAGCTTTAATTTCATCTGAAATATCAAGATTTATTATAAAATCATGAATTGCTTTTTTATCAATGACTGAATTTGTTCTAGTTAAGACTTTCAATGCTTCGTATGGATTGGGATAGCCCTCTCTTCTTAAAATAGTTTGAATCGCTTCTGAAACTACTGACCAGTTTTTTTCTAAATCGTCAGCAATTTTTGATTCATTTAGCAATAGTTTATTCAGGCCTTTTAAAGTGGCATCAAAAGCAATCAAAGTATGTCCAATTGGAACACCAATGTTTCTTAATACAGTACTGTCAGTTAAATCTCGCTGCAATCTTGATATTGGTAGTTTAGCCGATAAGTGTTCAAATATGGCATTAGCAATACCTAAATTTCCTTCCGAGTTTTCAAAGTCTATTGGGTTTACCTTGTGTGGCATTGCTGAAGATCCAATTTCTCCTGCTTTGATTTTTTGTTTAAAATACTCCATCGAAACATAGGTCCAGATATCCCTATCTAAATCGATGATGATATTATTTATTCTTTTTAGTGCATCAAAAAAGGCCGCAAAGTGATCGTAGTGTTCTATTTGTGTGGTTGGAAATGAATGATGTAAACCTAGAGTATCTTCCACGAAAGTGGTACCAAATTTTTTCCAATCTATGTCGGGATACGCTACATGATGGGCGTTAAAATTTCCGGTAGCACCTCCAAATTTAGCAGCAAACGGTATATTAAACAATAAACGCATTTGCTCTTCCAAACGTTCTACAAAAACCAAAATTTCCTTTCCTAAACGAGTTGGTGAAGCAGGCTGACCATGAGTTCTGGCTAACATCGGAATGTCATTCCACTCTATTGCCAATTCTTTTAATTTGGCTACTATTCCGATTAATGCTTTTAAATAGACTTCTTGAAAGGCTTCTTTTGTTGATAGCGGAATAGCTGTGTTATTAATATCCTGTGAAGTTAAACCAAAATGAATAAACTCTTTGTAGCTAGATAATCCTAAGGATTCAAACTTATCTTTGATAAAATACTCTACCGCTTTTACATCGTGGTTAGTAATTTTTTCAGATTCTTTTATCCATTGCGCATCTTCAGTGGTAAAGTTTTTATAGAGATTTCGCATGCTGCCAAAAACGGTTGGACTTACACCTTTTAGTTGTGGCAAATCAGCTTCGCATAAAGCGATGAAATATTCAACTTCTACCAGAACACGATATTTGATTAAGGCTTCTTCCGAAAAATAATTGGAAAGCGATTTGGTTTTACTTCGGTATCTTCCGTCAATGGGTGAAACGGCGTTAAGTGGAGTTAGTGACATGAATTGTGTTGTTTATTCTAAATTTATTTCAGAATCTTTTGTAAGCTGCAAATTTAGGTAATCCTATTTAGAAAATAGAGTAAAGAGAATAGAAAATAGATTATAGATAAAAGACGAAGATAGGATTGAATTTTTCTGTTCTTTTTGTCTATTCGCTATTATCTTCTTAACAGCTTTTCTCTTAATATCGGTACGCCTTCTGTGGCATTCATGGGAATAACTTCTAATGGGTTATGCAAATTATTGATGCTTGACGGTCTTGGATCTATATAGAAAACAGGAACATTAGGATTCGCATAATGTATTAAACTTGCTGCAGGATATACTTGAAGCGATGTACCAATAACAACTACATAGTCTGCTTGTTCTGTGATAGTTATTGCTTCATCTAAAGCGGGAACCATTTCACCAAACCAAACAATATGTGGGCGCAATTGATTTCCCTTAGAATCAACATCACCAAGTACTAAATCATTTTGCCAGTCTATAATATAATCTTCGTTTTTAGTACTTCGTACTTTTAACAACTCGCCATGCAAATGCAGAACTTTAGTGCTTCCTGCTATCTCGTGAAGGTTATCTACATTTTGAGTAATTATGTGAACGTCAAAATCATTCTCAAGTTCCGCTAAAACTATATGACCATAATTTGGTTTTACTTCTAGCAATTGACGGCGACGTTGATTGTAAAAATCTAGGACCAATGCTTTGTTTCTATGCCAACCTTCAGGAGAAGCTACATCCATAACATCATACCCTTCCCAAAGCCCATCGGCATCACGAAAAGTTTTGATACCGCTTTCGGCAGAAATTCCTGCTCCGGTTAATGCAACTAGTTTTTTCATTTTTTTAATTTGGACTTAAAGCTACGCATTTTTACTATTTTTGCCAAAAGCATTCTTATGATTGACCAAGATTACCTAGAATACCTCGAAGGATTTTTAACCGACAACCGCAAAGAGCGTTTTGAAACCGTATTAGCCAATAGAACCAATCATTTTACCATTGCTGTAGAAGATGTCTTTCAGTTTCATAATACGAGTGCGGTGATGCGGAGTTGCGAAGTTTTTGGGATTCAAGAAATTAATATTGTAGAGCAACGATTTGGAAAAAATATCGATAAAGAAATTGCTATGGGTGCACAGAAATGGGTCGATATCAATAAGTTTGAAAATATTTCCAATTGCATCCAAACACTAAAGAATAAAGGTTATCAAATCATTGCCACCACACCACATAATGATTCGTGTTTGCTACATGAATTTAATGTAACCAAAAAGAGCGCCTTATTCTTTGGCACCGAAAAAGAAGGGCTTTCGGAAGAAGTAATGTCTAAAGCTGATGGTTATTTAAAAATACCGATGGTAGGTTTTACTGAAAGTTTAAATATTTCTGTTTCCGCTGCAATTATAATTCAAGACATAACCACTCGCCTACGCCAATCAAATGTAAAGTGGCAACTTACCGAAGAAGAGTTACTGGAAAAGAGATTGCTTTGGGCGAAGAATACAATTAAAGATATTAAGCGGATTGAGGCTAGGTATTATTCTAAGTAGTTGTCAGTTATCGGTTGTAATCATAAAGAACAGAGAACTGAAAACAGATAACATAACCCTATTTCTTCTTCAACACCTTATATTGCTCATAGCATTCGCTGATGGCATCCATTATTTGCAAATCGTTTGCGGTTTTGACAAACTCTTCAGAGTAACTGCAGCGTGAAAGAATTTCGGAAATTTCTTTTTTATCAATACCTAGAAGAACACCCAAAGTTTCTCTGTCAAATTTAGATTCTAAAAGATTTCTAACCGTATCATCTTTTTTCATCTGTTTGAGTTTTTTTAGCTCGTTTGTCTTCTTCCCAAAGAAATTATAGAGCATGTCTGCCGGATTGAATATAGAACCTAAGACTCTAGTGAAAGCACCTGGCGAAGTATCACCTGATTCATAACCTTGTGGTAAACCTGAAATACTATAACGGTAATTTTCTTTGTCGGGAATAAGTTTTGAATCTATTTCAAGATAACCCGTTAAGTCATATTTCCTAACAATAACCTCTTCTAAAGCTATGGCTTTTTCTGTGAGCATTAATTTAGCAATTCCATTTTTCAGCCAGTCATTGGTTACTCTTACGCGCAAGGATTGATAACCTAAAGAAGCAATGTGTAGCGTATCATTGACACTTACATCCAATTCAAAATATCCTTTTATATCAGTAGTAACACCTTTTACTTTGTTGACGTTAATAACATTTACATTAGAAATAGCTTTCAAAGTATTGTCATTAATGATTGTTCCTGTTACTTTTTGCGATATCTGATTAACTTGCGCGACTGCACTTAGAGAAAATATAATTAAAAGTAAAATTGTAAAATATCTCATATCAATTTTTGATGGTTAAAAGTATGAAACTCTTTTAAGATATTATAAAGTTTGGCATCAGAATTAGAACAAAATTAACAAAATAAAGTATCCGCCTAAAAAACTCCGTTTTTACATCAATGATTGAGTAAAAACGGAGTTATGATAATTTCTTTTTCAGGATATACAAACTGAAAACTGAAACTGCCTACTGCTTCCTCGGCCTTCTACTTTTAGCGGCTTCGAATGAACGTCCTGCTGGTCTTTCGGTATTACCTTCAGAACGTCTTGGAGCACGTTCTTCTCTTTGAAATGAACCTGGTTCTCTTTTTGGAGCTGCATCTCGACTATATCCTCCTTCTCTTCTAGGTCTGTCTGAACGTTCTGTTCTTGGAGCAGCATTTCTATCACTTCTGAATCCGCCTTCTTTTCTTGGCCCGAAACTTCCACCACCACCTGAACTTCTTCCTCCAAACCCACCTGAGCTTCTTCGTTCACCACCACTTCTTCCATTATGGTCACGTCTTTCTCTGCTTCCTCCGTCGTTCTTAGAGATTTCCACATTAATACGTCTTCCGTTAAGGTCAAATCCGTTAAGGACAGACATCACTTTATCCGTATGTTCACCATCAGTGTTAAAGAACGAAAAACCTTCTTTCACATCAACTTTAAACACATCATCACGACCTAAATCCAATGTTTCTTTAAGGAAATCTTTCAATTGCATCCAATCGAAATCGTCTCTTGAACCAATATTTACAAAATAACGAACTGGATCTCCTGCTCTTATTTCTCTCGGCTCTGAACTGCGTTCGCTTCTTTCTCCTTTTTCACCCGATAAATCGCGTTTCTTTTTATAGTAAGCAATGAATCTGTTGAATTCAACCGATACCATTTTCTTAATCAATTCTTCTTTAGACAGACCATCGAGTACTTCGTTAATAGCTGGAAGATAGTTGTCTATTTCATGGTCAACTTCAGTATCCTTGATTTTATTGGCTAAGTGTAATAATTGGATTTCGCAAATTTCAATTCCACTTGGAATGGTTTTCTCAACAAATTTCTGTTGAATGATTCTTTCGATTGACGAAATTTTACGCAATTCACTTTTTGTGATGATTACAATAGAAGTCCCTAATTTTCCTGCACGACCGGTTCGACCAGAACGGTGATTGTAGGTTTCAATTTCGTCAGGTAATTGATAATTCACTACGTGTGTAATATTATCAACATCAATTCCACGCGCTGCAACATCAGTAGCTACTAGCATTTGAATTTGTCTTCCTCTAAACGATTTCATTACACCATCGCGTTGTGCTTGAGACAAATCTCCGTGCAATGCAGCAGCATTATACCCATCTTCAATTAACTTCTCGGCAACCGCTTGTGTATCACGTTTTGTTCTACAAAAAACTACCGAAAATATATCCGGATTAGCATCAGCTAATCTTTTCAACGCTTCATAACGGTCACGTGCATTTACACAGTAAAATTCGTGTGAAACAGTAGCCGATCCAGAATTTTTGTGACCTACTGTAATTTCAGCAGGATCATGCATAAATTTTTTAGCAATTCTCGCTACCTCTGCAGGCATAGTTGCTGAGAATAACCAAGTATTTTTTTCATCTGGAGTGTCTGATAAAATCGAAACGATATCATCATAAAATCCCATGTTTAACATCTCGTCTGCTTCGTCAAGAATACAGAAATTGATATTTTTAATGTTTACCAAGCCACGGTTAATCATGTCCTGCATTCTACCCGGAGTTGCTACAATTACTTGTGCTCCTCGTTTAATCTCTCTGGCTTGTTCTGTAATGCTGGCACCACCATAAACTGCCACTGTATGCAAACCTTTTACATATTTTGAGTATTGTTTAATCTCGTTGGTGATTTGTAAGCAAAGTTCACGCGTTGGTGATAAAATTAACGCTTGAGTACTTCTGTCTTCAGCATCAATTTTTTGTATTAGCGGAAAACCAAATGCTGCCGTTTTCCCTGTACCTGTTTGTGCTAAAGCGACTAAGTCTGTGTTTTGTTCCAATAAGACTGGAATGGCTTTTTCTTGCACTTCTGACGGATTCTCAAATCCTAGATCTTTGATCGCCAGCAGTAACGACTCATTCAGACCTAATTGTTCAAATTTATTCATGTTTTATTTAAAATTTGGTGCAAAGATACTCTTTAAATACCATATTAACTAATTTGCTATTTATTGATAATTAGACAGTTGTGTTTTACAACAAAACAATAAAAAATATGAAAGAGTGATTGAGAAGAAAATAGATGAATAATTATTTCAAAAAAGCAACTAATTGTTGAACGGCTAAACCACGGTGACTAATTTTGGATTTTTCTTCAATTGTCAATTCTGCAAACGTTTTATTATATCCATCAGCAACAAAAATTGGATCGTAACCAAAGCCATTAGTCCCTACTTTTTTATCTATTATTTGCCCAGTGATAATACCAGTAAATAAAGATTGTTTGCCGTTTAAATTTAAAGCAATTACAGTTTTGAATTGTGCATTTCTATTAGTTGAATGTTTTAAGTTTGCCAATAATTTATCCATATTATCTTTAGCATCTTTTTGTTCGCCAGCATATCGGGCAGAATAAACTCCTGGTTCACCATTTAATACTTCGACTTCCAAACCTGTATCATCTGCAAAACAATTAAACCCAAATTTATCTGTTACATAATTAGCTTTGAGAATAGCATTCCCCTCAATAGTATCAGATGTTTCTGGAATTTCTTGAAAACAACCAATATCTTCCAAACTTAGAATCTGAATAGAATTTGGCATCAATAATTGAATCTCTTTGATTTTATTTTGATTGTTGGAAGCGAAGACAAGTTGCATGATTCAGAATTTCGATTTACAAATATAATCTTAGAAAAGCTTACAAAACATAATTTCTTAAGTATAAATTTCAATAATAAATTATTACTTTTGCACCGACTAAAACTCAAACTGATTATGGTAAAAGATTTATTCGAAAGAATACAAAATAATAAAGGTCCACTAGGAAAATGGGCTTCTCAAGCAGAAGGATATTATGTTTTCCCAAAACTAGAAGGAGAACTTGGTCCAAGAATGAAATTCCACGGCAAAGACATTTTGAACTGGAGTTTGAATGACTATTTAGGTCTTGCCAATCATCCTGAAGTTCGTCAAGCTGATACAGATGCTGCAATTAAATATGGCGCTGCTTATCCAATGGGTGCTAGAATGATGTCTGGTCACACTGATGCTCACGAACAATTAGAAAACGAGTTAGCGGCTTTTGTTCAAAAAGAATCGGCATACTTATTAAACTTTGGTTACCAAGGAATAATGTCTGCTATTGATGCATTAGTTACCAAAAATGATATTATAGTTTACGATGTTGATGCTCACGCATGTATTATTGATGGGGTACGGCTACATATGGGAAAAAGATTTACGTATCGTCATAACGATATTGAAAGCATGGAGAAAAACCTTCAACGTGCTACTAAAATGGCTACTGAAACTGGCGGTGGAATTCTTTTTATTACTGAAGGTGTTTTCGGTATGCGAGGTCAACAAGGCAAGTTGAAAGAAATTGTGGAAATGAAAAAGAAATACAATTTCCGACTTTTAGTTGATGATGCTCATGGTTTTGGAACTTTAGGAAAAACCGGTGCAGGAGCCGGAGAAGAGCAAGGTTGTCAAGAAGGAATTGATGTTTACTTTTCAACATTTGCCAAATCTATGGCGAGCATTGGAGCTTTCCTTGCGGCCGATGCAGCTATTATCGATTATTTAAAATACAATTTGCGTTCACAAATGTTTGCCAAAGCATTACCAATGATTCAAACAGTTGGTGCGTTAAAAAGGTTACAATTGTTACGTGATAATCCTGGATTGAAAGACAAACTTTGGGTAAACGTAAATGCATTACAAAGCGGATTAAAAGCGAAAGGATTCAATATTGGAGATACCAACACCTGTGTAACTCCGGTTTATTTAGAGGGTTCTATTCCAGAAGCAATGGTTATGGTAAATGACCTTCGTGAAAACTATGGTATCTTTTTGTCGATAGTTGTTTATCCGGTTATTCCTAAAGGGATAATCTTGTTGAGAATGATTCCAACTGCTTCGCACACATTAGTAGATATAGACGAAACACTTACCGCATTTGATTCCATCAGAGAGAAACTTTTAAATGGGACATATAAAAAAATTGCGGAAGCTAATACGGTTGACGTGTCTTAATTTACATCATATAAAAGTAAAAAACCATCTCTATTTGAGATGGTTTTTTATTTAAAATAGTACTAAAATTTATTGTTGCACTTTGATTATTTTACTTTCATTAATATTAAGCACTTTTACCACCGCTTTATAATCATTAAAATTTATTTTACTGTTTTTACCAAAATAACCTGGTAAAATTACTACTCTAAATATTTGATTTAATTTATATACATTGGTTACTCCGGCTAAATCAAATCCTTCTAAATGCAATTCAGCATCAAAACGTGTGAAATCAAAATCGTAACGTAGGTCTAAAGTTCCATCATCAAAATAGTACGTTTCCGGTAATAGCTTCCAAATATCTTCTCCTTGAAAAGAACCCGACAATCGATAGACCAAAACCATATCGGAACTAAGAATTGAATGTGGATATATCAATACAACACGATAATCATTAGGCAAGAAATTAACGTTAGTATATTCAAATACTTCACTGATAGTATCGTTATCAATGTTATTATCGTTGTTGCTGCAGCTTTGTAACGTTATCATCCCAATAAAAGCTACAATTAGAGTAATTTTTTTCATGATATATATTTTTAAATGACCTGTCTGCCGACAGGCAGGTTTATGGTATTTCAAGCACTACCCATTAACTATGCCAAAGTTTATTTAAAACAAAAATTTGTATTTTTAACGAATGGGAAGAAACAATGCAAAAAATATTTAAGCACATAACGATAAGCTTCACAAAACGCAAGCCAAAGATAAAGCTAAAAAAACTGCTCGAGCTGAACAACTTAAAGCATTTCTAAAAAAAATCAATGAAAACAAAGAATAAAAAAGCCTAGAAAGTAGATTTTTTTTATTATATCTATGTCAAATTATTCTACAATAATCTTTTTTGTAATTCGTTTAGTAGAAGTTTGCAGAACCGCCAAATACATTCCTTTTGACAAGCCGTCCAAAGAAACTGACTCTATTAAATGGACGTTTTCAACATGCTTTTTGATAACTATTTTCCCTTGTAAATCAATTAGAGAAAAAGAATATTCTGTATCAGATAAGTTACCTAAATTAATATTCAAAAAATCTTTTGCCGGACTAGGAAAAAAAACAACTTGATGAGTATCATTTAAATCACTCAAATCAAGAGTAGTTGTTGAAGCTTTTGCAAAATGAAGCATTGCTCCTGTAGCTGCTTTAGCTATATTATATACATAAACAGGATCCATATTAATTAGTAAATCTGTAGCTGTATGTCTGTGTGGTGTTTCATTCTTTTCGAAAAAACCCGTAATTATTTCATTATTATCTTCAAATGGCATATAGTCTGATGCATAGGCATAACTAAGGAAAGTATTCAAAGGCGAATATAATTGAACACAGTTTATCAATTCGTTAGTTACTGTGTTCGATGCTGCATTATTAGATGTTGGACTTCCGGTATCTCTTTCACATGTAATCGTATCATTGATCATGTCGGCTCTTCCTCCTACTTCATCAATATTAAAAACCAATTTAATATCCATTTTAGGGTTAATGCCGTTAACAACTGTTGAAACAAAATTTTGACTCCCTATTAATCCATCTTCTTCTCCGCTGAAATTAATAAACTTAATTGAATACTCTGTGGGTATATTTTTTAATAACCTAGCTACTTCAAAAATTGTAACAATACCACTTCCATTATCATTAGTTCCTCTACCTGTTATCGTATCATAATGTCCACATAAAATAATAAATGAATTAGGATAAAGCGTTCCAACTTTTGTTACCACCAAATTTTTACAAGTAGCAGAACCGTTTGTAAAACTATATTCTTGCATTTGATTAGTTGTATAACCATAGCTTAGATATTCTGCTTTTAACCAATTAAGGGTGTTTTGTAAAGGTGAAGTTCCTCTTATTTTTACACCTAGGTTTTCAAATTCAGTTAGTTTATTCAGTACATTAGATTCAGAAACTTGACTAACAATTGTTCCATAATAAGGAATGAAAGTTTGGCTATAACCTTGAAAATATAGTAATAAGATAAAAGAAAATAAAAACTTTTTCATTAAAAACTAATTGAATAATATCATCATGATGTAATTAAGAATATGTAAATATATTGAAAATAATTAATGACTAACTTCTTTTTCTATATCATCAACATCTATGTTTTGTTTCTTCAAAATACCTTTAACCAAAACAGCAAATAAAGTTAGATAAGCAAAGCAAACTACAGCTACAAAATAAGATTGGTGAATTCCAATAATATCAGACAGTTTTCCTTGAATTGGCGGAATAATGCCACCACCTAAAATCATCATAATTAAAAATGCAGAACCTTGAGATGTATATTTCCCTAAGCCAAGTACTGATAAAGTAAAAATAGCTGGCCACATAATACTACAAGCCAATCCACCTGCAAGAAAAGAGTAAATAGCCACTGTTCCTGAAGAAAACAACCCAACTAACATAGCTATAATTCCAAAACTTCCAAATATCATTAAGGTTCTTGCTGGTTTATCTTTACTCAAAAAGAATGCTCCAATTTGAACCATTACACAAACAATATAATAATATAATGGCTTCATGTCTTTTCCTGAAAGTATATTTACTCCTAATATAATCCCGAATGCTATCAATGGAATAAATATTAATGCTAAAGTTTTATTCGTTCCTTTTAAGTTAAAAACACTAATAGCACCAGCCCAACGACCAATCATTAAACTTCCCCAATACATAGAAATATAAGGAGCAATATCCGAAGATTGTATACTGCCAAATTCTGGCAACTTTAATAATTCTCCTAAATTACTTCCGATAGCGACTTCAACACCTACATAAGTAAAAATAGCCAACATACCCAAAACCAATTGTGGGTATTGCATGGCGCCCCAACCTTCGGCATTTTTTTTTGCTGATGAATAAGAAAATAATAATCCACCTATTACAACCGCTAGAGCACCAAATAACCAATACATTCTGTACTTTTCTAGATCTTCTAATTGGATAGCTTCAAAAGTAGTGGTGTCTATTTGATAGGTTTTAAATATTGGAACAAAACAAGCCGCTAATAAAATCGTCATGATGACTAAAATTCTTAAAGCTTTATTTGCTTTTTCAATTGGTTCTTCAGAAATACCACTTGGCACTTTTTTTGAAAAAAAGAATAAAACTGCAGCAGCTAAAAACAATAAACCAACTCCAACATACATGAAAATCACTTTATTAAGCTCTAAACTTTTTATTTGTTCTTCAGAAACGGAAGCTGCAGTTCCAAACAATGCCAAAGCCACTACTATAGGACCAATTGTTGTTCCAAATGAATTTATTCCACCACCAAGATTTACCCTGCTTGCTCCTGTTTTTGGATCACCTAATAATATTGCGAAAGGTTGAGCTGCTGTTTGCTGCAATGAAAATCCTAAAGCAACAATAAACAAGCCTAACAACATTCCAGCATACATATTAGCTTCAACCGCTATAATCATTGCTCCAGCTCCTAGCGCAGAAAACAATAAACCATATACAATACTTTTTTTATAACCCCATTTTCCAACCACATCTTTTCCATTTAAATTTCCAAATGCAAAAAGTAACAAAGCTCCAATATAATAAGCTGTGTAAAATGCAAAGTCAACCAACTGCGATTGAAACTGATCTAGTGAAAAATAACTTTTACAAAAAGGAATAAAAATACTGTTCCCTGCTGCTATAAAACCCCAAAAGAAAAAGACGGTAATTAAGGTATAAAGAGCAGAATAATTCGTGTTAGTTGCACTCATAATAATGAAATTAGTTTAATTGATGGGATTAAAAGAAATAGCTGTTTCGCCAACGAAAAGGAATATCTTCGTCAAACATTCTGAAAATGACATTTATCTTTCTATTTGATGATGACTGTGATAGCGCAACAATCATTTCATTGTAATTATTTTTGATGTTGGACTGTTCTCCTAAAACTGGCTGCCAAGTTTCGTTTACTTTCTTTTGACCAATGCTGTCTATACGAAAATTATCACTTAAATCACCATCAGCTTTTAGTTTGATACCCATGTTACTTTGCAATACTACCGGCTTATTTTTATAGAAAACATTATAAATTGGTTTCCCGTTTTCAGATAAAGAGAAGTTGAGTGTAATTTCTTTAGAAGGTGATTTAACACTTTGAGATTGAACCTCAATTCCTAAAATGAGTAAACCAATACAGATGAATCTTTTCATTGAAAATAATTTTGTTTAAATATAATAACTTTTTAAAAATATAAAATCTCAAAAAAATCGAGATTTTATATAGTTATTAACTTTTAAAAAGTAATTAATTGTTACCCATATCCCCATCAACATAATCCTGAAGATAGGCAAATCTTGGTGTCAACTTTCCTTTTTCTGTAATCTTGGCTCTAGCTAGAATTCCGTCTTTATCTCCATTAAAAAAAGCAGGGATAACATGTTTCATAAACATTTCTCCAAAACCTTCACTGGCATCTTTAGGCAATTCACAAGGCAAATTATCAACCGCCATTACCATTATTGAGCCCGGATGTGTATAGGGAACTTCTTTGTTCTCACTTGGCAAATACCCAAAAAATGGCTCTGCAATAGTTGAAGCTTTTAAGGTACAAGCGATAGGACCATCTACATCACACGAAATGTCGGCTACAACTTTTATTTTACAATCGGATGCCTTGAGCATTTCACGAGTTAAGATATCCGGCGATTCGTTGCCATGAAAATGCCCGGCTATGAAAATATCGGCTACTTTAGTAAAACGTTCAAAATTGGAGGTATAATCTTTTGGGGTTTTGTAGAAATCATGGTTATTTCCTGCCTTAGTTCCATCTATTCGTTTGTTATAATCCAAAACATCAATTTGAGTGTAGACAGGCTGAGTGTATATTTTATTTAAGAAATCGTCAGTTGAAACTTGTTTTACTTTCATACCATCTAAGATTTCTTTGGCACCCATTCCCACTTTACCATGACCCGTTAAAACAATTTTTATATTAGGCAATGTTTGTCTTTTCAATCGATTAATTAAATCTTCTTTACTTTGTAATGTTTCTGCTTTTGGAATAGTATACAAATCATATTTAATTCCAAAAGCTCTAAAACCATTATATGCACCCACAATTCCAGCATAGCGACCAAAACCAATCAAGCGTCTGTTATTAGCATCAACGATAGTTTCATGGTCATATAATTCGATTTTTTTATCAAGAATTGCTCGAAGCAGTTTTCTATTATGGACTTGCTTTTTAATAGTGTGCGAAAAGAAAAAATACTTTTTATTTGGAATTAAATATTCAATTGGAATTTCTTTTACACCAAAGAAAACGTCGCAATCGGAAATATCATCAGCTACTTCCATACCTAAATTTTTATAAGCTTCATCATTAAAAACTCTAATATCTGAACTCTCCACTTTGATTTTGGCTTCAGGGTATTCCTTTTGTAAACGGACCAACTCTTCAGGTGTGAAAACTACTCTTCTATCGGGTGGATTTTTTCTTTCTTTTATAATTCCGAATTGCATAAGGCAAATTTATTTAGGTGCCAAAAGTAGTAGTAACGAAATCGATTTCAAAGCTTTTTAATAAAATACTTTTTATTGATGTTTTGTTGAGCAATTCTGATTGTGGAAAACCTGTTGATAGCTTTCTAAAAAAGAAATAATACAACTTTAATGAATAATTATATTTGTTTTTCAATATTAATATAATGACATCTAAAATCAGCCTCAATACTACTCAAATTTTAGCAATTCTTCTACTTACTGTTTCTTGCTCCAAATTAGAAAAGACTGAAGATGGAATTATTAAGGTAAATAAAAACGGTATACCGGTAATGCAGCCGTTAAAGGAAGAATTATCTGCACTAACTTCTGCTTATGTAAATGATAAAAAATATAGTGTTAGCCGTTATTTTGAGAAAACTTGGTCAGAAAAAAATGATAATGTAGCTTTTTTGGTAGCAAAAAATGGGCATATAATTTATGAAAATTATATGGGTTATGCCAATAAAAGAACGGCCAAAAACATAACTAAAGATACTCCTTTACATATCGCTTCTGTGAGTAAAGTATTGACTTCAACGGCGGTCTTAATGCTTATTGATGCTAAAAAAATTAGTTTGGACCAAAAGGTTAATACTATAATCGATAATTTTCCTTATCCAGATGTTACAATTCAAACGCTGCTTAATCATCGCAGCGGAATGAGAAATTATGCCTATTTCACTTTTGAAAATGGTAATTGGGATAAGAAAGAAACCCTTACCAATGAAGACATAGTTAAAATTATGGTTGAGAAAGAAATTACGTTAGAAAGACCAACCGATACAGGATTTAGCTATTGCAATACTAATTATGCAATGCTTGCTTTAATCATTGAAAAGGTTACCGGATTGAAATATCCTGAAGCGATGAAAGAAATGATTTTCGCACCGCTTGGTATGATAGATACTTTTGTTTTTGATATTGCGAAAGACCGTAACATGATTGCACCATCCTATAAAGGAAATAATGTAGAAATTGGTATTGATTATCTGGATGGAATTTACGGAGATAAAAACATCTATTCAACTCCTAGAGACCTATTGAAATTTGACAAAGCACGCTATGCTCCTTTTTTTCTTAATCCGGATCTGCTTAAAAAAGTATATACTGGTTATAGTCATGAAAGCAAAGGAATACGTAATTACGGTTTAGGTATCAGAATGACTGAGTTTGAAAATGGGGAACCTTTTTATTATCATAACGGTTGGTGGCATGGAAACACTTCCTGTTTTATTAATTTAAGAAAAGAGAAAGTCACCATTATTGTTTTGTCTAATAAGTTTACTAAGAAAACTTATCAAGCTAAAAGACTGGCGACCCTATTTGGAGACTATCCATTTAAGTTGGATGATGGTGAAGAGTGATATTTTTATATAATTATAAATTTAGTTGTTTCTTTTCTAATAATAATTAACTACTTCTCTATAATTGCATCCTGAATGACTTTTTGAATGTCTTCGCGAATGTTTTCTTTTGAAAGTTTATTTGGCAAATTAGAATCAGCATAAGTTCTATTGGATAAGAAAACATAAACAATTTCGGTTTCGGGGTCAGCCCAAGCCATAGTTCCTGTAAAACCGGTATGCCCAAAACTCGACATTGAAACACAACCGCATGTTGGTCCACCTCCGCTTAATTGCGGTTTATCAAATCCTAATCCGCGACGATTTCCTTCACCACAAAACCAACACGTATTAAAATCTTTAAACGTAGCTTCTGAAAAATATTGCTGTCCGCCATAGTTACCTTTTTGCAAATACAGCTGCATTATCTTTGCTATATCCATGGCATTGGAAAAAATCCCTGCATGCCCTCCAACTCCATCTTCCATAGCTGCTTCCATATCGTGAACATAACCCTGAATGGTATCATGACGGAAATATGTATCTATTTCGGTTGGAGCAATTACGCTTTTATCGAACTTTTTTAAAGGATTATAAAGTGTATTATTCATTCCAAGTGTATTGTAGAAATTGTTAGTAGCCAATTCATCTAGTTGTCTGCCCATGATTTTTTCAAGATATTTTTTCAAAATAATAAAGGTAAAATCGCTGTAGCGGTATTCTTTTTTATCGATAAGTGGACTTTCGATGATACGTTTCATAATAGTGTCATGATAATCATCGCGCAAATACAAACTATCAGAAACACGTTTGGTAAATCCTTCGCTATATATTTTACGATAGTATTTCTCCATTGGCATTTTAGTCGAATCTAAAGTGGCTTTATAAAAAGGAATCCATGCTTGCATTCTGCCATAGTGCGACAACAATTCTTTAAAAGTAATATTCTGCTTGTTAGAACCTTTAAATACCGGCAACATCTCTCCTAAAGTAGTTTCGAGTGTTACTTTCTTTTGGTCATATACCTGCATTACATTTGGCAAAGTCGCTACCATTTTAGTTAATGAAGCTACATCATATAAATCGCTATTACTAACTTTAACATCGCCATCATATGTTTGTTTTCCAAATGATTTTTGATAGATAACTTTTCCTTTCCTAGCTACCAAAATCTGCATCCCTGGAGCCATTTTACCATCAATGGCTTTTTGTGCAAACGAATCAATCTGGCTGAGTTTCTCTGAACTCATTCCCACACTTTCCGGAGTGGCAAATCCCAATCGGTTGAGTTTTTTAGTGGTGATTCCGTAACCTGCTTTTAAGGTGCTGTTGATAGAAACCGGGAGCAATCCTTTGGCATCAATTGCGCCAAAAATTAACTCAGCCGAAACTTCCTGTGCAATGTTTCCATTTTGATAGGATACAATTAGGCCCGGAATTTCATTTAAATTCGAAATCCTTGATAAGGAATATGGCTTGGCAAAACAATCAATAATTACTTTCTTTTTAGAGGCAATAGAATCAATTAACTGCAATTCAGGCACGGTCAATTCTGGCGATTTCCACCAGAATTTATCCGATTTGTGATATCCAATAATTACCGTTTCATAATCGGTCAATTTAGCCATTAAAGTATCTATATTAGTTTCTGAAACTTCAGTAACATCAGTATATTTCTTTAAAGTAGTGACAAAAGAACTGTTGGTATCATCACCTAATTTTACATAGGCAATTTTCTGATTCAGATTTTTAATAGGAAGAATGTTACCATCATTTTTGACAACCGTAACGGCGTTTTCATACAATTCATATTGTAACGTTTCATTCGATATCGGATTCAAATCATTATACAAATTGATCACTTCGGTAGGTTTGTGGTTGTTTAATCCTGCTTTGAACTTAAAGCGTAAAATCTTCTTTACCGATTCCGCTAATCTTGCATCTGAAATAAGACTGTCTTGATAAGCCATACATATTTTTTCGAAAGCAAGCGGAACGTTTTCTGCAAAAAGAAGAATATCATTACCCGCCATAAAGGCTTCCAAATCGATATCTCCAGGAGCTTTGAAATTACTTGCCCCTTTCATATTTAAGGCATCCGTAAAAATCAATCCATCAAATCCTAAGTCACTTTTGAGCAAATTTGTTACAACATTATAGGATAAAGAAGTTGGGTAACCTTCACGAGGTTCCAAACTTGGCACATTCAAATGAGCCACCATTACAGAAACTAAACCCTCGTCAAACATACGCTTGTAGGGATACAACTCTATCTTTTCAATATGTTCCAAAGAAGCATTTACCACAGGTAATGTACTGTGAGAATCGGTTGCGGTATCACCATGTCCGGGAAAATGTTTTCCCGTAGAAAAAATTCCCTGTCTCTGTGCGCCATTCATCAAGGCAATAGCGTGTTCAGTAACATTAATTTTATTTTCACCAAAAGAACGATAACCAATAATTGGATTTTTTGGATTAGTATTGATATCTAAAACGGGAGCAAAATTGAAATGAATTCCCATACGTTTACTTTCAACACCCATACTCGCTCCCACTTTTTCAATCAATTTTAAATCTTTTATGGCACCCAAAGTCATGTTGAAAGGATAACGGAAAGTAGAATCGATGCGCATATTCAATCCCCATTCGGCGTCAATCCCAATAAATAAAGGAACTTTAGTAAGAGACTGGTATTTGTTGGTCAAGCGCGCTTGACGCATTGGGCCACCTTGAAAAAATATTAATCCACCGATTTTATTCTCGGTTACTAGTTTTTCAATAGCGTTAGTGTGTATAGTATCTTTATTTGAATAAGCAGCAACCATAAACAATTGCCCCACTTTTTCGTCAAAAGACATTTGATTGTAAATACTGTCTACCCATTTTGTTTCTGCTAAAGTCTCAAGGAAAAAGTTCTTTCGGTCGGCTTTTAAGTGAGGAATATAAACTTCTTCTTCAGATGCTATATCAGCTTTTGGGAAAATTGATACTGATTGGTTGACAACTTTAGTCGACGAACAATTCGTAACCAGAAATAGCAGTCCTATACATAAACCTAAACTGAATAAAAGCCTTTTCATGTATATGGATTAAAAGAAACGACTGTGCCAGCTTTCGCCTGCAGGAACTTCCCAAATTTCGTTAAATTCTTCGATGCTATTTACCAAATTGTTAAAAACAATAGTGTTAGCAGTAACAGCTTTTTCTTTAGCCATTCGTTTAAAATCAATCAGTGATTTATGTGCAATATGCTCTCCGTTTTTAAAGGTAACATTCATTTTGTCCAACAAATCGACATCGTATATTTGTTCCAATTTTTGGATAAAAGCCACCGAAGAATCTATAGAGCAACCAGTTGCTTGTTGCACTTCCTGATTGACAGCAAGAATGATGAAACGATTGTATTTCAATAGATAAGACGATTCCAATCCGGTTCCGTGTGCTGACCAATTTTCGATAAATACTTTTAAATCATTTTCGATATCTGCCATCTCATCATCTGAAAATTTACGATTGGATTGGTAAATCCAAATTTTAGAGTCTTCCGGTAAATTTTCAAAAGGGATAAACATTATTATTTGGGATTAAGGATTTATAAATCCTGCGCATTGGCAATTAATTCAGCGATGTCCATTACTTTAACATTGGCTTCTTGTTCTTTAGCTTTTACACCGTCAGTCATCATGGTATTGCAAAACGGGCAACCCGCAGCAATTATATCTGGTTTGATTTCTAAAGCTTCTTCGGTTCTTTCCACATTGATGTCTTTGCTACCTGGTTCTGGTTCTTTGAACATTTGGGCACCACCGGCACCACAACATAAACCATTAGCTTTTGAACGTTTCATTTCTACTAATTCAACATCCAGTTTTTCGATCAATTCTCTTGGAGCTTCGTAAACGTTGTTAGCTCTTCCAAGATAACAAGGATCGTGGAAGGTAATTCTTTTACCTTTGAATTGTCCACCCTCAATAGTCAACCTTCCTGAATCTAAAAGTTGTTTTAAAAATTCAGTATGGTGAACTACTTCATATATTCCACCCAATTCTGGGTATTCATTTTTCAGTGTATTAAAACAATGTGGGCAAGCAGTTACGATTTTTTTAGCTTCGTAGGCATTCAGAACTTCGATGTTCATCATGGCTTGCATTTGGAACAAAAACTCATTACCCGCTCGTTTTGCAGGATCGCCGCTACAACTTTCTTCTGTACCTAAAACAGCAAACTCGACATTCGCTCGATTTAGAATACGTACAAAAGCCTTGGTTATTTTTTTTGCTCTATCATCAAAACTACCTGCACAACCAACCCAAAACAATACTTCGGGTTGCTTGCCTTGAGCAATCATTTCTGCCATTGTTGGCACATTTAATACTTCTGACATTTTTTTTAGATTGTTAGATTGTTAGATTGTTAGATTTTATTATCCAAAAATCCAATAATAGATTTTACTCATGATGCTCATCGTCAAATACTTGAATTTTTACTTCTTTATCAACTAAATCCGTAAATTTCCCTCTATAACGCGTAGCTTTTACCAAGTGATTGTCAATCCAATGGTAATTTCCCCCACGTGGTTTACCGAATAGAATTCCGTGATATTTGAAACCGTGTTTTTTCAACCATATTTCAGTATATTCTCTGTGCGCTTCTGTTCTTGAAGTAAAGAAAAATATAATGTGCCGTTCGTCATACCATTTATTTAAGGTAACTAATGCATCAGGATAAACCTCTGCTGTCAACATTCTTTCTGGTTCTTCATTAGGGATATCGTCACAGACGGTTCCGTCAATATCGATTAGATAATTCTTAATTCCTTCTGGTAAAATTGGACTTAAATGTTGTCCGTTTACTATAATTGATTGCAAGTTTTTGTGAATGTCTTCCGCTTTCATTTTTTTATTTTAAATTATTTCACATTCATTTGACAAATTCCCAAGACTCACATTTATGGTAATTTGTTTTTTATTTTAATTATTCATTTTTCCAATTTAATCGGTCTTGTTGGTTGTATTGCCATGGCGCACCATTGTTTTCAATATTGGTCATCATGGCATTCAAAGATTGTGGTGCGGCACTTTGTTCCATAACTAAATAGCGTCTCATATCCATAATAATTGACAAAGGACTAATATTTACCGGACATTCTTCAACACATGCATTACAAGATGTACATGCCCAAAGCTCTTCGGCTGTAATATAATCATTCAATAACGATTTATTATCTGGTACAAAAACTCCTTTATTAGCGTCTATGTTTTTGCCGATCTCTTCCATCCTATCTCGCGTATCCATCATGATTTTACGGGGCGATAATTTTTTACCGGTTTGATTAGCCGGACAAGAAGAAGTACATCTTCCACATTCGGTACAAGTGTAGGCATTAAGTAATTGAACCCAATTCAAATCTTGTACGTCTGAAGCTCCAAATTTACTTGGAACAGCATTTTCATCTATAGCTTGTGAAGCGAATGGATCGGCATTAGGATCCATAATAAGTTTTACTTCTTTGGTAACACTTTCCAAATTATCGAATTTTCCTTTGGCATTCAAATCGGCAAAATAAGTATTTGGGAAAGCTAAAAGTATGTGTAAATGTTTTGAATAGTATAGATAGTTCAGGAATATTAAAATACCAATAATATGAAACCACCAGGCAACCAATTCGACCGCTTCGATTTGTGCAATATCTAAAGAAGAAAACCAAGGATGAATGTACTGTGAAATGATATTACCTGACTTCATTTCCTGAAAATGCAAGTCAGTAGCATTCATTATCAGAAACAACGACATCAATACTATTTCAAAATACAAAATTATATCGGCATCTCTTTTTGGTGCACCTTTCAAATCAGAACTTGCAAAACGTTTTAGCCGTATTATATTTCTTCTAATCCAAAAAATAATAACGGCTACTAAAACTAAAACTGCCAGTATTTCAAACGAACCAATCAGGAAGCCATAAAATCGACCTAAAAAGGATAATACTCTGTGTGTGCCTATTAGTCCATCAATAATGATTTCAAGAACTTCAATGTTGATAATAATAAAACCAGCGTAAACTATAATGTGTAAAAAACCAGCAACAGGTCTTTTTACCATCTTAGATTGTCCTAAAGCAATCATGGCCATGTTTTTCCAACGTGCAGATGGATTATCTTTACGATTAACATCATGACCCAATTTGATATTACGCTTTAGCTTTTTTATATTTTTAGCAAAAAAACCAATTCCAATAACAAGAATGATAGCAAAAAGTATGTTGTCGATATACATCATGGCTTTGGGTTACTTTTTAATAGTATCGTTTACAGGTGATTTATAGGGTTTATTTTTCTTTCCAAACAGTGATACGTTTACATAACGTGTTGGATTTAATCGTAAATCCTGAAGTAACAATTCTAATTCTTTGGATGTTTTTGCAAAGTTATTGTACATCGTTTCATCTTTTGCTAATTTGCCTAAAGTACCTTTTCCTGATTGCACATCAGCCATAATTTTATCAACACTTGCTAATGTTCTTTCTAAGCTTTTAACCGTTTTACCAAGATTTGCTTTAGAAATCGAATCCGATATTTTTACAAAATTAGCTGAAGCTTTATCAACATTAGTCAATGCTGAGCTGATTTTACCTTTGTTTTCAGCTAACATTTCATTCACTGATTTGGAAGCCAATTTAAATTCGGCTAAAGTATCATCTAGATTAGCAATACTGCTTTTTAGATTCGCTTTAGTTTTGGAATCTAATACTGAATTAACATTTTTCAAAAGTACATCGGCAGAAACTACCATCTTTTCCACTTTTTCTTGTAGTGGTGTCAACCGTTCCGCAACTAAAGAAGTTAAACCTGGTTTGACATCTCCTTGTAAAGTGATTCCTGACTCAGCAACTGATTTATCTTCAAAATTAGGAGTAATCATAATTTGTTTACCTCCTATCAAACCGGGTTCGTAAATAGAAGCGATACTCTTTTTTGAAAAAGGAAAATCTGATTTTATTTGAAGTTCAACTCTTATTTTTCCAGAATTATCATTGAGAAATTCAACTTTGCTAACCTTTCCAACATTAAGTCCATTAATAGTAACAGGTGCCGAATTGACAAGGCCTTCAACATTGTCATATTGAACATAGAATGTTTTATAGTTAGTAAGTAAATCTTTTCCTTTTAAAAAGCTATAACCCCATATAAACAATAAAATAGAGGCAATTACTAAAATTGCTGTCTTTATTTCTTTAGTTATTTTCAATATAAATCTTTTTTATTTAGTTGCACTCTATTTGTTTTGCTCGTGTCCTACAGTTCGACCTTTAATTTTGATAGGCAAAGTTAAAATAAATAATTATAACTCCTTATTATTATTGCTTTAATGCATCTTGCACTGATACTTTCTTCCCATTTTTAAAAGCAATTAAAAAGGCAGATGAATATCCTTTAGATTTGGCATCTGATAATAATCGCTTAGCTTCATCATAATTCGTAGTTTCTCCATACATGTATTTGTATAAATTGCCTTCCGAAGCTATTGAAATATTACTTAAACCATTGAAATTACTAGGAAGAAGCTCTATTTTTTTACCACTTGCCGAAAGCTGTACTTTGAACGATGCAATCCCAGAAGAGACAACTTCTGGTTTTGTTTCAGGTTTTTTAATTTCTGGTGTTTTTACAGATGGCTTTTTAACTTCGGAAGTTTTAACTGGCTCTTTATTTGTTATAGAGTCTTGTGTTTTTATAGGTACTATCTGTTGTGAAGGTTTGATCGCATTATCATTATCACCGGCTCCAAAATATTCTTTTTTGTAACTTATAATAGCATCTGAGATAGATTGTGCTATTTCTTCCTGTCCTTCTTCTGAATCTAATTTTGAACCTTCCGTCTGATTAGAAATAAAACCCATTTCTATTAAGACTCTTGGCATGTATGCTTTGTGTAAAACCATATAAGGTGCTTGCTTAACACCACGGCTCTTTTTACCGATTTCTATAAATTTACCCTGCACTTTTCCCGCCAAAGCAATACTTTGATCTAAATATAACTCTTGAGCCATAATCATTCCTGCAAAAGATTCAGGAGATTTTGGGTCAAATCCTTCATATTTTTGTTTATAATCTTTTTCTAATGTTACAACCGAGTTCTCTCTTTTCGCTGCTTCAAGATTAGAAGCATTTTTAGACATACCCATTACATAGGTCTCACAACCATCTGCAGCATTGTTTGCATTGGCATTACAATGTATAGAAACAAAAATATCGGCATCCGCTCTGTTGGCGATGTTTGCTCGCTCAACCAAATCAATAAACTGATCGACTTTTCGGGTATAAATCACATCAATGCCTGAATTTTTCTCTAATAACTTACCAACTTTAAGCACCACTGCCAAAGCAATATTTTTTTCAATATGCCCATGATAAACAGCACCATAATCATGATCGCCATGACCAGCATCGAGTGTAACTTTAAATTTTGATTGACCAAATGATTGTGTAATAAAGAAGAAGAACGATAATATCAGTAGAACTTTGCTGTATTTGTGAGTATTCATATGAATGTAAAAGTTAATTTTAATTAAAACCGAAAGGTTATAAAACTTATATTTCTTTATTTTTGACCGAAAATATTGTTTAAGTTTGCCTCGTCAAAAATCAAGCCATATTTCTACAAAAATAGCACTAAACCTTTGCAAAGAAACTTATTTTATATCGTTTTTTTAACAATTTTCCTAACACAAGGAAACCAAAAAACATATTCACAAGAGTTGCCTAAAGGCAACAATTCTTTTCCTCCTAAAAATCAGGAAACTAAGACTGAAACTAACACAGAACCTAAATTAGAAGTTACCGAAATTAAAGTATCTGATAGTCTTAAAAAAAAGCCTTTATTGGAAAGTAAGATTAAAAGAAAGGCGGTTGACTACGAAAAATTTGATCAAAATAAAAAGCTAATTACACTATACAATAAAGCAGAAGTATATTATCAGGATATTGAACTCAAATCTGGGATTATTGTTATTGATTATAATAAGAGTGAAGTTTATGCCGGAAGAATAAAAGATTCAACCGGAGCTTATACACAAAGACCAGTTTTCAAACAAGGTAGTAATATTGTGGAACCTGATTCTATTCGTTTTAATTTTAAAACAAAAAAAGCATTGGTTTGGAATTCAAGAACAGACCAAGGAGAGTTTAAAGTAAAAGCCGAAATCACCAAAAAAGAAAACGATTCAGTTTATTTTATGAAAAGTAGCCGATTTACGACGGCCAAAGACATAGATGATCCTGAATATTATTTTCAGACTAATAAAGTAAAACTAGTTCCCGGGAAAAAAGTGGTGGTAGGTTTTACCAATATGGTTATTGCAGATGTACCAACTCCTTTGGCTTTGCCATTTGCCTTCTTTCCGATGTCAGAAAAAAGTCGTTCTGGAATAATTGTTCCTAGTTATAATGATAGCAATACAAGAGGTTTTTCTTTGCAAAATGGAGGTTATTATTTTGCGTTAAGCGATAATTACGACTTGGCCGTATTGGGCGATTATTTTACCAACGGAAGTTATGCCATGCGCTTTGAATCTTCGTATGCCAAAAAATATAAGTTTTCGGGGAATATAAATATTAGAATTGAAAATCTAATTACTAGTGAAAGAGGTTATCCCGATTATGAAAAAAGTAATAATTATAACATTCAGTGGTCACATTCTAAAGATGGAAAGTCTAATCCAAATTCACGCTTTTCTGCTTCTGTTAACCTTGGAACTAGCAAGTTTTACAGACAATCAATAAATCAAATTAATGTAGGTTCTCGTTTAAATAATCAATTAAGTTCAACGATTTCATATTCTAAAACATTTAACTCAATTCCACAAGTTAATTTAACTGTAGCTGCTTCACATTCGCAAAACACAAACACAGAACAAATCAGCATGACTTTGCCGACGTTGCAATTGAGTGTGGACAGAATGTTTCCTTTTGCCTCTAGAGATGGAATTAAAAAAGGTTTTTTTAAGAATATTAATTTGCAATATAACTTAAGGGGCGAAAACCGAATTCAAACTACCGATTCACTTTTCTTTAAACCTCAAATGTTCAAGGATGCCAAAATTGGTTTCCAACATAGTGTTCCTTTGAGTACAAATTTTAAAGTTTTTAAATATTTTAGTGCAACAACTTCAATGAATTATAATGAAGTATGGTATTTAAAAACAATCCGTCGTAAATATGACCCAACTCAGAATGCAGTTATTGATACCGAAGTGCAAGGATATGATGCGTTTAGAACCTATTCGTTTTCAGCTGGGTTAGGAACTACTATATATGGAACCTTTAATTTTGGTGAAAAGAAAAAAATTCAAGCCATACGACACGTAATGCGTCCTAATGTTTCCTATAGTTATACCCCAAGTTTTTCTAAATACTATGATACTTATGATCCTGACGGAAGCGGTACCATGATAAAAGAGTATACGCGATTTGATGGTGGAATTTTTGGTGCACCAGGAAAAAATATGTCCAACAATTTAGGTTTCAATTTGAGTAATACCTTTGAAGCTAAAGTAACGGACAAAGATTCAACCAAAACAGAGCCTAAAAAAATAATGTTGTTGAACAATTTAAATTTTTCAACAAGTTATGATATAACAGCTGACTCGTTGAAATGGTCACCAATGCGTGTTAGTGGCGGGACACTTTTATTTAAACAAAAAATGAATGTCAATTTTGGTATGACACTCGATCCTTATGCAATAAACAATGCCGGAAGACGAATTAATACCTGGAACATTGACAATGGGGGAAGTTTGTTTAGAATGACTAGTACCAATATGACTTTAAACTATGCATTCTCAAGTAAAGATCTTAATGGGGAAGAAAAGAAAAATATGCAAGGAGAAAGAAATGGTGGACGCCAAGACGATTTATTTGGTAGTAATACCGATTTGAGTGACAGGAGACAGAGCCAATTTAAAGACGATGACAAGGAAGAAGAAACTCCAACTGAGTTTTTTAAATATGAATTGCCCTGGGATATGACTCTCGCTTATTCATTGACGTATTCCAATAATAATCGGGAGAAAAAAATAACAGGAAACTCTTTGATGGTTTCTATGAATACCGATTTAACACCTAAATGGAAAATTGGAGTTTCAACTGGGTATGATTTTGTACAAGAGGGTGTAACATTTACACAGCTAAGATTTGAAAGAGATTTACTTAGTTGGCGAATGGATTTTAATTGGGTGCCTTTTGGAGATAATCCCTATTGGGGATTTTTTATCGGAATAAAAGCAGGCGTTTTAAGCGACATCAAATGGGATAAACGAAATCAGGCAGATAGAACTTTAAGATAGATATTGGTTTTTTTATCGGTTATGATTTAAAACCAAAACAGACAACAGACAACAAATAACAAACGATGAAAAAGATAATCTTAACCGATAAAGCCCCAGCTCCTATTGGACCGTATAGTCAAGCAATTTTGGTTGAAAACACACTATATACTTCGGGACAAATAGCACTTAATCCAAAGACAATGGAATTGATTCTTGAGGATATAGAAACCGAAACAAAACAAGTTATGAATAATTTAAAAGCTGTTTTAGATGCTGCCGACATGACTTTTGAAAATGTAGTAAAAGCAACCATCTTTATTATGAATATGGGTGAATTTGCGCGGATTAATTCAGTATATTCAACTTTTTTTGATGAAGCTACTTCGCCTGCACGTGAAACTGTTCAAGTAGCTAGTTTGCCTTTGGGCGTAAACGTTGAAATTTCGATGATAGCGGTGAAATAATATAATTAATCTACTGCAATAGCATTCAATAATAACTGTGCTGTAGCTTCATTGGTAGCTAAAGGCACATTGTGTACATCACAAATACGGATAAGCATGTTGATGTCCGGTTCATGTGGATGAGTTGAATTTGGGTCTTTAAAGAATAATACCATTTTGGTTTTCCCTTCGGCCACACGGGCAGCAATTTGGGCATCTCCACCTTGTGGACCGGAAAGCATTTTTTTAACTTTAATACCAACGGCTTCTACCTTGCTACCTGTTGTTCCAGTTGCAATTAGTTTTATGTTTTCTTTTTGAAATATTGCTATATTTTTATTGATAAACTGAACCATGTCGGCTTTTTTTCCATCGTGTGCAATTATTGCTATTTCAATATCTCATATAATTTAAGACCTGACAAGTTTTATAAACTGTCAGGTCTAAAGATAATACTATTTCATTCAAGATAAAAAAATGTCATTGTTTATGAACTGGCTTTTTTTGTACATTTCGAATCCCACAAAAGGATGAATGGCAATAAGAGAATCATTTGTTCAAAATGTGGAATGCAATCAAACCATCAATCGGTCTGCGGAGTACGCTACCCATTTTGATGCCGTATTTATTTAATACTTCTGACAATTCGTCTTTCAAATAATATGCTATTGAACCTACAAAATGTACCGGTACCTCTTTGTGATTTTCAAACTGCATGATAAAGTTTTCTACAAAATCTTCGAGTTCAGCATAGATATATTTTTTACAGAAATCGGTGTTTTTATGTTTAATCAAAAACTTGGCAAATGTTGCCAAGTAGGCATTTGGATTCGGTGCTTTGTATAAATTATGCTTGATATAATCAGGGTCGAGATTGTATGTTTCTTCAAATTCTTTGGCTAATTCTATAGGCATTTTATTAAATGAATACCCACGTAGTAGATGTCTCCCAAAACGATTACCTGATCCATCATCCATCGCTATATAACCTAAAGATTGTACTTTTTGATGCAAGACTTTGCCATCAAAATAACTACAGTTAGAACCTGTTCCAAGGATACAAACAATGGCTTCTTCTTCTTTAGGGGTAGTTGCATAAACAGCTGCATAAGTATCTTCATAAACCGAAACGATAGCTTTGTTAAAATATTCCTGAAACACTTTGGTTAAAAAATCTTTCATTCTATCCGTTCCACAACCAGCACCATAAAAGTAAAGATGTGACGCTTTGTCTTTATTGTGTTCAATATCAAATTTATCATCAAGACGCTTGATAATTCCTTCTTTATCTAAAACTTCCGGATTTAAACCCAGTGTTTGTGTAGTAAAAAGTACTTTTCCGTTATCATCAATGGCAATCCAATCGGCTTTCGTAGATCCACTATCAACTAGTAATTTCATATTTTTTAAGAGTATAGAGAATAGATTATAGAAAATAGACTCAGCCATTTTCGTCACTATATTGATTAGTTATAAAAACAGAGTAAAGATATTTTTTTTAGTCTATATCTATACTCTATTTTCAATGTTCTTTTATTATAGGCTAGCGATATGCACTGCTAAATCAATCAATTTACTTGAATATCCATATTCATTATCATACCAAGAAACTAATTTGAAAAATGTTGAATTTAAACCAATTCCGGCTTTAGCATCTATAATTGAAGTTCTTGAATCAGAAACAAAATCTTGAGAAACCACGTCATCTTCCGTATAACCAAGGATTCCTTTCATTTCATTTTCTGAAGCTTCTTTCAAAACTTTCATTATTTCTTCATAAGACG
>CANJWG010000006.1 GCA_947478365.1 Flavobacteriaceae bacterium | reverse complement strand
TCTTTTTAATTTCAATGGCCTCTTGTTTCGCTCAAGAGAAATTCACTGTGTATTTTGAGAGTAATAAGTTTGAATTAAATACCAAAGAAAATACAAAACTAAGTTCTTGGATTTCCGAAAACAAGAGCAATAAAATAGTAGCCATTCACGGATTTACAGATGAAGATGGCACCAGTGGTTTCAACGATACTTTAGCCCAAAAACGAGTAAATTGTATTTTTAATGCTGTCAAAAATAAAATTAAAATCAGAGAAGATTTTAAAACCAGAAGTTTTGGAGAAAGCTTTGAACAATCCAAAAACAAAGCGGAAAATCGTAGAGTCGTTATTTATTATATCCTCGAAATAGATTTACCGCGTGAAGATGAAATCCTCGGGATTAAAAAAGAAATTGTCAAGGAACAACCTATACCTGAAATTGTTTACCCAGAAAAATTAGTATTTGAAAATCCAAATGGAACCAAATCTGAATTCAAACTAGACCGCGCTTTTATGAAGAAAGTTGGTGAAGCTAAATCGGGCGAAAAACTCAAAATCGAAAACTTGAATTTTGTTATCAATACGTTTGCTGTTGTTAATGAATCTCGTGGAAAATTGTATGAGTTACTTTTGGTACTTCAAAAAAATCCAAATTTAAAAATTGAAATCCAAGGTCATTTATGTTGTATGCCTTTTGATAGAGCTGATTTGTCAACGCAACGAGCTAAAGCGCTTTATAATTTTTTACTGAATCAAAATATATCAAAGGACAGATTGTCATATAAAGGTTTTGGAAGCTCACAACCTATTTATGCATTACCCGAAAAAGATGAACAAGAACGAGCTGCCAATCGCAGGGTAGAAGTTTTAATTTTAGAAAATTAATATGCTAAATTTTCATTTACTTTTTGTTTTATTATTTTCTTTGACTGGCTTTAGCCAAAATAAACTTGATATTTTTTTTGATTTTAATAAGGATGTTCCAAATGAGGCATCGCAGATTAAAGTAGATCAATGGGTTTCAGCTAATAAAACTGCAGAAATCATTCAAGTTTTAGGCTATTGCGATAGTGTTGACAACAGCAAGTATAACAAAGATTTGGCAATGAGAAGAGTAAATGCGATGATAAAATTTTTTAATAACAACAATATAAAAATAGCCGATAGAGTTGAGTTGAAAGCTATCGGGAAAGATTTTAAATATTCTAAAAATCAAAGTGAGAATAGGAAAGTGGAAGTGTTTTATAATTTGATTACAGCTAATAATACGGATGAAAAAAATGCACAAATAATACCTGATGGTCCTTTTCGTAAAAGAAGAATTAAAGAAGTAACAATACAAGAAATAAAAGAAGAGGATATAGTAGAAGTTGCCGATATGGATTTACTTGTAGAAAATGAAAGGACAACATTAGTATCAAAATTTTATAAAGCTAGTAAAGGAGATTTAGTCAGAATAAATAATATCAACTTTTATTTTAATTCAGAAAGAGTAATGGAACAATCAATGCCGCTTTTGGATGAATTACTTGATATAATGATGAATAATCCAAAGTTAGTAATTGAAATTCATGGACATATTTGCTGCAATCCAAATCCGAATGATACCAAATTATCCTATAGAAGAGCTTTGGTAATTTTAAAATATTTGACAAAATACGGCGTAGAAGTTAAAAGGTTAGCTTTTAGGGGTTACGGAAGTAATGATCCAATATATAAACTACCCGAAAAGAATGAAAAAGAAAGAGCTGCCAATCGCAGAGTAGAAATCTTAATTGTAAATAAATAATGAAAATAAAAATAATCGTATTATTTTTTCTCATTTCCTTCAAATGTTTGGGACAAAAGCAAGTGGAAGTCTTTTTTGATTTCAATAAAGATTTTCCAAATTCAACGTCAATTTTAGAAATTAATGAGTGGATTTCCAAAAATAAAAATGTAGAAATTACCAAACTTCTGGGGTATTGCGATAGCATTGATACTAAAGATTACAATAAAAAACTAGCGGTAAGACGTATTGATAATGTTCATATTTTGTTGGAGAAAAGTGGTTTGAAATTCGATAGAAATTTAGAAAAAACAGCTTTTGGTAAAGATTTTAAACAATCTAAGGTCCAAGCTGAGAACAGAAAAGTAACGATTTTTTATAATGAGCCATTAGTCTTACCCGTTGAAAGTGAACTAACAAAGAAAATAAAAAAATCTAAAGTTGGTGAACTCATAACACTTCCTAACATTTATTTTTTCAACAATTCAGCTCGAATTGTGCCTAAATCGCAACCTACACTAATTGATTTGCGTTGTGCGATGGAAGAAAATCCAAAATTAAAAATAGAAATACAGGGACATATTTGTTGCCAAACAGAAGGTGATAAAAACGATGTTTCCACAGCTAGGGCAAGAGCCATTTATAATTATTTACTACGATGTAAAATTGAAAGAAAGAGAATGACTTTCAAGGGTTATGGTACATCAAGACCATTACATCCAATACCTGAAAAAACAGATCAGGAAGAAAATGAAAACCGTAGGGTAGAAATTTTGATTGTTGAGAAATAATTCTGAAAAATCCCAAATCCCAAATCTCAAATCCCAAATCTAATCTTATCTTTGCGGAACAACACACAACACTACACATGAGTTCCGATAACAGTCAACGTTACAATCTTCGAGGAGTTTCGGCTTCCAAGGAAGATGTCCACAACGCTATCAAAAACATAGACAAAGGATTATTTCCAAAAGCTTTCTGCAAAATTGTTCCTGATTATCTGACTAATGATGACAATTATTGCCTCATTATGCATGCTGATGGCGCTGGAACAAAATCGTCTTTAGCTTATTTGTATTGGAAAGAAACTGGCGATATTTCTGTTTGGAAAGGTATTGCGCAGGATGCTTTGATTATGAATATTGACGATTTGCTTTGTGTTGGAGCGACAGATAATATCATGCTTTCATCAACTATAGGAAGAAACAAAAATCTAATTCCGGCCGAAGTCATTTCTGCCATTATCAACGGAACAGAAGAATTGATTGCAGAGCTAAAAACGTTTGGTGTTACCATCCATTCTACTGGTGGTGAAACGGCTGATGTTGGCGATTTAGTGCGAACGATAATAGTAGATTCAACCGTTACAGCCCGAATGAAACGCAGTGATGTAATTGATAATGCGAATATAAAAGCAGGAGATGTGATTGTTGGTTTGGCTTCTTTCGGTCAGGCCAAATATGAAAAAAGTTACAACGGCGGAATGGGAAGCAACGGATTGACATCAGCGCGTCATGACGTTTTTCCCAATTATTTAGCGCATAAATATCCAGAAAGTTTCGACAGTTCGATACCTAATGATTTGGTTTATTCAGGAAAAACAAGACTGACAGATGAAGTAGAGAATTCTCCAATTGATGCTGGGAAATTAGTATTGTCTCCTACACGAACATACGCACCAATCATCAAAACTATACTGAATAAATACACTTCTAAGGACATTCACGGAATGGTGCATTGTTCGGGCGGAGCTCAAACCAAAGTGTTGCATTTTGTAGATAAAGTTCATGTAATAAAAGACAATCTTTTTCCCGTGCCGCCACTTTTCAAATTGATACAAGAACAATCCAAAACGAGTTGGAAAGAAATGTATCAAGTTTTTAATTGTGGACACAGAATGGAATTATATGTTCCTGCTGAAATAGCCAACAATATTATCGAAATTTCAAAATCTTTTGGTGTTGACGCTCAAATTATAGGAAGAGTAGTAGCTAGTAATAACAAAAAACTCACTATTACTAGTGAGTTTGGAAATTTTGAGTATTAAAATCGAAATGATGATTATTAATCTAAAAAACGGTATAGATAAATTGCTTTTTGGAATGAAGCAAAAGGATGTTGAGATGCTTTACGGTAAACCAGATAAACAATATAACGATGAAGACGGGAATGTTATTTGTTTGTATAACCAACAAAAACTAAGTTTAACTTTTTATGAAGATGAAGAGTTTCGCTTGGGTTATATTATTTGTTCACATCCGGAAGCTACCATTTTGGATAAAAAAGTCTTGGGAAGAAATATAGAAATGGTTAAAGCTGAACTGCCTTTCAAATCTTGGGCGAAAGAAGATTTTGACACAACCGAAAATCACTTCAATGAAAGTAATTGGTTAATTCTGCAATCAGAATATGATGATATAATTCGAGTTGAAATTGGTGCTATCATCAAAGACAATGATGAGTTTGATTGGAAATTTAAATAATTTCAGCGCTTAAGCCAGCATCTAAAAGTTGGGTGCATTGTGGTTTTAGCTCATCAAAAGAACCTGTTTTTACTGTACATTTTCCTTTATAATGAACTAAAATTGCACATTGTTCGGCTTGTTCCGGATTATGATTACAAACCCGAATCAGTGTGTCAATAACATGATCAAAAGTGTTAACATCATCGTTATACAATACGATTTCGTTATTAATTCCGATTTGTTCTTCAACTAAAATGTCTTCCTGAACTTTTTCAATAGTACTCATTTTCATATTGTTTTACAAGGTGTAAAATTTTTCAACAGCTAATTTATATATTTCAACGAAACCCAATTATTTCTTTCGATTTTTTTAACAAATGTCAATCCTTTTTCGGTGCAGGAGTCATCAATAAATGTAATGTCTTCATTATAAAAACCACTTAATAATAGGATTCCGTTTTTGTTTAAACAATCCACGTATTGTTGCATGTCATTTAATAATATATTGCGATTGATATTGGCAATTATCAGGTCATATTTATTTCCTTTTAATAAAGAAGCATCGCCTTCATAAACAGATATTTTATGACAATTATTACGTTCTGCATTTTCAATCGAATTCAAGTAGCACCAGTTGTCAATATCAATAGCATCAATAATTTTAGCACCTTTCATTTCAGCAAGAATTGCCAGAATTGCTGTGCCACAACCCATATCTAAAGTTTTCATATTAGAAATATCATTTTCTAAAAGATGTTGAATCATCATATGAGTAGTTTCGTGATGACCTGTTCCAAAGCTCATTTTAGGCTCGATAACAATATCAAATTCGGCATTAGTTTTTGGGTGAAAAGGTGCGCGTACATGACATTTACCATCTACATCAATGGCTTCAAAGTTTTTTTCCCACTCTTCGTTCCAATTGACTTGATCAATTTCTTCGATAGTGTAAGAAATAATGAATTCAGGAGAATTTAGTAAAAAAATATCATCTAATATGTTTTTAGTACAAAGGTCTTTTTGTATATAAGCGCTAAAACCAAGTTCGGTTTCGATAAAACTTTCAAATGGTTTTTCACCTAATTCTGCTATTAATATTTCAGAACCAAGTTTTTTGGGTTCAACTGAAAAATGATACCCTAAATAAATATTTGACATTGATTATTTTTTTTGCAAAGTTAAGAATCGTGAACCTTACTATAATGTCATTTAGTCAAAAATTAATCATCTGTGGTAACAACAGATTTGAGACTAGCATTTGGAATTTCATCGGGTTTTACGTTGAAAATCATTAGCTTATTATAGCGTTTGTCATTAACTTCATAAAGATAAGTAATGGTATTTTCTTTTGGATTGTAGATCAATTTTGCTCTCATAAACTTGGAACGAATTAGCCATGTTCCTTCTTCTTCACTGGTTTGAGTAAAGTCAATAATAGAACCATGATGCATTCTAACTTGCCCGTTATCAACCATGCTGATGACAATATAACCATTGGTTTTGGAACCTATTTCACGAATGTCAATAACAGAGTTTTCATATTCTGTTTCTCTCAATTCATATTTTTCGAACTCCTTGTTCCAAATATAATATTTTCTATTATCTGATTGAAATCGTTTCTGTATATCTACTTGAGAATGTATATCCCAGATACAAATAAACAACAACACTATGATGAGTTTTATTTTCATTTGAATTTTACATTATTGTTTAGTAAAAGTAAAAAAATGTTCGACTAAATACAAATAAAACCGATAAAATGCATAATTAAGTATAAAAAATAAAAAAAAACTTTCAATTAATGAAAGGATTTAGATTTTATGACTAATTTTTCTTATATCGAGCTAACAATTGCGGCAAAATCTGAAGCTTTTAAAGCTGCACCACCAATTAGTCCGCCATCAACATCGGGTTTTGAGAAAATTTCTTTAGCATTTTCCGGTTTAACACTACCGCCATAAAGTATAGAAACGTCTTCGGCAACATTACTTCCGAAATGATGTCTAACGGTTTCTCTAATAAATCGATGCATTTCTTGTGCCTGTTCCGGAGAGGCAGTTTCTCCTGTTCCAATAGCCCAAACAGGTTCGTATGCCAACACTATTTGTTCCCAATCTTTATCTTTAATATGAAATAAGCCATCACGAAGTTGGTTTTCAACTACATTGAAGTGTTGGTTGTTTTGTCGGTCTTTTAACTCTTCGCCAAAGCAAAAAATTATTGACATATTATGAGATAGTGCTGTCGTTACTTTTTCTGCCAAAATAAAATCGGTTTCATGAAAATAAGCACGACGTTCAGAATGACCAATAATAACTATATTAACTCCAATACTTTTGAGCATATCGGCAGAAATTTCTCCGGTATAAGCACCGCTTTCAAACTGACTTATATTTTGTGCAGCAACTTGAATATTGGTATATTCTAAATGATCAACAGCTGAAGCAAGATTGATATATGTTGGCGCAACAATAACTTGTGCTTCAATATCATTAGGTAATTTATCAATTAAATCATTTAATAAATCTTCTGTTTCCTCGGCATTTTTGTTCATTTTCCAATTACCAGCAACAATTTTTCGCCTCATTATTTTAGTTCTTTTAATTGCTTATTAATTTTATCAAAATCAGTTTCTATAGCACGATAAATTATTATTTTCCCTTTTTTGTCAAGAATAATGTATCTTGGAATCCAATCTAAATTTATTGATTTTCCAAATTCACCTTTCATTCCATCATTTGCCCAATAGTGGTCGCCTTTTAGTTCGTGTTTTTCAATTCCTGCCTGCCATTTATCAAAGGATTTATCCATTGAAATAAAAACATAATCAACATTTGGATTATTGGCTTGCATTGTTTTTACTTTTGGCATTGCATTTACACAATCACCACACCAGGAAGCCCAAACTTCAATTACAGTAATTTTTCCAGTATGTTTTTTTAAAATTTTCTTAAATGATATTTCATTATTTTCTGGAGTAATCAATTTTTTGGATAATGCTTTTTTTGAAAATATATCTTCATGAACATTCGAAAAGGCATAGGCAACAACTATTGCTACCAGACACAAGACTATTTTTTTCATATTTTTTTATATTTGGGCCTGAATGGATTATTTAGAATCTTTATTTTTATTTTGAACTTTTAAATAAAACAATTTATGTTTTTTCTTCTTCGATGACGTATTTGCTTTTTGTTCTTACTAATCATAAAGAAATTTTAGATATTTTAAAATGGTAAAAAGATTAAAAATCAATTATTTTTTAGCTCTTTATATGGTTTGCTAATTATTTTTTGATAATCAATAGGATTAAATTTATTATCAGTGATACCCCAAAAATATTTGTATTCATTTCCGTTCCATAAATACTTAACACCTGGGGTATCTTTTCCGGAACCTAATACTTTCCAAAAAGGTATCACTTCAATTATTTTATAAGGATATTCAGCACCAACATATTTAAAAAAGTCTGGAATCAAATCTGCTTCTTCATTCATAAAGATAATCGAAATTTCTGGAAAATTTTTATCTTTTTGCTTCAGTTCTGTCAATTCTTTTGCCGCTTCTCGACAATGATCGCATCCAGGCACAAAAAAGCAAAGTGTTTTTCTTCCCGTATCAATTTTTGAAAAATATTGGGTATAACCCGATTTATGTTGCTCAGGTTCGTTAGTTACTTGTTTTATATTTGTTTTTAATGTTTCAACTTTTTTTATAGAATCTTTTGAAACTATTGCTGCCGATGTGTCAACAGTTGCTTTCTGAATAGTATCATTAGTTACATCTTCTGGTGTCGAAACTTCGAAGTTATTTGCTGGCGGCTGTATTGGAGCTAACATATAAATAGACAAAATTGTGGCGAAAAGGACGGTTGTCAACACCCAAAAGTTTCCGTCCTTAGCTACTTTAGGCAATAGTTTGTATAAGTAAATTAAAAGTCCAACTGCAGCAATATTTTTGATGATCGCTTCTATTGGAGTCATTGGTAAAAGTTCTCCAAAACAACCGCAGTTGCCGCTATTTCCTCCACTTAAGAATGTTACATAACTCAAGTGTCCAATGAACACTAGTAATAAAAGTGAAGTCACAGGTACAATAAATTTACGCAACCAATTGTTCTGTAAAAGCAATAATCCTAACGCCAATTCAATCCCGATAAGTGTTCGGGAAAAAAATGGAGCAAAACCTTCAGAAAAACCCATCGGGTACAATTGCTTAACTTCAAAAGTTGAAATCGCAAAATAGGGAGAATCTAATAATTGCCCTTTAGAAAGTTTTGCTAATGCAGAAACTATAAAAAGAATTGCTACAATAATTCTTAATGTCCACGCGATGTATGTTTTTTGGGTTTCAGTTGCCATAGATTAGGATTGTTTTATTGTTTTCCAAATTTCATCAAAATTAGCGCAAAAACGGAGTAATTAATCATGTCTTGATAATTGGCGTCAATGCCTTCTGAAACCAAAGTTTTTCCTTTATTATCCTCAATTTGCTTTACGCGAAGTAACTTTTGCAAAATCAAATCGGTTAACGAACTAACACGCATTTCACGCCAAGCTTCTCCATAATCGTGATTTTTGTCTTCCATTAGTGATTTTGTAGCGGCAATTTTCTCATCATACAACTGAATGGCTTTAGCTGTGTTCAAATCGGGTTGATCAACAACACCTAAATCCAATTGGATTAATGCTATAATACAATAGTTAATAATCCCAATGAATTCGCCGGTTTCGTCTTCGTCAACTTTACGAATTTCGTTTTGTTGTAAACTTCTAATGCGTTGGGCTTTGATGAATATCTGGTCGGTTAATGAAGGTAATCTCAAGATTCTCCAAGCACTTCCATAATCTTTCATTTTGTTAGCATAAAGTTGTCGGCAAATTGCTATAACCTTATCATATTCTTGAGAAGTTTTACTCATTTCAGTGTATCTTTGTGTCAAATTTCACCAAAAGTAAAGAATTAAGATTGAAGTACAAAGTACAAAATCTTATTACTCAATTAAGATTTACTATGACTATTAATTGCCTCGGAAAGCTAATTGACTTAACATCTCCCAAAGTAATGGGAATATTGAACGTAACTCCAAATTCGTTCTACGATGGTGGCAAACATTCTGATGATGAAAGTGTGCTTTTCCAAGTTGAAAAAATGCTCTCTGAAGGCGCTACTTTTATTGATATTGGTGCTTATTCTAGTAAACCAAGTGCAGAATTTGTTTCGGAAGAAGAAGAGATTAGCCGATTAATTCCAGTTATACAATTAGTTTTAAAACATTTTCCGGCCACATTGATTTCTGTTGATACTTTTCGTGCTAAAGTGGCGAAAGCAGCGATTGAAAAAGGAGCTTGCATTATCAATGATATTTCTGCAGGAAGTATGGACGCAGTAATGATGGCAACAGTTGCCAAACATCATGTTCCCTATATAATGATGCACATGAAAGGTAATCCGCAAACAATGCAAAGTATGGCGAATTATGAAAATATTACCAAAGAAATGCTGTTTTACTTTTCAGAAAAAGTAGCGCAAGCAAGAAGTTTGGGAATCAGTGATTTGCTAATCGATCCCGGATTTGGATTTGCCAAGACAAAAGACCAAAATTTTGATGTGATGAATAATTTAGAGTTATTTCAATTGCTCGAATTACCAATATTAGTTGGCGTTTCAAGAAAATCAATGATATCCAAAACGCTCGAAACTTCACCCGAATTTGCACTGAATGGGACTACAGTTTTAAATACCATAGCGTTGCAAAAAGGCGCCAACATCCTTCGGGTTCACGATGTAAAAGAAGCTATGGAAACCATAAAGTTAGTTAGTCAATTATGAAAGGAGTAGTTGTTTTAGTTCTTTTATTTTTATTGTCTTCCTGTCAAAATAAAGAAGTTGTCTTGCCTCAAGCCAATGAAACTGTCGTAGCCGATGGGAAAGATTATTCTCCGATTTATTTCTTTTTCAAAACAGAAGAAAAAGACACTTTAATTGAAGTCAACAGAAGCAAATCAATTAGTTCGACCAATTGGTTTTTTAATATAGATAAGCGTTTGCCATTGCGAAAAGTGATATTGGAAATTAAAAAAATGCAAACCAAAAAGACTTCAAGCATGGACAAAAGTGCAACTTCTGAAAATTATTTTACTTATACAGATACGGTTAAAAAAACTATGGCTTTCTTTCCTTTTACCAAAGTGAAATATAAGTTAGAGAAACCCGATTTTAATGTAATCTATTTTTATTTAGACCGAAATGATTTGGTTCATTTTAATGAAGAAGTTTTTTCTAAAAATGAGTTACAGACATTTTTGGATTCAAAACCAGTTCCGGCTTCAAGCGTTGTTTTTGCTTATGATAAGGGAATGTCGTTTGGAAAGTATATACAGTATCAATTTTTTGTAAAGCAATTGATTGCTCCAAAGGGAATTAGTATCAATACAAAAAAAGAATACATTTATTGAACTTCGTAAATTGTATTTCGTAAATCGTACTTTTACTGATGATGATAAGGTTCATTTCTGAGAATAGTAAAACCACGATATAATTGTTCGATAAAAAATAAGCGTACCATTTGATGCGAAAATGTCATCTGTGAAAGTGAAATTTTGCTCTGTGCTTTTTGATAGACTTCATCGCTAAAGCCATATGGACCGCCAATCACAAAAACTAAAGTTTTAGTTCCAGTATTCATTTTCTTTTGCAGATAATCTGAAAAACCAACACTGGAAAAAGTAGTGCCTTTTTCATCTAATAAAATCAATTGGTCTGTCGATGTAAGCTTAGCCAAAATCAATTCACCTTCTTTTTCTCTTTGCTGACTTTCTGAAAGGTTTTTGACGTTTTTAATATCGGGAATAATTTCCAAATCAAACTTAATGTAAAAAGACAACCGCTTGGTGTAATCATCAATTAATGATTGCAATGCTTTGTTATCTGTTTTACCAATGGCAAAAAGTTTGATGTTCATAGATTATTACGGTTGCTTATTGCGAATGCTTTCAATAATTCCTCTTTCGTTATAAATCCCAAATCCAATATCCCAAATCCAATATCCTAAATCCAATATCCTAAATCCCAATTATTTATTCCAAATCTTCCAGGCTTTTTCTGCTTGTAAGACTAACATTTCGTAACCGTTTTTGGTAATGGCACCTTTTTTTTTAGCTTTTTTCAAAAACTGTGTTTCTTCGGGATTGTATATCAAATCAAAGGCGATGTGTTTTTCAGTGAAAAAATTATATGGAATTGGAGGAAATTCTTTGGTGTTTGGACTTGTGCCAACAGGTGTACAATTGATCACAATCTGATAATTATCAAAAATAGTAGCATTGATTCGGTTGTAATCAATCATGCCCTCTTTTTCTTCACGAGTCACAAAAGTGTATAGAATTCCGAGCTTATCCAACGCAAATGAAACTGCTTTGGCTGCGCCACCAGTTCCGAGAATTAATGCTTTTTTATGATGTGGTTTTAGTAATAGTTCTAAAGATTCCATAAAACCATAATAATCAGAATTATAGCCTTTTAGGTTTCCTTTTTTGGTAACCCGAATAACATTTACGGCTCCAATTTGAGCTGCATTTTTAGAAAGTTTATTCAGATAAGGAATTATTGTTTCTTTATATGGAATGGTAACATTCAAGCCAATTAAATCAGGATTATTGGCAATAACTGTTGGGAATTCTTCAATGATTTGAATGTCAAAATTCTCGTAAGAGCAATCGGCTAAATTTCCCAAAGCAAATTTATCGGTAAAGTATTTCTTTGAAAAGGAATAGCTAATGTTTTTTCCTAGTAAACCAAATTGTCTTCGCGACATTTATTCTGGTTTTTTGTGTTTTGCAATATATTCTTGAACAGAAGTTCTATCCCAAACGGTCGGAAATAATTCTTTTATAATGGTGTGGTGTTTAAAGTTAAGTCGCAAACCATTACTCAAATGATAATTTCCTTTTTCTTCCTCGTTCAAAAGCATGTGAAATCCGGCCATACGATATTCTATTTCGTAATCATCTGGGAAGTATTCCGCTGCTTGAATTAAAGTTAAAATAGCGTTATTATATTCGCCCATTATTTGCATAATGTCTACCCAAAATAACCAAGTGTCTAACTGATAGTCGCCAAATTCAATAGCTTTTCGATATCCAAATTCAGCTTCTTCAAATTGATCCATCGCTTTGTTAATGGTTGCATAACGTTTCCAATACAAACGATTTTGGTCATCAATAGCCAAGGCTTTGTTGACGAAATATAACGCTTTTTGATAATTTTTTTGGCGAACATAAAAATCAGTAATCGCAATCCATCCTTTGTCTAACAATGGATCTTCGTGTACTGTTTTGTTGAAAAATTTCAGGGCTTGTACTTTATTGCCAAGTTTTTCATAACATTTACCAATACGCAGCAAAGCATAAGAAGTTGGGTCATCTAATTCAATCGTTTTGCTATAACTTTCAATGGCTTCTTCATAGCGTTTCAATCGCTCTAAAGCTTTACCTTTTTCCATATAAGCGCCAACAAATTCTTCGTCTATATAAGTAGCAAATTCAAAAGAACGGACTGCATTTTCATAATCTTTTACACCATAATATAAACGTCCAGATTGATGCCAAGCAATTTCGCTATATGGATTTCTATCTATATATGTTTTAAGGTACTCAATCGCTTTCAAGTTTTGGTCTAGAAATTCAAAGCAATATACAACATTATAAAGCGCAGATTGATCTTCAAAATCTTGTTCCAAACATTTTATAAAGCTATCTTTCGCCAATTCAAGATTATCCATAAAAAGATATTCCATACCTATTAAGTTATAGACATCGGCAAAATCTTCGGTATATTGTAAGGCTATTTTTAATAATTCAACCGCTTTTTCGTGGTCGTCTCTTTTAGAATAAATATTGGCTTTTTGAATAAAAATTTCTTCGTTAGTAGGTTCGATCGCGTAAAGTTCGTTAAGTAACTTTTCAGCTTGATCTAGTTTGTCATCATACACCAACATTTCTACTTGTACAAGTTTTAATCCGCTTGATTTTGGGTGTTGTTCCAGACCTAACTTTAAAGCTTTCTTAGCTAAAGTGGCTTTGCCCATATCAAGGTAATGGAGAATGATTTCCTCGAATTCCTCTGAGTCGAAAAAGAGTACTTTGTTGGTTTTCAACATAGATTCAAATTTCGATAAGGATAAGTTGTAGTCTTCTTCGTCGTGATCTAGGTGCATAACTAAGTGTTAAAATTAACCTTAATAAAATTAGGGAAAGACAGTGCTTTTTTTGTGAACAGCGATTATTATTGTAAACAATTTAATTAACAATTTTTTAATTCGCTGAGAATCTCATCCATAGCCTCAATGATTATGGCGCAACCTTCTCTTATTTCATTTTCAGATATTGTTAACGGAGGAGTAATTCGGATAGCGCAACCTTCAAAAAGCAGCCAAAATAAAATCAAACCTTTGTCTTGACATTTTAAAATTACTTTATTGGTAATCTCAGTATCTTTTGTCATTGCAGCTAGCATCAATCCTCTTCCGCGGATTTGATCTATCAAAGGATGTACCAAAAGCTCCCGAAACAGTTTTTCTTTTGCCAGAGATTGATTGCCGTAATCTTTTTCTAAAATTTCTTCCAAAGTAGCTAAACAAGCTGCCGCAATGACAGGATGACCGCCAAAAGTGGTAATATGTCCTAATTTAGGATCATGACTTAATAAGTCCATGTGCTTTTCGTTGGCTACAAAACCGCCGACAGGCATTCCGCCTGCCATTCCTTTTCCTATTATAATTACGTCGGGAATAACATTGTAGTTTTCAAAACCGAACAGTTTTCCTGTACGCCCAAAGCCGGGTTGGATTTCATCCAGAATCAGTAAGGCACCAACTTCTTCACATCGTTTTTTAACTTTGGCTAAGAAATCATTCTGGGGTTCAATAAAGCCGGCACCACCTTGTATGCTTTCGAGGATGATTCCGGCTGTTTTGGTTGTTATTTTCTGAATATCTTCTTCGTTATTGAAAGTAATAAAATCAACATCGGGAATTAACGGACGGAAAATTTGTTTGCGTTCTTCAAAACCCATTACGCTCATTGAGCCCATAGTATTGCCATGATAAGCATTATGACAAGATATTAATTGACTTCTTCCGGTTACTCTGCGGACTAATTTCAAAGCACCTTCGCAGGCTTCGGTACCGGAATTAACCAAATAAACTTTGTTTAAACTTGGAGGTAAATGTGCTACTAATAATTTGCAATAAGCTACGGCTGGATGTTGTGCATATTCACCATAAACCATCACATGAGAATATTTGTCTAATTGGTCTTTGATGGCCTGATTAACTTTTGGATGCTGATGTCCTAAACTTGCTGCTGAAACTCCAGCCACAAAATCTAAATATTTTTTATTATTTGTGTCGTAGATATAAGATCCAACAGCATGTGAAATTTCCATGCCCAAAGGATTCTGAGAGGTCTGTGCTTGGTATTTTAGGAAATCTTGTTTCATTTTTTTTTAACCGCAAAGGCGCAAAGTTTTACACAAAGTTCACAAAGTTATATTATGCGAACTGAATATTCTGACTGAAAACTATTTTACCATTGGTTTTGGATTGTTTTTATCATAATCCAATGTTTCTTTACTCGGTACCAAAGGAACATTTTCTTTAGCCATTTCGACTTTTTTTTCCGCTTGAATTTTGGCATCAAGTTCATTTTCTTCAATAGGAAAAATATCTTCCTGATTTACTTCTTAAGATATTCTCTTTGTTTGTAATCATTTCAAGAGAATTATAATAAGCTTCCTGTGTATTTCGGTCAAAGTTTATAGTAACCGTAATCAAAGTCGATTCAGGAGAACGCATTATTACATTTTCTGTAACGCAGGCTTTTTTGACTTCTCCATTGTATTCGTCATATTTGCTATTTAAGAAAAGCGTTTCGCCTTGCACCATTTGAACATCTCCAAAGGCTTTGATATAATTTTCTTTTTGAAAAAAATAGGCTTTATTACGAGTAAAAACTACACCTTCTTGATTTACCTTAACGTTTCCCTGGAGCAATGCAGCATCAGGAAACAGCTTTTCATCCACATCAAAGTGATCTGCATGTTCAACATTTATTTTGGATGATTTTTGAGCATTTATGTTGGTCAACGTAAAGAACAAAAAACATATGTAAAAAAGTAACTTTTTCAATGAGTTCATATTTGTGCCAAATTTATGAAATTCGGAACAATGAAAATGGTTATTAAGAATTATTTATGTTGCTTATATTCTATATATTAGTTGCTATGAGTTATTAAACCTATTATAAGCCTGAAGAATAGTATGAAAACAAGTTTAACATTTGCGATAGTAATGAGTTGTTTTATTGCAAACACAAACGTTGCTCAAAAAAAAGCCACTATGAGTTCCAAACCAATAGTTATAGCATCACCTAAAAAGATTTAGTCTATCAAGTATTTACCCGCTTATTCGGAAACAAAAATACCACCAACAAACCTTGGGAAAAGATTGAATAAAATTGTGTTGGGAAGTTTAACGATTTTACAAATAAAGCTTTGCAAGAAATCAAGAAACTGGGCGTGACTTATATATGTTATTTAGGACAGGAAGTTGGCGAAGATGGAAAAGAAAATGCCGGTTTCGGAACCCATTCCCGTACCTCTTTTTGATTATATTGGAATTCCACATTTCCAACGCTGGATGAATGGCGGTAAATTTGATGATGGGCAATTATCGAAAAGCCAAAAGGATATAAGAGATTTTTACAAAAGTTTACTAAACTTCACATTAAATAGCGATGCCCTGATGGGCAAATTCAAAGAAATACAAAGGATTAACCGTAATGAAGCCAAACGTTATGGCCCAGGTATTTATTCTTATGTGCGCTGGACAGCCAAAGAAAAACTCATAGTAGTTGTCAATTTTTCCTGGTCTACTACTAGCGATTTTGAGTTGAAAGTTCCCGAAGAAGTGATCAAAACCTGGGATTTAAAAGACGGATTTTACCCAATAAAAGACCAACTTTGCGGAAGCGTTGCACATTTAAAAGTAACCGATGGTAAAGGAATAATCGAGTTGAGTGTTAAACCAAGCGAGAGTTTTATATTTAACTTTGAGAAAAACAAAACCCTTTCATCACTGAAAGGGTTTTGTTTTTTATTTAGTTATCGTCTGTTTTCTATCTGGGCCAACAGAGACAATTTTTATAGGTACTTCAACTTCACGTTCTATAAATTCAATGTAGTCTTTTAGTTCTTTGGGTAAGCTTTCAAAAGTGGTTAGTCCGGTTAAATCCTGTTTCCATCCTTTAAACTCGGTGTAAATTGGAGTGACGTTTTCTTCCTCAATATTGTATGGTAAATGGTTAATCACTTTTCCTTTATAGTGATATGCCGTTGCTACTTTTAAAGTATCAAAGCCTGAAAGTACATCGCCTTTCATCATCATCAGTTGGGTTACGCCATTAATTTGGATTGCATATTTCAATGCTACTAAATCTAACCAACCACAACGACGTTTTCTTCCGGTAACTGAGCCAAATTCGTTCCCAACTTTAGCCATAACATCACCAGCTTCTTCAAAATCTTCCGTAGGAAAAGGACCAGAACCGACACGTGTTGTATATGCTTTGAAAATTCCAAAAACTTCTTTAATTTTATTTGGTGCGATTCCTAAACCTGAACAAGCACCAGCTGCTGTTGTGTTAGATGAGGTAACAAACGGATAGGTTCCAAAGTCAACATCTAGCAAAGAACCTTGTGCGCCTTCGCATAGTATAGATTTGCCTGCTTTTTGTGCTTGTGCCAAATATTCCTCGCTGTCAATAAAATCTAATTTTCTTAAGTCTTCGATGGCTTCAAAGAATTCTTTTTCTAGTTCCGGTAAATTGTATTGAATAGCTACATCATAAAAAGCAATCATTGCCTCGTGCTTTTCAGCCAAAGCTCTATACCGTTCTTTAAAATCAGCTAATTCAATATCACCAACACGTATTCCGTTTCTACCTGTTTTATCCATATAAGTTGGTCCAATGCCTTTTAAGGTAGAACCAATTTTAGCTTTCCCTTTAGAAGCTTCAGATGCTGCGTCTAATAAACGATGCGTTGGAAGTATTAAGTGCGCTTTGCGAGAAATTATCAATTTTGATTTTAAATCGAGATTGAATTTGGCCAGACCATCAATTTCACTTTTAAAAACCACTGGGTCAATCACTACACCATTTCCAATTAGGTTGATATTGTTGCCATGAAAAATCCCCGAAGGAATCGTTCGTAAAACATGTTTGATTCCATCAAATTCTAAAGTATGACCAGCGTTTGGTCCGCCTTGAAAACGAGCAATAATGTCGTATTTTGAAGTAAGAACGTCAACAATTTTTCCTTTGCCTTCGTCGCCCCATTGTAATCCGAGCAGTAAATCTACGGTCATTGTGTTGTGTGTTTATTGTAGTTAGTTGTTGTGTTTATTTTTGTTTTGCTTTTGATGTAAACCCTATTTTGGCAAAATAGTTTATACAGCCCATAACTAATGCTGTTATAAAAGCTACAGCACTAATTTTTAAAACAAAGTGTATTGTAAATTTATCCATATCATCTAAAAGCTGAAAAACCAATTTAGATACAATGATAAATACAAAAATTCCAATAAAAGTCTTTTTAAAATAGTCGAATGGCTTCATGATTATTCTTTTTTATTAGCGTAAAAGTAAAGCGAATGGTTGTGAATTTCGATGCCGAAAATTTCTTCAATTGTTTGTTTAATTGTTTGAATTCTAGGGTCACAAAACTCTATAACTTCCCCAGTATCGGTCATAATGATATGATCGTGTTGTTTATCGAAATATGATTTCTCATAATGTGCCTGATTTTGACCAAACTGATGTTTTCGCACTAAACCACAATCTAATAAAAGTTCTATAGTGTTGTATAGGGTTGCACGTGACACACGATAGTTTTTGTTTTTCATTTTGATATACAAATTCTCAATATCAAAATGCTCTTCGCTATCATAAATTTCCTGAAGAATAGCATAGCGCTCAGGTGTTTTGCGGTGTCCTTTGTTTTCAAGATACATTGTAAAAACGTTTTTTACTGTCTCTTGATTTTTGGTATTATCATATGCAATTAGTGTCATGGGACAAAGGTAATTTTTTTGTTTAAGGTATCAAAGTTTAAATAACTCATAACTCATAATTTATTAACTCACAACTAGTTTGTATATACTCGGGTTACCTTATCAATACCATCAATTTTTTTGATATTATCGATGAGTTTTTTCAGTATGCTATTATTTTGCACAATAACAGCAACTTGGCCATAAAATATTCCGGCTTCACCACTAAGAGAAATACTTTGTATATTCACATGCATATTGTTTGAAATTACTTTTGTTAATTCATTGGTCAATCCTAAACTATCCATTCCAGTAATTTTTAAAATAGCTTTAAATTCCTGTTGTGACGAATCAATCCATTTGGCCAACATAATTCGGTAGGCATAATTTGATTGAAGTGAAATGGCGTTGGGACAATCTTTTTTGTGCACTTTAATGCCTTCGTTAATGGTAATAAAACCAAAAACATCATCGCCGGGAATTGGGTTACAGCACGACGACAATTTATAATCTAACTTATCTAGATCTGCCCCAAAAACAAGCATATCATAATTGCTGTTCAGGATAGGTTTGTTTATATCTTCTGAATTAGAGCTTGGTGAACGTTTAATTTTGTTTTTGAAGAAATTCATCAAGGTATTACTTTTTTGAGCAGCAAAATCCTTGAGTTGTTGGTTTTCAACGGAGCCAATTCCTGCACGATAAAATAAATCTAAACTGGTTTTTAGTTTAAAGTAATTCACCAATTCATTGACCACATTCTCGTTGATTGTTATTTTTAAATGTTTCAATTTCCGGGTCAATAGTTCTTTCCCGTCTTCGGCAATTTTCTTGGTGTTTTCGTTAAGAACGTTTCTAATTTTATTTTTGGCTCTTGAAGTAGTTACATAATCAAGCCAGTTGATAGTTGGTTTTTGATGAACAGAAGTTATGATTTCAACTTGGTCACCACTTTTTAATTCATAATTTAATGGAACTAATTTTCCGTTGACTCGGGTTCCACGGGTTTTAATACCAATCTCGGAATGTATGCTAAAAGCAAAGTCAAGCGATGTAGCACCTTTGGGCAATGATTTGATTTCGCCTTTGGGAGTAAAAACAAAGATTTCTTTGGCGTACAAATTCATTTTGAAATCTTCTACAAAATCTACTGCATTAGTTTCTGAACTTTCTAAAGCTTCTTTTAACAAGTTGAGCCAGGTATCTAAACCGCTTTCTTCTGTTGCTCCTTGTTTGTATTTATAATGAGCTGCGTATCCTTTTTCAGCAATTTCATCCATGCGCTCGCTTCGTACTTGAATTTCTACCCAACGTCCTTTTGGTCCCATAACGGTAATGTGAAGGGCTTCATAACCGGTTGATTTTGGTGATGAAATCCAGTCGCGCAAACGACTTGGACTCGGGCGATAATGATCCGTAACAATGGAATAAATTTTCCAAGCTAAAAACTTCTCGTCGTGAAGATTGGATTTGTAAATGATGCGAAGGGCAAATTTATCGTAAACTTCATCAAAAGTTACGTTTTGCGCTGCCATTTTTCTACGAATAGAATAGATTGATTTTGGTCTTCCTTTTAGGACAAATTCAACACCTTCATCGTCTAAGGATTTTTTTAAAACATCAGAAATCGTTTTGATGTATTCGTCTTGCTCTTCTTTGGTTTCCTTTATTTTGCCGACAATATCTTTATAAATATCGGGTTCCGTATATTTCAAACCTAAATCTTCTAGTTTGGTTTTTATGTTATATAAACCCAAACGATGGGCGAGAGGTGCATAGATGTATAATGTTTCTGAAGCAATTTTTACTTGTTTGTAATCTGGCATGGATTCCATTGTTTGCATATTGTGCAAACGGTCAGCAATTTTTATCAGAATCACACGCACATCATCGTTTAAAGTCAATAGCATTTTACGGAAGTTTTCCGCCTGCATTGATATGTTCATATCTTTTTTAACCTTGGAAATTTTGGTCAAACCTTCGACCAAATGGGCAATCTTTGGATTGAATTTTTTTTCGATGTCTTCAATAGTTACATAAGTATCTTCAACCACATCATGCATTAATGCGGCTGCAATACTTGTTGCGCCCAAACCAATTTCGGAAGCAACTATTTTGGCAACACCTATAGGATGAAAAATATATGCTTCCCCTGATTTACGACGTTGATCTTTGTGTGCTTCAACGGAAACATCAAAGGCCTTTCGGATGAGTTTTTTATCAGAATCGGTTAGCGTTTGATAACTTATGCGAAGTAATTCTTTATATTCTCGGGCAATGGCTTTTTTTTCTTCTTCTAAATCTATTTCAATCATAGCAATTTCAATCAATTCCTAAAATTAGGTATTACAAATGAACTGTGCAAATGGAAAATTTAAAAATAAGGGATAAGAGATAAGGGAAAAGGAATTAGTAAAAAGCATCGTAAATCCCAACTCCTAAATCCTAAATTAAAACCCTCGTTGTCGCTTAGCTTCAAAAATCAATATGGCAGCAGCAACAGAAACATTCATACTATCAATTTCGCCCTGCATCGGAATTATAATATTTTGAGTAGCTTTTTCACGCCAAAGTTCGGATAATCCTGTAGCTTCTGTGCCAACTACCAATGCAGTTGGTGTTGTGTAATCTTGAGTATGATAGGAAGTCGAATTTTGCAAAGTGGCACTATAAAAATTAATATTTTGTTTGATTAAAAAATCAATTACTTCTTCAGTAGAACCCGTTGCAATTTGATTGGTAAATAAGCACCCAATACTTGAGCGAACAATATTCGGATTATATAAATCTGTTTTTGGATTAGCGATAATTACGGCATCTATTTTAGCCGCATCACAAGTTCGCAAAACCGCACCGATATTGCCTGGTTTTTCAATGGCCTCCATCACTAAAATCAAAGGATTTTCAGAAAGTTTTAAATCAGCTAATTGTAGCGATTTGGTTTTAGCTACTGCCAAAATGCCTTCAGTGGTATCTCGATAGGCTAGTTTTTGATAAACTTCCTTTGATATCTCAATGATTTGAAAATTTGAAAATTTAACTCCGTTCAGTTCTGCTTCGCCTTGGGTGGAAATTTGCAAATTGGTTACGATTTCAGGTACAAATAGTAATGTTTCGATTTCGTAATTTCCTTTTACAGCTAACTCAATTTCGCGTATGCCTTCAATCAAAAAAGTGCCGGAATGTTTTCGGGCTTTAGCTTTTTCTTGAAGCTGAATTAAAGATTTTATAAACAGATTTTGAGCGGAAGTAATTTGTTTCATGCTTTACTTAAAGTGTACCTAAATCACTTTCTTTTTTTAATGATTTAAATATAAAAAACCTCTTAAAGGTTCCGGATAATCTATATCGTTTAAAAACAACAAATAAAAATAAGTGCCGTCGGGTGCATTTTTACTACCTACACCATCTTTTACATAACCATCCCAATCTTCAGTATTCTGATTACCTGTCCAAAGTAATCTTCCCCAACGATTATAAATTTCTAATTTAAAATTCAGGAAAATATCTCGTAAACCACTAATAAAGAAGGTGTCATTATATGAATCGGTATTGGCAGAAACAAAGTTGTAAAAGGTTGGCGGACAATTTCTGGTTTTTAGTAAAAAAGATGAAATGCTAAAACAATGTTCATTGAAAACCCTAACGAAAATTTCTTTGGGGGTTTGCATTGCTTGATAATTGGAAGTGTTTGAAATTGGGTTTACATCATTGGTTGCATTTTCATGTGTTTCGTAAAATCGGACACTGTCTTCCGGATTTATTTTGACCAAATCTTCATAAGACGAAAAGTCAAAAGTGCCACGGGTAAAACCTTCGTTGCAAACCAATAAATTATCTAGTGGATTAAACGGTGGTGAAATCCAAAGCGAATCGTTTGCAATAGCCGTATTATTATTCTCAAACAATTCGGCTACAATTCCGGTTCCGTCTCCAATATCATCAACCGTAAATTTAATTTCAAAATCCAAGGTAACTGTGTCTGGTAAAACAAGAGTAATTTGACCGGGAACAGAACCACCAATTGGTATTTCGACTGAAGTCGTTATGGTTTGAAATAGTTGACCATCAATGTAAATGGATATAGGAGTGGCTACTGGTAATGGGTTGGTCGAATTTAAATTAGAAACGGTATAATTTATAACTATTGTTTTTGAATCACACTGTTTTTCAACAGAGTCAATCGAGACTGTCGCATCCGGCAATTGACTGTTTAATTTAGTAACAACTGTATTAATCATCACAAAATCCTGGAAAGAAGTAAGAGTAATCTCGGCGCTTGTATCGCCAATAGCTATATTGCTCTGAATATCGTAAATATCCAAATCCATGTTGTACAAAGTTGAACTGCTGGTTATCGAATTTGTTCCATTAAAAACATTATTTGGTGGATTCGAAGCGTTGCTTAGTAAGTTTCCGTTCATTCTGAATTCTTCTGTTGCCAAACTAGAATCGCCTTCCCAGGCAACAAAACCTACTTTGGAATTATTGTTATCAATAACATTTAAACTACTTAAAGTAATGGACAATTCATCAGGAACACCTTGTAAACCATCGTAAACATTAATTTGGTTTAATGGAAGGGTATCATTTTTATAGATAATTACAATCGCCCAACCTGCAAAATTAGTATTTCTTTGAAAATGGAACTCTTCAAATTGAGAAATGTCCAAATTGGAAAGCGTATAATCACCATTTCCTGTAGTCTGAATAAGGGATGTTACATCTTTAAAGGCACTAAAATAGGTTAAAGTCAGACCGGGAAATTCCCTGACAAGAGAGAAAGTTCTATCCGGAGTTATGACATCTGAATTTAAATTGACTTCAAAATCACCATCACCACTTCCTGCCCAATACAGATATGCTTTTTCAATTACATCTGTCGAATTTAAAGAAAGTGTTGCTGAAGAAGAAGTGGTAGTAACCAAATCAAAAGAGGTATTGTTTTCAGTAGTATTCATGGTATTACCTATGAATGTAAAATCGTAACGACCATTAAACTGGTTATACAACGATACATTTTGTCCATTGGTTTTAAAAATGAAACAAACAAGAACAATAAAAAAGAAAAAAAGTCGTTTTAAATTCAATGCAAAAACGGTTGAGATGATAAAATTAAACAATATTTTTGAAAATTGAATTATTAATAAGGGCGACTTTTTTAAAATAAATGTTTAATTTTCCAATGTTTAAAAAATACAAGTGAAAAACTATTCAGTTAGACTATATACTTCAGAAGATTATGCCATTTGGAACAACTTTGTAAGCACTGCCAAAAATGCGACTTTTCTGTTCCATCGCGATTTTATGGAATACCATTCTGATAGATTTCAGGATTTTTCTTTACTGATTTTTGAAGATGATATATTGGTTTCGATAATTCCGGCAAATAGAGTTGACAAGACTATTTTCTCTCATCAAGGGTTGACTTATGGTGGATTTGTTTTTGACAATAAAATCAAATTAGGTCAAGTAATTGCGATTACAAAAGATGTCTTAGCGTTTTTGCATTCACTTGATATTACTGCTTTTCAATTGAAATTGATTCCATCAATATACACCGATTACTTCTCTGAAGAAATTGAATATGTTTTGTTTTTGTCTAATGCGAAACTAATTCGTAGAGATTGTCTTTCGGTTATAGATTTGACAAAAACTTTTGCTTTATCCAAAACTCGTAGAGAAAGTATTCGTCGTGGCGAAAAGAACAATTTGGTGATTAAGGAAGAACCTAAATTCGATTTGTTTTGGAATGAAATACTGATCCCGAATTTGGCAAAAAAGCACAATTCAAAACCAGTGCACACATTAGAAGAAATAAGTAACTTGCAGCAAAAATTTCCAAACAACATTCGTCATTTTAACGTATATAATATTGATAAAATTGTTGCCGGAACAACAGTTTTTATTACAGATAAAGTAGCGCATCCGCAGTATATTTCTGGTAATGTACAAAAGAATGAATTAGGAAGTTTAGATTTACTCTATAATTATTTGATTACCCAAGTTTTTAAAGATAAAAATTTCTTTGATTTTGGGATTTCTCATGAGCAAAACGGGAAGAAAATTAATCAAGGTTTATTGTTTTGGAAAGAAACGTTTGGTGCCAAAACTACGATTCAGAATTTTTACGAAGTTCAAACGTCAGATTATCATCTTTTAGAAAATGTAATGCTATGATTAGATTCCTCGACCTGCAAAAAATCAATCAGCAATATCAAGAGCAATTTCAGAAAAAAATGGAATTAGTTTTAGATAAGGGTTGGTTTATTTTGGGCGATGAAGTTAGAGCATTTGAAAGTAATTTTGCCGATTATTGTGGCTCCGGCCATTGTATCGGAGTTGGTAATGGTTTGGATGCTTTAGTATTAATTTTCAAAGGATATATCCAACTCGGAAAACTTCAGAAAGGTGACGAAGTTATCGTTCCGGCAAATACCTATATTGCCAGCATTTTGGCAATTTTGCAAGCCAATTTAGTGCCAGTTTTAGTTGAGCCAAAATTAGAAACGTACAACATCAATCCCGATTTGATTCAAGGTAAAATATCCTCAAAAACTAAAGCCATTTTAGCGGTGCATCTTTATGGGCAATTGGCAGATATGGCAGCTATAAATGCTATTGCAAAACAAAATAATTTATTAGTAATCGAAGATGCAGCACAATCGCATGGCGCAGTTTCTAATCATAAAAAAGCAGGGAATTTATCGGATGCTGCAGCATTTAGTTTTTATCCGGGGAAAAACCTTGGCGCTTTGGGCGATGCCGGTGCGATAACGACCAATGACGATACTTTGGCTAAAGTGATTTTCGCTTTACGAAATTATGGTTCGAACCAAAAATATCATAACGAATATATTGGTGTAAACTCGCGTTTGGACGAATTACAAGCTGCCTTTTTGAATGTGAAATTACCAAATTTGGATAAAGAAAATAAAATCCGTCAATCAATTGCTAAACGATATTTAGCAGAAATCAAAAATGAGAAATTAATAGTGCCAACATGGGATTTGTCAGTAAATCATGTATTTCATTTATTTGTTGTCCGAACTTCAGAAAGAGATTCACTTCAATCGTATTTAAATAAAAATAATATAGAAACGGTAATTCATTATCCAATTGCACCACACAAACAAAAAGCTTTTGCTCCCGAAACTTCGGGATGGAATTCACTTTCGTTTCCAATAACCGAAAAAATTCATCGTGAAGTTTTAAGTTTGCCAATTAGTCCAGTAATGACTATGGATGAAGTTGATTATGTAATTAAAATTATTAATTTATGGACATAATTATAAAATCTTTTAATAGACCGTATTACCTAAATAGATGCTTATATTCTATAAATAAATTTGTCAAAAATTTTGAAGGTGAAATATATGTATTAGACGATGGGACTCCCCAAATTTATCTTGACAAAATCATTCAATTATTTCCAAATATAATTTTAAAAAAATCAGAGTTTTATGAACAAAAACAGCATAATGCTTTAAATGGAATTTGTCCAAATACGTATAATATTCCAATAAATTTATGGGTAAATGCATGTAAAAACGCTTCAGAAAATTTTATTCTAATTGAAGATGACACATGGTTTATTGATGTGCTTGATATAGTAGCAGTTGAAAAAGAAATTATAGAGAATAAGGTTGTAATTACTAAATTATTTTGGCTTGGAAATCCGAAGTTAAATCAAAATAAAGGAACTGTTAAAAAAGATAATATTGTATTATTGAAGCCCAAACTTTATACCATTATTCCAGCGTTATACTATGTTATATTTTATAAATTTAATAGATTTAAAATTAGAAAAATTTTAAAATTTCTAAGTATAAATACAGAAGAAAAGCGGTTGGCTTATTATACCATTTATGCCGTTGCTGGAATGATATTTAATAAAAATTATTATTCAAAATTATGGCACAATCATGATAATAAAGTAGATGAAGGATTGCAATTGTATAATGCGCTTAAATATTATTTTAAAAATTATAATAACGTTCAATTTGCTCGATATAATCATGAAATATTGCGGACTGGTTTTATATCGTCTGCTACAAATCAACATAAAGAAGATTATGATGGTAAAGTGGATATGTTTGTGTTTAATAAAATTTTGAATGATGCATGGTTGAATGATCATATTGATGTTATAAATTCAATGCCAAATGACATTAATCCAAAAGAAATAATTACTATTCTTGATTCTAATCCTCAAAACAGAATATCTTCAAAAGACTGGTTAGCATGGGTAGAGAGTTTTAAAAATTATTATTTAGATATTGGTTGTAAAATTGATTGATTTTTTTTGATAAATTATTAAATGAACCAACAAAATCACTCTTATCGATCCATTTTAAAAGCAACAGGAGTTTTTGGAATCATGCAAGTTTTTAGAACAATAATCAGCATTATTAGTTCAAAATTTGTGGCTGTTTATCTAGGCCCAATTGGCATTGGATTAGTGTCACTTTTAAATAATGCTGTAAATATTATTGTAGCCATTACTAATTTTGAATTTCTTACAATAGCAACTCGCGAAATTGCATTAGTTAATGGTAATGACAAAACCAAATCCATGAATAAAACTATTGCATTATTGCAAAAGATGGCAGTTTTAATAGGATTATTTGGATCAATTTTGTCAATAGTTTTTAGTAAAACCATCAGTATTTTTACTTTTGGAACACCAAATAAACAGTATTGGTTCATCCTTTTATCCATTTATTTTTTTATAACAAGTCTTTCCAATGCTAGAATGGCAATTCTTCAAGGGGTTAATAAAATTAAAACCTTAGCAATATGCAATAGTATTGCAGCTTTTTTTATTGCCATCGGAACAATAATTATCTATTATTTTTTAAGAATTGAAGGAATAATATGGGTAATGCTATCCTCTTGCATTATTTTGTTTTTAGTTACAATTTATTTTACAAGGCAATATTCTTTTAAAATTATACCTTTCAAATATAATGAATTTTATGAGCAATCTTCGCCCATTTTTAAGCTGGGCTTTTTTATGTCATTAAATTTAATTTTTGGTCAAATTTGCAATTTTGTTATTAAAATTTACCTTAATGATGCTGGAGCTTCATCACAGGTTTTGGGTTATTATGAAGTAAGTTCTGTAATTTTGATTAATTACTTGGGGTTAATTTTTAATGCCATGACTTATGACTTCTATCCTAAATTATCTTCTGTAAATGAGGATAATAAAAAAATAAAGCAATTGGTCAACAATCAAATAGAAATTGCACTGATTTTAATCACGCCAGCTATCATTTTTTTATATTTAGCAACACCATTTTTAATCAACTTACTTTATTCTCATAAATTTTATAGCTCATTTTTAATATTAAAAATGGCATTGTTTTCTGTAATTTTGAAAGCAATCATTTTCCCAATGAACTATATTGTTTTAGTAAAAGGAAACAAAAAACTATTTTTCATGCAAGCACTTTTTGGAGATGTATTAAATTTAATTTTTTCAATTGGTCTTTATAAATATTATGGTTTATTAGGATTGGGGATTGCCTATTTTTTGAATTATATACTTTTTGCCTTCTACATATATAGAATAGTAAACAAGCACTATGATTTTAATTTTGTTCCATCAAGTAGAAAACTAATTGCCATTAGCTTATTATTTGGGGTTTTAGCAATAATAATTATTTATAGTCTTGAACAGATTTATGCATATGTTTTCATTTCTATTCTTTTTATACTATCCTTTTTATACTCTTTGAAAGAGTTAAACCAAAGAATTAACTTTAAGGAATTTCTAATTGAGAAGATGAATAAGAATAAGTAATTTTAATAATAATCTTTACTTAATTCTTCTCCCAAACCTCTAAATACTTCTCCGCAATCTTTATATAATAGTGCTCTTTTTCTATAAAAGTTCTAGCACGTTTGCCCATGGCGATTAGTTCCTCAGGATTTTCAATTAAAAAAGATAATTGTGCTACTAGATAATCCACATCGGGCAACGCATTGATGGCTACTTTTTTGTTAAGATTGTAATGGGTTTCAAACTCTTTTTCAGCTCCTGTAAAAACTATTTTTCCTTTCGCCATAGCTTCTAGAGCATTATATCCTTGGTCAAAAGCATATACTTGATCCATTAAAATATGAGCTTTATTATAGAGGTTTATATATTTTTTATACGGAATATTTTCACTAACAATTACTTCAACTTTAGTGTTGAATTTTTCCTGAATAATCGACAATGCTTTTTCAAAGAAAATGATTCCTTTTTTCTCATAACTTCCTCGATTAATTCCCAGGAAAATGATAATTTTATCTTTAATTATTAGTTCTTGATATTTCAATTTGGTTGTATTTATTGGATTTGGAATAAAATTAACCGAATAACCCATTTTCTTCATCGGAATTTTATAATCTAAATCGGAGGCAATTAAACTTTGACAATTTTGAACCAACCAATTGAAGGTTTTTCGATAGTTTTTTTGGCTATATTTTAATGGAAATTGAAATTCTTTTTTTAGTGAAGTATCTTCAAAATAAGGAGTTAGAATTGAATAACGTATTTCATTTTTTAGAAGATAATCTATAATTGGAGTCTCATCTCCACAAATTAATAAACTTCTACTTTTAATTTTTTTGAATAGTTTTTTATACAATATTCTAGAAAGTAACGGAAAAGTTCCAATTGCATCAGAATTAATGAGTTGGACATGGTCAAAACCCTTTAGTTTTGGAATCAAAAAATAAAAACGCAAAGCTCTTTCGACTTTTACTAAATCGATTCTAGTTAATTTATATAATAAGTTATTTGGTTTTTGGAAAATCCAATAATCTGAGAGTATAGAAGAATGGAAAGAATAATCTTGATCGATTTTTTTAAAATAATCCCCAGAAGAAATCAATACTGTTTGATGGCCTTTAGCAATTAAACCTTCTTTTAAGGAATTATGCAATCGGCTGTATTCGCCTACAAAAAGTATTTTCATTTTATAAAGCAGATTTTTTATATTTGCGTAAATATAATAACAAATTGGTAAAAGAATATAATAAAGAAGATTTGGAAATTTTAATTTCCACTATGGATAGAAACTCTTTAGATTTTTTGATTCCAATGTTCCCATTTTGTCATTTTTCTAAATTCTCTATACTAATAATAAATCAAACACAAGAAAATAATATATTAACTTCTGAATTTCCTAACGTTAGAGTAATTAATTCTTTTGAAAAAGGATTATCAAAAAGCAGAAATTTAGCTATTCAAAATACAATTAAAGAAATTTGTATAATCGCTGATGATGATATTATTTATTTCCCGAATTTTGAAAATGATATAATAGCAACCTTCAACAAATTGCAAAATGCGGAAATAATTACATTTAACCATCAACGTATTGGCTTTAATAAACCTCGAAACAGTTCTCAAATAGTATATGAACATACTAAAAAAAGTATTTGGAATGTAATTTCATTTGAAATAGCTTTCAAAACAGATGTTATAAAATCGAAAAAAATATATTATGACGAGAATTTTGGATTAGGTTCTTTTTTTGAAACTGCCGAAGAATTTTTATTTTTAAAAATGGCACTTGAGTTAAAGATAAAGACTTATTTTAATCCGTTAGTAATTGTTTCCCATCCCTTATTATGTTCTGGAGATTATCAGGGAGAGGACAAATTAGTTTATGCAAGATCAGCCTTATTTTGTAAACTCCAAGGGAATATGGTTTATTTTTGGTTATTTAAATATATCTTTTTTATTTTGAGGAATAATTATATTAATTGGAATGAATGTATTGTAAAATTTAGAATTGGTTTATCAGGGATCAAAAAATATAAAGAGCTTGAAAATTTAAAATAATGACAACAATTGACAATATTCAATTAATAGAAGTCCCTAAATTAGATGACATTAGAGGAAATCTATCTGTTATTGAGGGAAGTACAATCCCATTTGAAATGAAACGCGTTTATTATTTGTATGACGTTCCGAGTGGAGCAGAACGAGGCGGACATGCACACAATAAATTGCTGCAATTTATGGTAGCTTTAAGCGGTAGTTTTGATGTGATATTGAAGGATGGCGACAAACAAAGAACGGTGACACTCAACAAACCAAATTTTGGACTATTAATTCCAAATGGCATTTGGCGTGAATTGCAGAACTTTTCTTCGGGTTCTGTTTGCCTGGTTGTGGCTTCTGAAGTTTATGAAGAGGAAGATTATATCCGAGATTATAATGATTTTTTATTATCTAAAAACGGAATTTCCTAAACCAAAATTCGTCAAAAAGAATTTCAATTTCAATAACAGTTTTAATAAAAATGGTGGTGATTTAAGTAAAACTCTTTTCTTGACAGTTAGATTATTCAAATCAATTGCTGAATAAATTTCTTTAGCTGTTTTCCAATCACTATCGAGTTTGCATTTTATTACAGCTGAAAATCGGTTGAAATCCATATACTTTTTTAGTTTCGGATTATGCTTTTCTTCCAAATCATATTTGTCGAAAGTATATTTTTCAAAATAGTAATTCGAATTTCGGGATACACTTTCTTTATGATAAACATAGCGCGCTAAAATATTGTGTATAAAAACAATTGGGAATTGTAGCCCAATTCTAATCCACAATTCAGTGTCTTCACCATGTTTTATTTTGGTGTCAAAGACGCCGACATTCTCGAAAACACTTTTGTGAATGCAAACACTCGATGTCCACAAAACACATTCCTTTTGACTGGCATCAAAGAAATTCAAAATTTCAATAGCTGATGTTTCCTTTATAGAATAGTGCGCCGGAATGCATTTGTTTTTAGTCTCAATTTCTATAGCTGAAGCAAAGACTTTTTGTTCTGGAAGTTCTGAACTATAACGATGCATTGTTTCTAAAAAGGTAGGAAACCAAAAATCATCTGCATCTAAGAAGCAAATATAATCAGCGGTTGCTTTTTCAATTCCGAAGTTTCTGGCGAGAGCAACACCTTCATTTTTTTTGGAATAATATTTAATTCGGTTGTCTTTAAATGTTGAAATTTTGGCTTCGCTTTGATCGGTTGAACCATCATTTACAATGATTATTTCATAGTCAGTAAATGTCTGGCTCAAAACACTTTCCATTGTTTTGACAACAAATTTTTCTTTGTTATAAACCGGTATGATTATTGAAAAATAAGGCATTAACGAGAATTTATTTGACAAAAATAACCTAATTTATACAATAGAAATAATACTAATGATGGACTTTCTGAGAGCAAATTTTTAGTCAAAAAAGCTTCTGTTTTTTTAAAGGTGTAAGCAACTAAATTCCGCATGCCCATTTTTGAAATAAGTTGATAAGTTCTTAACAATGACGAGTTGTCATCATCAAAAACGTTTTGGTCTGTAAGCATTTTTAAATTTACTAAAGAATGCTTTGTTTTCTCTAAAAAAATAACAGAATCTTCGAGTTGTAAATGATATGCAGCATTTTCGATTTGGGCAATGGGAATAGCATTTCGCTGTAATTCCCGAATTAGAACAACATCTTCATAACCATATTGAAATAACTTATCATTAAAAGGGAATTTTTGGATGATTACTTTCTTCATCAAAAAATTAGACATTAGCGAATGTTTGTATGGATGATTAAGTCTTCTTTCCAATGGAATTTCTTCCCTTTTTTTACCATAAACCCAACGGAGCATTTCGCTTGGATTTGGATTATTTTTCTGATAAATTATCCCTCCGTATACTGCCTCTACATTTTCAATTTTAATAGCGTCAATATAGTTTCTGATAAAGTTTTTATGCTGCGGAAATGTATCGCAATCTAAAAAAATTAACCAAGAATATTGAGCTTTAGCAACCAATGAATTTCTATTTTGTCCTCGACCAATATTCGTTTCATTGCGCTCGAACCTACAGTGTGTAATCTGATTGATTTTGTTATTTGTTTGAGTTGTTTCATTAAGAGATGAAGCATCATCCTGAACAATGATTTCAAATGTAATATTTTCCAAAATAGCCTGATTGTGCAATTCTTCTACCAAAGGCAAAGTGTTGTAGTTATAGCTAGGAATTAGAATTGAAATCATTCAGAAAACAGAATTATATAATATATTTACAAAGAAAATATATTTTTCGGCAAGTATGAGTTTTTTTAAAAAATATAAATACCATCTTCTTATCATTTTTGTGGGCTTGTTCTGTCTGGAAATATTGAATTTCATCCTGCAATTAGACAAACAAACAATAATTTATGGGGATAGTTCAAACTATTTGGAGGCGGCTCAATTTATGTATTTAAAGTTTACAGGTCATTACTATCGCCCGATGTTAATGGCTTTCATTATTGGAATCCCCTATTTATTTGGCAGTTCTGATGCAGTTATTTTTGAATGGAGTTTCATATTAAATGTCTTTTGCTGGTTGGGAACTTCCATTATTTTATTTGAAATTTTGAAGAATTTTCTCAAAGAAAAAGTGGCTTTTTGGTTTGCAATGCTGCCTTTTTTTATTTTGGGAAATATCACTTCAAATTATCTTTTACTTACTGAAAACATCTTTGTTTTCTTTACAGTTTTTGCTTTTTATTTTTTGTTTCGATATTATAAAACAAAAGAGTTTTGTTATTTATCATTTTCTCTAGCTATATTCTTATCGAGTATGTTGATAAAACCAGGCGCTAAGTTTTTTGGGATTATCTTAGTGTTCTTATTTTTCAAAGAAATTATCAAAAACTATAAGCACAAAAGCATGATTTTTCTTTATGTGAGTTTCTTGATGATATTAATTCAAGTAGTGGGAATGAAAGCGCAATATGGCAATTTCACAATCAGTTATATTGATGGTGTAACGTATCACAATTATATATGCAGCAAAGCAGACTGTTTTAAACACGGAAAAGAATTCAACCAAATCAACAACCCAAGAGCTGAATATTTATTTAGTTTGGATTTTACAGATCAAAAGAAAGTGGCATTAGAAGATTTAAAACGCCAAATCAGAACTAATTTTTCAAATCTGGTAAAAGCTTATATTTCAGACATAAGGGATAATACAGTTAGCGGTAATAGTTGTATTGAAGAATGGAAAAACTATAAAGGAAGAAGTAACTTTGATTCTTGGAAAACTTTACTGTTTGATGTTTCTAAATGGCAAAATCGTTTTCTTAGTTTATTTGGAATATTGCTCTCGGCTTTCTTTTTGTTTAAAACCTTTAAAAAACCAAATTCATTTACTTTTGTTAGCTTTTTTATAGGGTACATCATATTATTATCTGGAATTTCCTGTGGTCAGGGCGATAGATTTCATCTCGTGACTTTTCCTTTTGTAATATTACTTTTGGCTAATTATTTGTCAGAAACTAGAAGATTTAGACCGTTTTTTGAACCACTTCAAAAATAGTATTGTCTTCGCATTTAAGTGTCTTGGCGGGGAATTTCATGATCACAGCATAATCGTGAGTGGCCATAATAACTGTTTTTCCGTTTTCATTAATTTTTTTCAAAACACCTAAAACTTCAGCACTCGTTTGTGGATCTAGATTTCCTGTTGGCTCATCAGCTAAGATTAATTCAGGATCATTCAATAATGCTCTGGCAATAGCAACTCTTTGTTGCTCTCCACCTGATAGTTGGTGGGGCATTTTATTTGTCAGACCGACCATGCCAACACGTTGCAGAACATCGTCAATTTTATCCTGCATTGCTGTTTTGTCTGTCCAGCCGGTTGCTTTTAATACAAAAAGCATATTCTCGTTAATACTTCTGTCCGGTAATAATTGAAAATCCTGAAAAACAATTCCAATTTTTCTTCTCAAAAAAGGAATTTCATCTTCTTTTAAGTTCAATAAATCATAACCAACAATATTTCCTGTACCAACAGTTAAAGGTAAATCTCCATAAAGGGTTTTCATAAAACTACTTTTACCTGTTCCTGTTTTACCAATGATATAAAGGAATTCACCTTCTTTAACTTCAAGATTTATTTGTGATAAAATCACTCTATTTTCTTGGTAAATCGTTATATTTTTTAGAGATAAAACAGTTTCTGACATGGGTAATTAGTTTATTGGGTAAATGTAATAAGATAAGGTTTGTATTCAAAATTATTTTATAAAGAATATAGAACATAGAGAATAGAATATAGATTTTAAGGCTAAGTGCAGTCTATTTTCTATTCTCTTTTTTCTTTCTGTAAAATTGTTTACAACAATGTTTATAATAAATGGTGATGTTTTAACGTTATAGGGTATTGGATACTATTTTTGAATAAATTAAAATAAAAATTATGCGTAAGGGTTTAATGTTATTTTTTCTATTTTTTATAGCGGGACTATCTTATGTTTCAGGACAACAGTCGGCTATTTACACCAATAATTTGTCGGAATTTGATAATGCGATTTCGTTGTTTAAAAATAGACAATACCAATCAGCTCAAATTTTATTTGATAAAGTAAAACAAGACAATACGGCTCAAGATGTTCAGGCCGACTGTGCCTATTATATCGGAATTTGTGCAATACATCTCAATCAGAATAATGCCGATGAATTGATGGAAAAATTTGTTTCAGATTATCCAACGAGCTCAAAACAAAATCAAGCTTATATAGAAGTCGCCCAATATTATTTTGAACAAGGCAAGTTTCCGCAGGCATTGCAATATTTTGACAAAGTCGATGAGAATGCATTGTCATATGATCAAACAGAAAAATTTACTTTCCAAAAAGGTTATGCTTATTTTGCGGCGGGCGACAAAAAAGCGTCTGCTGATTATTTTAACAAAGTAGTAAATTCTAAAGAATATGGAACGCAAGCGAATTATTATTTAGGGTTTATGCAATATGAAGGGAATAATTATCAAGAGGCTAATAAGTATTTCCAAAAAGTGGAAGGCGAAGAAAAGTATTCGGATAAATTGTCTTATTTCAAAGCCGATATGAACTTCAAATCGGGCGATTTTCAAAAAGCCATTGATGCCGGTATTGCGGCGATGCCAAAATCGAACGCTTCTGAAAAATCAGAATTGAATAAAATCATTGGAGAAAGTTATTTCAACTTGCAGCAATATGACAAAGCGCTATCTTATCTAAAAGAATATAAAGGCAAAAAAGGAAAGTGGAGTAACACCGATTTCTATCAATTGGGTTATACTTATTACATGCAAAAAGATTACGAAAACGCGATTTCACAATTCAATAAAATTATTGACGGAAAAGATTCGGTTGCGCAAAATGCCTATTATCATTTGGGTGAATGCTACTTCAAAACCGATAAAAAACAACAAGCATTGAACGCTTTCAAAAGCGGATCGGAAATGGATTTTGATAATAAAATTCAAGAAGATGCCAATTTGAATTATGCCAAACTGAGTTACGAAATTGGAAATTCATTCCAAAGCGTGCCCGATGTTTTGACTTCGTTTTTGAGTAAATACCCAAATTCTCCAAACAAAACAGAAATCGAAAATTTATTAATTAACTCTTATATCACGTCTAAGAATTATAAAGATGCTTTGATATTATTGGAAAAAAACAATACGCCTGAAAACAAAGTAGCTTACCAAAAAGTATTGTTTTATAGAGGAATTGAATTGTATACCGATGGGAATTACCAAGAAGCGTTGAGCATGTTTAAAAAATCAATTGCCAATCAGAAAAATGAGAAAATATTGGCTCGTGCAACATTCTGGAAAGGGGAAACCGAGTATGGTTTAGATAATTTTACTGATGCTTTTCAGAGTTTCAAACAATTTGAAGTTTTGGCTGAAGCTAAAACAACTCCCGAAAACAAGAACATCAATTACCATATTGCTTACGCAAATTTCAAATTGAAAGAGTACGACCAAGCTGGAAAATATTTTCAAAGTTATATCGATGGAAACAAAGATGATAAAGTGCGTTTGAATGATGCTTATTTACGATTAGGGGATTCTCGTTTTGTTACTTCCAAATATTGGCCAGCGATGGATGCTTACAATAAAGCTATCGATATGAAAGGTATTGATGCTGATTATGCTGCTTTCCAAAAGGCTTTGAGTTATGGTTTTGTTTCTAGAAATGATAAGAAAATAGATGACTTTAATAAGTTTCTGGTCAATTTTAAAACCTCACAATATCGTGACGATGCTTTGTACGAATTAGGGAATACTTATGTAACTGAAAACAAAACTGAGTTAGCGATTAAAATTTACGACCAATTGTTAAGTGAATTCAAAAATGGTTCGTTCGCTTCTAAAGCGATATTGCGTCAGGGATTGGTTTATTATAATGGGCAGAAAGATGAGTTGGCTATCGCTAAATTCAAAGAAGTGGCCGCTAAATATCCAAGAAGTCCCGAAGCTTTAGAAGCGGTTTCTACAGCTAGATTGGTTTATATGGATAACGGAAAAGTGAATGAATATGCAGCATGGGTAAAAACTTTAGATTTTGTTGAAGTGACAGATGCCGACTTGGATAACGACACTTATGAAGCTGCCGAAAAGCAATTTTTGCAAAACAATACAAAGCAGGCTATAACCAGTTTGAGCGGTTATGTATCTCAATTTTCAAATGGAATTCACGCTTTGAAAGCTAATTTTTATTTGGCACAATCACTTTACACTGACGGAAAAGAAAGCAACGCTATCTCGAATTATGAATTTGTTATTAATAAACCAAAAAATGAATTTACGGAGCAATCATTGGCGCGTTTAGCTGAAATTCACTTGAAGAAAGATGATTATACGAATGCTCTTCCAGTGTTGCAAAGATTAGAAACGGAAGCTGATTTCCCTCAAAACGTAACATTTGCACAAGCCAATTTGATGCGTGTGTATTACGACCAAAAAGATTATGTAAATGCTGTCGTTTATGCCGACAAAGTATTAGTAAACCCAAAAACAGATAACAAAATTAAAAGTGATGCACAGATTATCGTTGCCCGTGCGGCGATAAAAGTGAATGACGAGCAAAAAGCTAGAGTTGCATATGCAAAATTGCTAACCATTGCCAAAGGAGAATTAGCAGCTGAAGCATTATACAACGATGCTTATTTTAAGAATAAAGATGGCAAGTTTGAAGAATCTAATAAAACAGTTCAAAAATTAGCTAGGGATTATTCGGGTTATAAGTATTTTGGAGCCAAAGGTTTGATTGTAATGGCAAAAAACTATTATCAATTGAAAGATAATTTTAGCGCAACTTCTATTTTAGAAAGCGTAATAAAAAATTTCAAGGAATTCGATGACGTTGTTGCTGAAGCACAAAACGAATTGAACATGATTAAAGGCGAAATTTCTAAAACGAATTCTTCTATCCAAAATTAAAATCAAATGAAAAAGACATTTCAATATATTATAGCAGCTGTTCTATTGTTGGGGAGTTTCCAAAAGACAACCGCGCAAAAGAAAGACGAAAACATTGGAACCGAAGTAGTAAATGTAGTTAAGCCATACACCCCAACTATTTCGGATGCATTTAAAGTAAAAGAAACACCAAGTTTGGATGATGAAGAAACCATAAGAAAAGAGAATATCCAATACAATATTTTCTCATTTCCCGTGGCATCTACTTTTGCGCCTTCTAAAGGAAAAGCGGCTAATGTAGACAAAAGTAATTTAGAAAAAATATTCAGTAACTATTTGACGCTGGCAGCAGGAAATTATGGAGTAATCAATGCAAAACTTTTTGTTACCCAAAACATTAGCAATACCGATTATTTTGGAGGAATGTTGCGTCACAGTTCGTCTCAAGGTGGAATAAAAAATGTTCAACTAGATGATAAATTCTTTACTACTGCTTTAGATTTAACCTACGGAAGTAGAACGAAAGCAATGTCATGGAACGCGGATTTGGGTTACAAAAATCAAGTATATAATTGGTACGGAATTTACCCTAATCTATTGTCTGATGCGACGATTGCAAACATTGACGAACAGCAAACGTATCATACATTATATGTTGGTGGAAGATTAGGTTTAGATAATATTTTAAAAGAAAGCGCACTTAAATTCAGTCGTTTTTGGGATGCTTTTGGTTCAGCCGAAAACCGTTTTGTGGCAAAACCGTCTTTGGAATTTGATATCATTGAGCATAAAATAAAAGTTGATTTTGTGTTGGATTATATTAGTGGTTCTTTTGATAAATCTTTTTATACTGGTACTTCTTTTAAATATGGTTTTACCAATATTGGATTTCAACCAAGCATCAAAATTCACAAAGACGATTTGACTGTGAATGCAGGAGTTGGAATGTTTTATAGCGCAGCACAAGAATCGGGCGGAAGCAAATTCTTTATATATCCGCAGGTTACAGGTTCGTATAAAATTGTTGGTGATTTGATGGTTTTTTACGCAGGTTTCGAAGGAACATTACAACAGAATTCCTATCATGATTTTGTTCAGGAAAACTTCTTTGTATCGCCAACACTTGTCATTGCTCCAACCGATCAAAAATTTGATATCTATGCCGGTCTAAAAGGAAAGTTGGCAAGCAGTATCAGTTATAACATTTGTGGGTCGTACAAAAATGAAGACGGGAAAGCACTTTTTAAAAGTAATATCTATGATAATTTTAATGCGAATACGGATGGTTATACTTTCGGAAATTCGTTTGATGTAGTTTATGATAAAGTAAAAACGGTAAGTTTCTTTGGTGAATTGAAAGCTGATTTTTCAAAAAATATATCTTTTGGAATCAACGGAACGTATAGCAGTTTTACTACTGATGCTGAAAAAGAAGCTTGGAATTTACCGGCAATAAAACTAGCCACAACTCTTGATGTTAACATTACGCCAAAATGGTACGCAGGAACGAGTTTGTTCTTTGTAGGGGAACGAAAAGATATTTTTAGACAAGCTACAGTAACACTCCCTTTTCCTCCGGATGAGAACATAACCCTAAAAAGCTATTTCGACTTGAATGCGCATGTTGGATATAAATATAGTGACCGATTAACTTTCTTCTTAAAAGGAAACAATTTGGCCAATCAGGATTACCAAAGATGGTTGAATTATCCTGTGCAGGGATTGCAAGTTTTGGGAGGAGCAAGTTATAAATTTGATTTTTAATTTAGACTAACTTAGATCATTAGACTTCTTAGATCGTTAGAAATAATTTATCTAAGAAGTCTAACTTTCTAATAATCTAACAATCTTAAATGAAACAACAAATACTCCAACGCTACAAAGAATTACTCCAGGACCGAATAGATGTTTTTCAAGACATGATTTCGGGTTTGACTATCGATGCGCAGAATGATGCCAAAGGTTCGGCTGGAGATAAACATGAAACGGCTTTGTCAATGATGCATTTGGAGCAAGAAAAGCTCAATCACAAGCTTAAAGAAATCCTCGAACAAAAAACCATTCTCGACAAAATTGAGGCTTCTCAAACACACAAAAAAGTAGCTTTAGGAAGTTTAGTTCAAGCTAATGAAATGATATTATTCATAAGCACCGCTTTACCAAAATTAAGTATTGATGACAAAACCATTTTTGCAATTTCGCCACAATCTCCTTTAGGGAGTAAATTGATGGGAAATGAAGTTGGGGTTTCGTTTGATATTAATGGAAAGACTTATATTATTGAAAGCGTAACTTAAATAAAAATGTTTAAAAGATCACTTTATTCTTATCGTAGGGAATATTTTCTATTTTAAATAAATACAATATACTGTTATAGAAGAAATCTAAATCTGTTTTCTTATTTTTATTCATTTTTAGATTTGAAATTATATTGGGATATTCTTTATTAAATTTTGAAGAACACCAAATAAGCATAGCCGGATTTTCACTTGCTTTACCTTTTTGTGCATGCAGCCATAAATTATTTTCTCCTAAAATTTCTCCATGGTCCGATAAGTAAATTAACAAGGTTTTTGAATCTTTCTTTTCAATTTCCTTAATTATTATATTGATGAAATTATCCAAATACACTATAGTGTTGTCATATGAATTAATCATTTCTTTATAGGAGTTGGAGGGGATGTGTTTGCTTTTAATCACAGGTTTGAAAGTTCTGAATCGGTCAGAATATCTTGTTTCATACCACCAATGACTGCCCATCATATGTATGACATTGAACTGATTGGTAAAAGGTCTAAAATAGCTTTTGAAAACGGGAATTAATTTTTCGTCATAATCTTTCCGAAAACTTAATTCAGAATGAAGAGGGTCTAAAATTTGTTTAAATGAGGATTGCTCAATAAACATCTCATAACTTTTCTCAGGAGTTTGATTACCAATCCAATTTGTTTGAATCTTAGCTTGATTCAAAACTTGAATTAAAGATTGTTTAGGCTGACTATAATCATCAGTGAGTGTGGCGTTTGTTAATAGTTGTGGAAGACTAATGGCAGTATACGTTAATGGAGTATAGGCGTTTGGGAAACTTATAATATCATTTCTTTGGGATAATAAAGGATTTGTTTTTCTGGGATAACCATTAAGCTGTAAATGATCAGCTCTAACACTTTCGCCAAGAATAAAAACAACGCTCAAACTATCACAATTAGTTTTGACGCTATAGTTTACTGGCTTTAAAAGTAAAGGGTTTTGTTCAAGATATTCTCTAGTAGAAACTAATATATTGTAAGGAAGTCTTCTGTTGAAGGTTCCAAATTGATAATCCTCTACCATAAAATAACTGAATATGGCTAAAATAGCCAAAAGAGTCAAAGGTGATTTTAACTTATTATTGTTGATTTTAGAATAGTATTTTAAAATAAAAATCACTGTAGTAATTGCTAAAAGAACATATAGTATAAATGGAAAAGTTATCAAATCCATCATGATATCCATCTTTGTTTCAAAAGAAACTTGTATTATGCTATGTGAAATGGTTATGTCTTGAAAGTAAACCCAAAAAGCAGTGCCTGAAAGCAACAAAAACACAATGGGAAAAACTACTCTAAAAAAGTGTTTGTTTAGGCTCAAAAAATATAAAAAGCCAAATATCGAAAACTGTAAGCAGATAAAATGAGCAAAATAGAATCCAAAATCAGTAAATGCTGCAACAGGAATATGATAATATGAAGCAAATGTTATAAAAAGGCCAAAGGAACTATTCAATAACAAATGGAACCTAAATTGGGATTTATATTTTTTTATAACCTCCATTAAGTAGTGGTAAGTATTTGTTAATGATGAAAAAACTCGGGACTAGTAAGAATATTTGTAAAATAGCAAATACAAATCGTTTCCATTCAGAAAAATTAAAATCAGATTGATGAAAACCATAAAGCAAAACAAACTTTATGAATGACATGGATATTAATTGAAGCGCCAAAATAATTAAAGAGAACTTCCCTATAAAAGCTAAAAAAGGAAAGTATGGCAAGGATTTAAAAAAGAAGAGTACAAATAAGCTTCCCGTTATTCCGCTCAAAATAAAAAAGGATTCATTGCCATAATGAGCTCGATACATGTCAATTTTTATATTGTAATTGTAGGTAAGGAAATGAACAATACAAAACCCAACTGCAAAAAAAAGACTGTTCTTTCTCGATACCGCATTTATGATTTTAAATCCATAAAAACCGAATGCATAAAAACCTAAAGCTACCATTGCTATATTAATACTCCAGGGCAAATTCATCGGAATGTTTCTAGCATATAATGCACCAATAGTGGGTAATGTAATTAAAGAAAAAATAAACCAGAATTGGCTTTTAATTTTTTGTAACCAATAAAAAATCAGGAACGTCATAAAGAGTCCAGGAAGAAACCACATTGGTATACCCCAATCCATATAAAATCGGTCACCTTGAGAATAAAATATTCCAATGAAATTTTCAATTGGAGAAAGATTTAGCGCAACGCTTTCACCAAATCGACTACTAACAAAAAACCAAAATATAAATAAAAACAGACTCCAAATAAAATAAGGGACCAACAATGATTTGCCTCGTTTTTTTATGTCATCTACTCTTGATGTTTTAGGATGAAAAAATCCAGAAATCATAAAGAATAAAGGCATGTGAAAAGTATAAATGTATTTTTCGGTAAAGGGGAAGTTATGACCATAAACCACCAAAAAGATTGTTAATCCTTTCACTTGATCAACCCAATCTATTCTATCTGAAGATGCTTCGTTTTTGAAAAAGGTTTTAAAACTCATAATTTAAAGTTATAAATAGTATGATTTTTTTCAAATATAAGATGTTTTTATGGTTTTGATTTCTTCTTTTGAAAATCATAAAGAATATTATGAGAGCAACTTCTTCTTTGTTGTATTGCCAAATATACAATCCGTTTGGCTGTGTCAATTATTTCTGTATATAACTTTAATTTAGATTATCATAATTTATTAATTACATATTTAATATAAAAATTTTAATTTAGTATTAATATATAATTAAATAATAAATTATGTTTTTAATTTATAACTATTATACCATCTTTGCCCCATAAATAAAATAATAAATTATGTGTGGAATTGTATGTGCTTTCGATTTAAAACAAAAAGCAGAAGTGGTAAGACCAAAAGTGTTGGAAATGTCGAAAATTATTCGACACCGTGGTCCGGATTGGAGTGGGATTTAGAGTAACGATAAAGCAATTATGTCCCACGAATGTCTAGCTATTGTTGATCCCACTTCAGGAAAACAACCTTTGTTTACCGAAGATAAGAGTCTGGTTTTGACTACCAATGGAGAGATATATAATCACAGAGAGTTGCACAAACAATTTGAGGGGAAAAATACGTTTTAAACCGAAAGTGACTGCGAAGTTATTTTGGCTTTATACAAAGAAAAAGGCGCTCATTTTCTAGATGAAATTAACGGTATTTTTGGCTTTGCGATTTATGATGTAGCCAAAGAAATTACGGATGAACAGTTGGCTAATGCTAAATACAAATTCCCAATTCAAACGCCAACATCAAAAGAAGAGTATTATTACCGTTCCATTTTTACGAAACATTTTCCAAGTGATGCTGCCGCTTTAAGAGTTCCTCAGGAAGCAAGTGTGGCTTGTAGTACAAAAATTGCATTAGAGTGGGATGAGGCGTTTAAAAATATGTATGACCCTTCAGGAAGAGCTGTCGCAAGTGTTCATGAAGATGCTTATGGAAAAACATGAAAAAGTAAATTAAAGAAATAGGAACAACCTTAATATTAAAATCAAGTTTAGTAGTTTGAGTTTTGTTTAAAGTTTAGTTTGTTTGTTAAATCTTTACTTGATTCCTTTTCTAAACGTTCGTCATTTTTGACGAACGTTTTTTGTTGAAATAATATCAAAAATGTTAATAACTTAAAGGTTTTAAACCCAATTTTCAATAGGAAATCGTATGTGTTTTTATATATTTG